>CAIQVX010000209.1 GCA_903875275.1 uncultured beta proteobacterium | reverse complement strand
GCCAGCGACTGCTTGGTGCTCTTGGACTGGAAGTAGTTCCACTGGTTGGAGGCTTCGGTCTTCTTGATGGCGGCATTGTTCTTGAAGAGACCGGCGTTGGCCTGCGTCGCACCGCCCATGTAGCCAAAGATCGCGCCGACGGTGGCGATGATGGCGGTGAACATCGCGATCTGGTTGATCATGCCACCGTGCTCGCCATGCTCGCCGCCATGACCGCCCTGTTGCGCGTGCTCCAGTTCGTGGTCATGCGGGCCGTGCACGTGAAATCCATGTCCAGACATTTCAAACTCCTGTATCTTTGTGGTACTTGACAAAACTGAAATTCAGACCAGTGGCGGAGACCTGCCTCTCGCGACCGGTCTGCGTCCATTGTGGCCCGAATTGTGGCGCAAAAGCATCCCCCTCAAAGTCTGCCTCAATTTCTGTCACCACAGCGCTGCTGGCCAGTGGCAAGGCCTGCGCGTAGATGTCGGCGCCGCCGATCACCCAGGCGTCGCTGTCCGGCGGGCACAGCTCACAGGCCTGCGTGAGGCAATGGGCGCACAGCGCACCGGGCGCGGTCCATCCTGGTTGGCGCGTCAGCACCACATTGAGGCGACCAGGCAGGGGACGAAACTTCGGCGGTAGCGAGTCCCAGGTCTTGCGGCCCATGATGACCGGGCAGCCCATGGTGGTCTGTTTGAAGTGCGCCATGTCTTCCGGCAAATGCCAGGGCAGGGCGTTGCCCTTGCCAATGACACCGTTGGCGGCGCGGGCAAAGATCAGATGCAGCCTCATTCAGACCGCCACGGGCGCCTTGATGCCCGGGTGGCACTGGTAGTTGATGAACTCGAAATCATCGAACTCGTAGTCAAACAGCGCGGCCGGGCGGCGCTTGATAACGAGCGTCGGATAGGCATAGGGCGCGCGGCTGAGTTGCAGTGCCACCTGCTCGGCGTGGTTGCTGTAGATGTGGCAATCACCACCGGTCCAGATGAAGTCACCCACGTCCAGATCGCACTGCTGCGCCAGCATGTGGGTGAGCAGGGCGTAACTGGCAATGTTGAAGGGCACGCCCAGAAAGATGTCTGCGCTGCGCTGGTAGAGCTGGCAACTGAGCTTTCCTTTTTCCCCTGAGGCGGCAGCGGGCGCGACGTAGAACTGAAAGAAGGCGTGGCATGGCATCAATGCCATCTTGCTGAGCTCGGCCACGTTCCAGGCGCTGACAATGATGCGTCGCGAATCCGGGTTGGTCTTGAGAGTTTCTATCACCTGGGCGATCTGGTCGATGTGGCCACCGTCGGGTGTAGGCCAGCTGCGCCACTGGACGCCATAGACCGGACCCAGGTCTCCATTTGGCGCCGCCCACTCGTCCCAGATCGAAACACCGCGCTCTTTGAGCCAGTTGTTGTTGCTGGTCCCGGTGAGGAACCACAGCAACTCCTGAATGATGGAGCGCACATGCACCTTCTTGGTCGTCACCAGCGGGAAGCCCTGGCTCAGATCAAAACGCATCTGGTAGCCGAAAACGCTCTTGGTGCCGGTGCCGGTGCGGTCGGGCTTGAACACGCCGTGGGTATCGACATGGCGCAGAAAATCTTCGTACTGTGAGGGGACGCTGAGCTGTGTCATAGGTTTCAATTATCGATTCAATCCCTCACCACCCGCCCCGGATTCAGCAGACTCTGCGGGTCCAGCGCACGCTTGATGGCGCGCATCAGGTCCAGCGCGACCGGGGACTTGTACTTCTCCAGTTGTTCCACTTTCAGGCTGCCGACGCCGTGTTCGGCCGAGATCGATCCCTTGAATGCGGTGACGCTGTCATAGACCAGGGTGTTGACCTGCTCCTCGTGCCCGGCCAGGAAGCGTGCCGGGTCCATGTCCTCGGGCGCCTGCACGTTGTAGTGCAGGTTGCCGTCGCCGAGGTGGCCAAAGTTGACCATGCGCACGCCAGGGATGGCTTGCTGCAGCAGGGCGTCTGTGATGTGGACGAACTCGGCAATGCTGGAGATGGGCACGGAGATGTCGTGCTTGATGTTCAGTCCTTCCAGCGGCTGCGCCAGCGGAATGCTCTCGCGGATGTGCCAGAGCTGATTGACCTGCGACAGGCTCTCGGCCACGATCGCGTCGCTCACAAGGCCCTGTTCAAAGGCGGCTTCCAGCAAGGCTTCAAACTGCGCTCTGGCATGCGTTTCCGATTCATGGTCCGAGATTTCCAGCAGCACGCAGTAAGGTGCGTCCAGGTGCGCCGGCATGTGCAGGTGGGCGAAGTGTTTGGCCACCAGGCTCAGCGCAAACCGGCCCATGACCTCGAAGCCGGTCAGACCCGCGTCAAAACGGCGGCGCGCCAGGGCCAGCAGTGCGATGGCATGCTCCAGGGATGGCACGGCAGCCCAGGCCGTCAGCCGTGCAGCAGGCTGAGGGTAAAGCTTGAGTGTGGCCGCCGTGATGATGCCCAGCGTCCCCTCCGAACCAATCAGGAGGTCGCGCAGGTCGTAGCCGGTGTTGTCCTTGCGCAGGCCCGACAGGCCATGCCAGATCTCTCCCTGCGCGGTGACCGCTTCAAGCCCCAGGCACAGGTCGCGGGTATTGCCGTAACGCAGCACCTGCGTGCCGCCGGCATTGCAGGCCAGATTGCCACCGATGGTGCACGTGCCCTCGGAAGCCATGCTCAGCGGAAACAGCAGGTCCGACTCTTCGGCCCGCTGTTGCAGGTTCTGCAGGATGCAACCGGCCTCTACCGTCATTGTGAGATTCTCTGCATCGAGCTTGCGCACGGCGTTCATTCGCTGCAGGCTCAGCAGAATCTGGTGTCCGGACCCGTCAGGCGTGCTGCCCACCACCAGGCCGGTGTTGCCGCCTTGTGGCACCAGACTGAGGCCGCAGTCCGGGTGTTCGGCGAGACAGGCAGCGCAGGCCTTGACGATTTGTGCCACTTCATCGGTGGACGCCGGGCGCAGCACCGCCAGCGCCTTGCCCTGGGCGCGCTTGCGCCAGTCCTGGGTCCAGGCGCTCAGGTCGCCGTCAGTGAGTACGTTGGCGCTTCCGACGATGTGGCGCAGGGTGCCGAGCAGGCTTTGCATGTCATGAATTCCTTGAAACAGGGCTTTGCAGGCGCAGCCGCACGTGCAGCAGGCAGGCTGCAAACAGGCTCAGACACAGCAGTACCTCGATCAGAGCCAGCTCACGGCCCGGCCCCAGATCGCTGTAAGCGCGCACCACGCCTTCGGTGAAATAGAGCCAGACCACCAGGCTGACCCAGCGGTAGGTGTACAGGCGGTTCTTCAGCAGACCGGCCAGCGGAATACACAGCGGCAGCGCCTTCAGGGCCAGCCAGGAGCCGCCCGAGCGCAGCGGCGCCAGATAGAGTTCCCAGGCCAGACTCAGCACGATCAGGCCCAGCAGGCTGGCTACGGCGAGTGCGCGGGTTCTGGCAATCAGTTTGGGAGAGACTTCGAGGATTTGTTGCATTGCAGTGGCATCATAGCGGCCATGATTCAACAAATTCTGCGTTTCCCATGGAAGAGCACGGCGCGCACGCTGCGCGAGCGCTTTCGCGAGGATCGCCTGGGCGTTACCGCCAGCAGCCTGACCTTTACCAGCACCATGGCCCTGGTCCCCCTGATCACCGTGGCGTTGGCGGTCTTTACCGCCTTTCCAATGTTTTCCAGGTTTCAGGATGTGCTGCAGAAATGGCTGATGGAGAGCCTGATCCCCGACAACATCGCACGCCAGGTCATGGCCTACCTGACGCAGTTCGCCAGCCACTCCTCCAAGCTCGGCGGGGCCGGGGTGGCGGTGCTGTTTGTGACTGCGCTGGCGCTGATTCTGACCATTGACCACACCTTGAACAGCATCTGGCGCGTGCGAACCCCACGCCCGTTGGGACAGCGGATTCTGATTTACTGGGCGGGACTCACGCTGGGGCCGCTCTTGCTGGGTTTCAGTCTGAGCCTGAGCTCTTACGCCATTTCTGCGTCCCGTGGCGTGGTCTCGGTCTTGCCGGGGGGCGTTGAACTGCTGCTGGACCTGCTGCAGTTTTTCATGCTGGCAGGTGGTATGGCGGCGCTTTACTTTTACGTGCCCAACGTCAGGGTGCGTTGGTCGCACGCCTGGGCCGGCGGCCTGTTTGTATCGGCTGGCCTGGAAGTCGCCAAGAAGTTGCTGACGCTGTACCTCGCCAAAGTGCCGACCTATTCCGTGCTGTACGGGGCTTTTGCCACGGTGCCGATTCTGTTGATCTGGATTTACACCGCCTGGTTGATTGTCCTGCTGGGCGCCGTCATCACCGCCTACCTGCCCAGCCTCTTGGCCGGGCGCGAACTGCGCGGTCGCACGCCCGGCTTCCAGTTTCAACTGGCGCTGGAGGCACTGCAGCAACTCGAACGCGCCAGGACGGAACAGGTCAAAGGTCTGGCGATAGAGCCTTTGGCAGCCATGCTGCGGGTCGATAGCCTGCAACTGGAGCCAGTGCTGGAGGCGCTGTGCACACTGGACTGGATCGGCCTGCTGCAAGAGCAGGGTGCCGACGAGGCGGCACGGTATGTTTTGCTGGCCGATCCTGACAGCACGCCGCTGGCGCCTTTGCTGCAGGCGTTGCTGCTGGGTCGGCAAGAGAGCACCGAGAGCCTCTGGAAGAACGGCGACTGGACTGCCCTGCGTTTGCGCGAAGCCTTGTAACGCCGGTCTTATTTGCCAGTGGTCTCGGCCAGATAGCGCGCCTTGTTCTCGGCGTTGGGCGGGTACAGACCCGGCAGTGCCGCTCCGTTTTCTACCTGCTGCATGATCCAGTTCTCCAGCCGCTCCTGCTCGGGGGCGAGGGTCAGGATGTCGTCCAGCAGGGCAGCGGGAATCAGCACGGCGCCGTCGTCGTCCACCACCACCACATCGCCCGGAAAGACGGCCACGCCGCCGCAGGCAATCGGTTCTTGCCAGTCCACAAAAGTCAGCCCCGCGACCGACGGTGGCGCCGCCGCACCGCTGCACCAGACCGGCAAGCCGCTGCCCAGCACGCCCGAGACATCACGCACCACGCCGTCGGTCACCAGTGCGGCCACACCGCGCTTGACCATGC
>CAIQVX010000208.1 GCA_903875275.1 uncultured beta proteobacterium | reverse complement strand
TGAGTTGGTAACTTTGATAAACACGCCACTACTATAAATTCAACAATTACCAATGTCAAATAAATTCACAAATAGCAAAACGTGCCATTACCCATGTTTTCAGAAAATCGCTTGTAAGTCGTTGATTTCATTGGGGCGGCCGGCCAAAAAAGACGGAATTTCGCGATTAGCTGTCGAAGTCGGGTTACCTCAGTCGCGAGCTGGGGTATTTTTCAATTCCGCATTGGCTCGGCTGAACCGTGGACTTTGACAAAAGCTTTCGTCTTGCAAGCCTTACAACGCAAATCGTATTGAGGCATATCAAGAACGGCAAGACAGCTTTAGTAACTTGCCGACATTCCCCCAAATGGGGGATAGACCCTTTGCCATGCCATCTGGGATAATGGACGCTTTAGAAATCAAAGGGAGTCCAGACTTGCAGATATTGGACTTACTGCCCTCGGTGGCGGTTACCGCCGTGCCGTGTAGCCTTCGGCAGGCCGGTTTGTTGTTTATTTGTTCAATTCTGAACGGATACTAGCACGTCTAAAAGAAATGGCAAGCTATTTCCTGGTCATTTGACCTGGACAGTTCTGATTGGTGTTTGACGGTTTCATGCGTGACAGTTCCCTAGACCTGACAAGACCTGGTTCATCTTTGATCGCGAACCTGTTGCCCTGTTTTGGCCAAAGTGTACCTGATCAAAATTCCCATTCTTTGGTATCAAGCGGCTTTTGGTTCCAAAACAACATCGACTGATTGTTGTTGCTCAACAGCTTCTTCCATACTGACGGTGTTGACCACCAGTTCAAAGTGGCCCAGGATCTCTGGCGCCTGCTGGTCCACAAAGGCTTTTACGGCCTCATTGGCCAGCAACTTGGCAAGGTAACCCTTGGCCAGGACCAGATTCAAGAGGTCTGAGCCGTAATGGTTTTCTGCATCTTTGTACTGTGTGTGGACCTGGTTCATCTCTTTTTCCAGCTTGACGATTTGCTCCAGCGGTGGTGCCTTTGCAGTGGCGGCGCGGGGAGTGTCGGTGCGCTGTTCTGGCGGCGTTGCCTTCAAGAGTGCATTGGCATGCGCCACACTGATAGTGTTGCTGGCCACCATGAGTTCAACGGCTTCCACCTGTCGGGCAGGCTTCATGTGGCGCAGCACACGGGTGACATCGGGCGTGAACTGCTTGTCTTGCAGCAGGGCAACCACCTCGGGCGCGATGCCTTTAAGCAGGTTGACCCGACGGTTGATGGCGCCCAGATTCACATTGAAGGCCCGGGCCAGGCGCTCTTTGGGCACACCGCGCTCGATGGCACGGCGGATCATGACGTGTTCTTGAATGGTTGAAAGCCGATTGAGCAGGTGGTTGTAGCTGTAACTTTCATCGTCCTTGGCGACGAGACACGGGGCCACACTGATGTTGAGGTTCTTCAGGGCCAGGGCGCGCAGGTGACCGTCGAGCAGCAGAAACTCGGGCTTGGCTGGGTCGGGCTGAATGATGGACAGGGGCTCGATTAGGCCGATCTCGACAATGGACGAAACCAGCTGCTTGTACTTGTGGGTGCTGATGATGCCGTCTTGCACTTTCTTGCTGGGCAGCAATTGCTCAAGAGGTACCTGGTATGTCTCCAGATCAAAGCCAAGCAGGGTGTTGAGCGGGGCGGTGGGCAGATTGAGCTGCGTGATGGTGTTCATGCGGTGGCTCCATTCAAGGCGCTGATGCGATCCGACAGGCAATTGGGCAAGGTGTCCAGACCTTCAGCCCGCAAGAGGTTGACAAAGTTGGGGTCGGCCAGGAGCTTCTTGAGCCCCTGGATGACCAAAAGCAGGCGCTGATGGGCGTGTTCGGCCTTGAGCACCATCTTGCGCTGGCGTTCAACCTCGTTCTGGTAGGTGCGGACCAGGCTGTAGCTGGTGGTGGGTGGACGGATCTGGGCCACGGAGGGGCCAGTGGCGTCTGTGGCAGGGCGCTGCTCGATCAGTCGCTTGGCTTGAATGACCTGATGGCCTTTTAAATGACCGTTTTCATAAGCCTGTTGCAGCATGTCGCCCAGGTTCTGGTCGCTTTCTTTGGCACGGGCAATCTCCAGGGCAATGGTGAGCGGTATGGAGCCGCGTTGCACCGCCTCGATGAGGCGGCGCTCACCGTGGTCTAGCAGGAAGACGATGTCTTTGACGTATTTCTGGGAGAGGCCGGTTTTTTGGATGATGGTGTCGGCGTCATAGCCACGGGTGCGAAGCACGTCGACGTCGGCCAGGATTTCCAGTGGCCGGTGCCCCCGGCGGGCAATGTTTTCGGCCAGACTCATGATGAAGGCGTCTTCGTCGCTCACATCGACCACCATGGCCGGGATGTGGGTTTGGCCCAGAATCCGGAATGCATTGAGGCGCCCCTCACCGCAGACCAGCAGGTAGGTGGGTTCTGCACCTGCCTCACCCTGGCGCTGGGTGACGGTAATGGGCTTCTTGAGACCAATGGTGCGGATGTTTTCAACAATGTCCTCAAACACTTTCTGGTTGCGCTCGCGCGAGTTCAGAACCTGAATGCGGTGAACGGGAACCAGGGTGACGCTGTCGGGTGGGTGGTTCATGGTTTGAGTTCCTCGGGGTGGGTAGGTAGTGAAAGCTTCAGGCCGGACGCTGCACGCGGTGCCGTTTGGACATGCGGTAAAAGAAGTCCAGGCTGTCAAAGCGGAAACACTCAAGGCGGGCGAAGTGGCGGTGCGTGATTTGGAAGGACTCATCCGGCAATTCGACTTGAGGCAGCAGGTAGTAGTCGAGCTCGGTCTGGTTGCTGGCGTCCATGCGGACGGCAATGGTGATGTCGGGCAAGTGCCTGGCAGGATCAAGCCAGAGCCTCCAGCGTCGCAAGCCGCTGTCTGTGGGTTGATGACGAGCGACGATCAGGCAGATGACCAGCTCGTCATTGAGGTGCAAGAGATCGGAATAAAGGGTAGCGTCCCCTTTTCCCGATTTGAATGAACGATTTCGATTGATTTATGGCTATTTACGGCTATATTTGCGGCTATGCTGGTCTCCAACAACATTCAAATCACGCCTGAAATTCTGGCGCTCATTTCCAAACTCGATGAATTCAAGGGCGCTTGGCGTGCTTTGGGAACCCTGGCACCTGAGCGCTTGCTGGCGTTGCGCCGGGTGGCCACCATTGAGAGCATCGGG
>CAIQVX010000207.1 GCA_903875275.1 uncultured beta proteobacterium | reverse complement strand
TCACCCAAGCCGGCGCCTCGCCCATCATTCCCACACAGCGCCCCTCGGGCGTGACCCCCTATCTGCCCTTCATCGAGCAGACCTTAAAGCAGTTCCCCAATCTCACTGCCAGCCGCTTGCACGCCATGGTCGTGGAGCGAGGCTATGGTGGTCGAGCCGACCACTTCCGCCACCTCATCGCCAGGCACCGCCCGCGCCCCCCAGCCGAGGCCTACTTGCGCCTGCGCACCTTGCCCGGTGAACAGTGCCAATGCGACTGGGCTCACTTCGCACACATCGAAATTGGCCAAGCCAAGCGTCCACTCATGGCCTTTGTAATGGTCCTGTCCTGGTCCAGACGCATCTTCCTGCGTTTCTTCCTGGGTGCCCACATGGAGAACTTCCTGCGTGGCCATGTCCAGGCCTTTGAATCCTGGGGGTCAGTACCCAGAGTGACTTTGTACGATAACTTGAAGAGCGCCGTGCTCGAGCGCAAGGGACAGGCCATCCGTTTCAACCCCACCTTGCTGGCACTCGCGGCGCATTACCGCTTCGAGCCCCGCCCAGTGGCACCAGCCCGAGGCAATCAAAAGGGCCGGGTCGAGAGGGCCATACGCTATATCCGCACGGCCTTCTTTGAGGGGCGCACCTACACCGACATCGACGACCTCAATGCCCAGGCCGATGCCTGGGTAGCTGGGGCGTCGAGCCAGCGCCCCTGCCCCGAAGACACCAAGCTGACGGTGCAGCAAGCCTTCGAGCAGGAGAAGTCCAACCTGATGGAGCTACCCGCGACCCCGTTTAGTTGCGACGAGCTCAAGGCCGTGTCTGCTGCCAAGACCCCCTACGTGCGCTTCGATCTGAACGACTATTCCATCCCCCACACTCATGTGCAGCGCAGCCTCACCGTCAGCGCCGACCTGCGCGAGGTACGCGTTCTCGATGGCCAACAGGTGCTGGCTACCCACCGGCGTTGCTGGGACAAGGGCCAGCAAGTCGAAGTCCAAGCCCACATTGAGAAACTGGTGCAGCACAAGCGGGGGGCGCGTGCCCACCGCGACACTGACCGACTTGTGCACGTAATTCCTCAGATCCAGACCCTCCTCAACGAAGCTGCCAAACGGGGGGAGCCGCTGGGGCGCACCGCCAATCAGTTGCAGGAACTGTTTGATGTGCATGGGCGCACGCAGATGGCTGCGGCCGTTGCGGATGCTCTTAATCGTGGTGTCCCTCACCCCAACGCCGTTCGCCTGGCTTTGGAGCGCCAACGCCAGGCGCAAAACCCACCCTCAACCCCACCCCCGCTGGGCGTGGCCCTTTCCGAACATGTGCGCGCCCGTGACATTGCAGTGCGGCCCCACAGCCTGAGTGGCTATGACCAACTCATTGGAGACCACGACGATGCAAACGACTGATCCAAGCACACTCAAACGTCGCGCTCAGGCCCTGCAACTCAACGGCCTGCTGTCCAACTGGAGTGCGTGCTGCACCGAACCATGGGTGGCCAGTTTGCTGGACTGGGAGGAGCAAGAGAATACCCGGCGCTCCATGGAGCGGCGGCTACACAGTGCGCATATCGGGCGCTTCAAGCCCTTGGCTGATTACGACTGGAGCTGGCCCGAGCAGATTGATCAAGGGGCCGTGAGCGACTTGATGACGTTGCAGTTCCTGCAAACCGCCAGTAACGCTATTCTTGTGGGACCATCTGGCGTGGGCAAGACCACGATTGCCCAGAACATCGCGCACCAGGCGGTTTTGCAGGGGCACACGGTCATCTTTACCACGGCCGGTAAGCTGCTCGGCGAACTTGCCAGCTTGGACAGTGATTCGGCCTTGCGCACTCGGCTGCGTCATTACGCAAGGCCGGCCCTCTTGGCAATCGATGAGGTTGGCTACCTCTCATATTCCAGCCGCTATGCCGATTTGCTGTTCGAGTTGGTCAGCCGTCGTCACGAGCAAAAAAGTACGCTCCTGACCACCAACAAATCCTTCACCGAGTGGAGCGAAGTGTTCCCCAACGCGGCCTGCGTGGTTGCACTCGTTGACCGGCTCGTTCACCACGCCGAGATTGTTGGCATCAAGGGAGAGTCTTACAGACAAAAGGAGGCACAAGAGCATGCCAAGGCACGCGCGGGCAAACGCAAAACCTCCAAGGGCGCAACATGACCAAATGGCATCAGCCCTCAGGGCTGTCAACCGGGTTGGTGTTCATGGTGAATTCCAATTGGACGCCAGAGCAGGCGCTGGCAGTATGGGAGTTGCTTGATGACATGCGCGAGCGCGTCTGGATCCATTACGGCTCAGTCATTGAGAACTTGCTGCAAGAGCAGTGCAATACCCATCAACCACTTGATGACTTTGACCACGAACTGCCGTTCTGAATAACGACGACCATTTAAGCCCCCATTAGCAATCAGGGCCCCTAACGGGGCCCAATCTATTGGTGACGCCGCAAGCACCGGAATTGGCCACCAGAATTCAACACCATAAAAGGTCGTCAGTTTCGGCCACCAATTTGCGC
Organism: uncultured beta proteobacterium; assembly: GCA_903875275.1. Taxonomy (GTDB): domain Bacteria; phylum Pseudomonadota; class Gammaproteobacteria; order Burkholderiales; family Burkholderiaceae_C; genus Rhodoferax. The sequence continues at coordinate 290 of CAIQVX010000207.1, read as the reverse complement.
CGCCAAATACGGCAGCCGGATTTCTACGGATTTAGAGCACCGCTAACACAAGACAGTACGCGCGCATTCTTGATTCGTGGATCGATGAGATCGGCCTTGATCCAACCGCCTATGGCACGCACACCATGCGCCGTACCAAGGCGTCCTTAATCTACCGTCGAACGAAGAACATCCGCGCGGTGCAACTGCTTCTGGGGCACACCAAGCTGGAAAGCACTCTGCGGTATCTGGGCATTGAGGTGGAAGACGCCCTGGAACTGTCGGAGCAAACAGAAATCTGAAGATTGCGG
>CAIQVX010000206.1 GCA_903875275.1 uncultured beta proteobacterium | reverse complement strand
TTGCCGTGGGCATTGGTGGCCCCTCGCGTGACATGATGATCAAGAAAGCCACACCCAAGGCCGCCACCGGTCGGGTCTATGGCATGGTGTATTCCGGGCTCGACACCGGCATGGCGCTGGCCCCTGCCGTCTTTGGGACCTTCATGGACCGTGGCTGGTATGCGGCCACCCTCATGGGCGCTGCGGTGGCGATGGCGCTCAGTGTGCTGGCGGCGCTGGGTGTCGGGCGGCGCAGCAGGCTATAACGGTCGGCCGGGCGCGGCGTCGAACTCGGCGCCGACGCGGCGCTTCATGATGCTGGCGTAGCGCTGTGGCGCCAGCCGGCTGAGCCACCAGGCCAGGCGCGAGGTGCGGTCTGGCAGCAGCAGGCGGCGGTTTTCCGCGACGGCGACAAAAATGCGTTCTGCAATGTCCGCTGCGCTGGACTCGCCGCCCGTGGTGAGCCGTGCGCTGCTGGCCTGTGCGCCATCACCGCCGAGTCCGGCAGCACCGATGCCGGTGCGTATGAAGGAAGGGCAGACCAGCGTGACGCTGACGCCAAGGTCTTCGACCTCGCTGCGCAGGCTGTCAAAAAATCCGTGCAAGGCGTGTTTGCTGGCCGCATAGCCGGTGCGGCCGATGAGCGGCGAAAAGCCGGCCACACTGGAGATGGCAGCGACGAAGCCACGCTGCGCCGTGATGTGGGGCAGGGCGGAGTGCGTGAGGTGCACGGCGCCAAAGAAGTTGACCTCCATGACCTGGCGAATGACCTCGATCCGGGTGCTTTGCAGCAGGCTGCGGTGACTGATGCCGGCGTTGTTGATCAGGCCATCCAGCGTGCCAAAGCGGCTCAGCGTCGCTGCCACGGCGGCCTGGCAACTGGCAGGGTCGGTGATGTTGCCGGGCAGCGCCAGGGCTAGCGCACCGCGCTGCTTCAGGTCAGACACGAGCTTGTCGAGCCGTTGTGCATCAAGATCCATGGCAGCAATACGACTGCCGGCGCTGGCGTAGCGTTGGCACAGTGCGGCGCCCAGGCCACCTGCCGCGCCGCTGATCAGCACCACCTTGCCACGCATCTCGCGCTGATTCACGATGCCTTCGGCTGCTGCGCGCTTCGCCAGAGTTCAAAGGCTTCGCACGAGCTGAGTTGGGGGACGTAGCCAAACACGGTTTTGAGCCTGGAGTTGTCCAGCACCGGGCGGTAACGCAAGAAGTCAAGCTGCTCAGGGCCGTACTGGGTCAGCCCGAGTTTCTTCAGCAGCCACAGCGCGCTCTGCAGCAACCAGGCCGGCAGCACGAGGCAGCGCTTGTGCAGACGCTGGGCAATCTCGAAGATGCTGAGCTTGCCGTCACCTGCCACGTTGAAAATGCCGGTGCTGGACGAATCAATGCCGTGCAGGATGGCGCCCACCACGTCCTGGTCGTGGATGAAGACGAAAGGGCTGTCGGAGCCCCGGATGGCGATCAGGCGCGGCTTCTTGAACAGGTCGGTGATCTGGTTGTTCACCGTGACGCCCAGAATGGTGCCAATGCGCAGGATGATCTGCTCCAGTTGCGGTTGCCGTTCACGGTAATCGGCCAGCATCTCCTCGACCAGGCGCTTGTGCCAGGCGTAGGCAAAACTCTTGTTGCCACGCACGGCGTCGCTTTCTTTGAGCCAGGCCGGGTTGTCGGCGTGATAGCCGTAGGCGGCGCCGCTGGATGAAACAATGACCCGGTGCACCTGGTTTCGCACGCAGGCCTCCAGCAGATTGCGGGTGCCGAGCACGTCGACGCTGTACTCGAACTCGCGATCACTGTTCTTTCCGGGCGTGACGATGGAGGCCAGATGAACCACCACATCGGGCCGGTGGCGTCTCACGATGGCATCCAGTTCGGGTGAGCGGATGTCGGCCACTTCGTAGTTCACCCTCGGCAAGCGTCGGCCCGGCTCGCGCACATCCAGTGCGATCACGCCAAGGTCCTGCCGTTCGGCCAGTCCGGCCAGTCCGGCCAGCACCTGCGAGCCCAGATAGCCCGCGCTGCCGGTGACCAGAACGCGGTGCGAACTCACGCCAGGCCCTCGGAGCGCGGCGCGCGTCGGCTCCAGACGGTGGCGATACTCAGACCCGCCACGATATGCCAGATGCCCCACCAGGCCGTGATGACCGCCATGCCGCCCAGCCCATCAAAGAAGCTGAAGATCAGAATCAGGCCCAGCCCCGAGTTCTGGATGCCGCACTCAATGGCGACGGCGCGCCGGTCCCGCTCCGGTAGTTTGACACCCCAGGCCAACCCGTAGCCGGTGAGCAGGGCGCAGGCGTTGTGCACGAACACAACGCCTACCACCATGCCAACGTAGAGCTTGAAGTACTGCCAGTTGGCGCCCAGCGCTGCCAGCACAAAGAGCAGGAAGAACAGCAGCGAAAAAATCTTCATGGGTTTTTGCACGCGTGCCGTCAAAACGGGCCAGCGGCGCGACACGAACAGACCCATGACCAGTGGCAGGCCCAGCAGCAGAAAAACGTGCAGGAACATCTCGAGCGGATTGACTGCCACCTGGCGCAAGAGGGGCTGAGCCGGTGCGTACAGACCACCCCAGAACGCGATGTTGAGCGGTGTCATGACGATGGCAGTCAGTGTGGAGAGCGTGCTGATGGACACTGACAGGGCTGTGTTGCCGCGCGCAAAGTGCGTCAGAAAGTTCGAGATGTTGCCGGCCGGGCAGGACGATACCAGGATCATGCCCAGCGCGATGCTGGGGCGGGGTTCGATCAGCAGCACCAGCAAAAAGGTGAAGGCCGGAAACACCAGGTGGTGCCCCAGCAGGCCG
>CAIQVX010000205.1 GCA_903875275.1 uncultured beta proteobacterium | reverse complement strand
GGGCAGGTGCTTTCGCAGCTGCGGCAGGTCAGGCAGCGGTCCAGATGCGCCTGGGTCTTGCGGGTCGGCGTGACGCCTTCAAGCACCGCTTTCATCAGGTAAATGCGGCCACGCGGCCCGTCGAGTTCGTCACCCAGCAACTGGTAGGTCGGGCAGGTGGCGGTGCAAAAGCCGCAATGCACACACTTGCGCAAAATGGCGGCTGCCGCCTGGCCGTCGGCGCTGTTCTGGTATTCGGGGGCCAGTTCGGTGTGCATGCGAGGGCTCAGAACTCGGCGTACATGCGGCCGCGATTGAATATGCCAGCCGGATCAAACTCGTGCTTGAGCTGCTGGTGAATCCGGCTCAGGGCGCTCTGCAGCGGGCTGAAGCGTTGGCTCGACGACGTGTCCGCGCCGGCCGGAGCCCGGAACAGCGTGGCCGTTCCGCCCGCGGCCGCTGCACACTGGCGCAGTTGTTCGAGTGCCGACAGGGGGGCCTGGAACCAGCGCTGGCCGCCGTGCCATTCGACCAGAGTGTCAAACGGCAGTTCCAGGGCCGGCGTGGTTTGCGGGACCGAGAGGCGCCACAGGCCGAGCTCGTCCCTGCGCTCCTGAAAGAAGGGCAGGGTCTGGTCGCGGCAGGCATTCCAATCGGGTGCCGCCATGGTGTTGTCCATGCGCGTTGCCTCGCCGCCCAGGGCCCGCAGGTCGGCGAGCAAGCGCGGGCAAGCCGCCTCGACCGCCGCTACCGCGCCGCGCAGGCGCAGGTACAAGTGTCCGCGTGTCGCACCAGCATGAGTCTCGACCAACCAGCAACTCGCGTTCAGTGGCAGGGGCTGGCCACTCCAGCGGTGGAGCAAATCAAGTGCCGTCTGCTGGCTCAGGCCGATGCACGCCAGGGTCGCCTCGGCAGGCGCCCGGGGCAACACCTTCAGCGAGATCTCGGTCAGCACGCCAAGCGTGCCCAAGGCGCCCACCATCAGGCGCGAAACATCGTAGCCGGCGACGTTCTTGATGACCTGGCCGCCAAAGGTCAGCAACTCGGCGCGACCGTTGAGCAGCGTGACGCCGAGCACAAAGTCGCGTACGGCGCCGGCGTTGGCGCGCGCCGGGCCGCTCAGGCCCGCAGCCACCATGCCACCGCAGGTGGTGGCACCCCCTGCGCCAAAACAGGGGGGCTCGAACGCCAGATGCTGGCCCTTCTCGGCAAGCGCGGCCTGCAGTTCACTCAGTGGCGTCCCAGCACGCACGGTGACCACCAGCTCACTGGGTTCGTAGCTGATGATTCCGCGCAAGGCGCCGACATCGAGCGGTTCGCCATGCAGGGACTGGCCGTAGAAGTCCTTTGAACCCCCGCCCCGGATGCGCAGCGGCGTCCCACGCGCCTGTGCTGCGCGAACGCGATCCGTGATCTGGCGAAGCTCTGAATACATGGCGAACGGGCCCTAGTCAAGGAAGAAGTTTACCGGCAGACCGGGAACCTCGACACGCATCGACAGCACATGACCTGACAGCGGCAGGGCTTTGAGTTCCTCTTCACTGCGTTTCTGGCGTGCGGTGGTCAGGTACAGGGTCTGCAGGTCCTCTCCGCCGAAGCAGGGCATGGTGGGGCACTGTGCTGGCGTTTCCCACTGGGCCAGCAGGGTTCCGTCAGGCGCGAGCTGGCAGACACGCCGGCCCTCGTACATGGCGACGAAGTAGTTGCCGAGCACATCGACAGCAGCGCCGTCCGGGCGTCCACCGTAGCTGCCCAGGCCATCAGAATTTTCACGTGGGGCAAATTGATGAAATTGCCGTTGTGCGGTCAGGGTGCCGCTCAGGGAATCAAAGTTCCAGGCCTGCACAGCGTGGCTGGGTGTGTCAACCCAGTACAGGGTTCGGTCGTCCGGGCTCCATGCCAGGCCATTGGCCGTGGTTGCGGGCCCGGCCCGGCGCTGCACCAATGCTGCTCCCGCGCTGCGGCAATCCAGGCAGTACAGGGCGGCGTTGTGCGCCGACTTGGTCTCGTCGATGGTACCAATCCAGAACCGGCCCATGGCGTCGCACTTGCCATCGTTGGCACGCATGAAAGCAGGGTCGTAATCGAGCGTGGCGATACGTTCCAGTGCACCACCCCAGTGATGAGCCCGAAACACGCCGTCGCGCAGCGCCAGTACCAGGCCGCCGCTGGCGGCAGGCGCCATGCAGCCGGGCTCGGTTGGCATGTCCCAGGTTTGAACGATGCCACTGGCTTCTTCCATGCGCAGAACCTGCCGCGCTGCGATATCGAGCCAGTACAGGCTGCGCTCAAGCGGATGCCAGAACGGTGACTCGCCCAATTGGCAGGGCTCCCGGGTGACGCATTGCCAGGGAAAAGGGGCACAGGCAAGAAGGCCGGTGCGGTTCATGGCAGCAGCATGCCTCGGGTCTCGATGAAGTTCACCACCTCGGCCAGGCCGCTCAGCGTTTTCAGGTTGGTCATGACAAAGGGCTTGAGTCCCTTGGTCGTTGTGCGCATGCGCTCGGTGTCGGCCTGCATGACCGCCAGATCCGCGCCTACATGGGGCGCCAGGTCGATCTTGTTGATCACCAGCAGGTCGCTCTTGGTGATGCCGGGTCCGCCTTTGCGGGGTATCTTCTCGCCAGCGGCCACGTCAATCACGTAGATCGTCAGGTCCGACAGTTCGGGGCTGAAGGTGGCAGCCAGGTTGTCGCCGCCGCTCTCGATGAAGACGATGTCAGCGTCCGGAAAATCGACCAGCATGCGGTCGATCGCCTCCAGATTGATGGAGGCATCCTCACGGATCGCGGTATGCGGACAGCCGCCGGTCTCCACGCCCATGATGCGCTCGGCCGGCAGTGCGCCGCTGACGGTGAGCAGCCGCTGATCTTCCTTGGTGTAGATGTCGTTGGTGATAGCCACCAGGTCATACTTGTCACGCATGGTTTTGCACAGCATTTCCAGCAGCGTTGTCTTGCCGGAGCCCACCGGCCCGCCAATGCCTACGCGCAGGGGAGGCAACTTCTTGGTGCGGTTCTTGATGTGGTGCAGGGTCATGATCGGAACAGTCTTGAGTATTGGATTTCGTGCTGGGCGCTCAGTATCGCCAGCATCGGTGAAAAAGCCTGGCGCGTCTCGTCCGTGAGCGCCAGCGCCTGGTCGATGGCCGCGGGAATTTCTGCGCTGAGTGCCGAGAGGATACGCTGGCCCGCGCTCTGCCCCAGCGGCACCGACTTGATGGCTGCCTGCACCATGTTCTCGGCCCAGCCGAAGGAATAGCTCAGCAGGCACGTCCGCAGTGGCGCGCCGGTGCTGCTGGCCGCCAGCGCAAAGGCCAGCGGGTAGCTCGGTTGCATTGCGGCCAGG
>CAIQVX010000204.1 GCA_903875275.1 uncultured beta proteobacterium | reverse complement strand
TCCCGCGCGCACTATGTCGATTTTTACGACCTGGCTCCGGTGGGTTATTGCACAGTGAGCGCAAAGGGCCTGATCAGGGAAGTCAACCTGGCCACCAGCGCCCTGCTCAATGTACCGCGCAGCCAATTGATCAATCGGCCGATCAACCGCTTCATCTTCAATGACGACCAGAGCATCTACTACGACTTTCGCCACGAGCTGGGAGATACCGGTAAATCACTTTCCTGCGAATTGCGTCTACTCAGGCGTGAGGGCGCGCCATGGTGGGCGAATCTGCTGGTCTCAGCGGTGCAGGATGACGATGGCGGTTCTGAACTGAGTATCGTGCTCAAGGACATCACCGAGCGCAAGCAGGTCGAAACAGCCCTGCGCGACAGCGAGGAGCGCTATCGCTCCCTGGCAGAGTGGACCCCAGAACCGATCCTTGTTCATGGCGCAGGCAAGACACTTTACGTCAATCCCGCCGCGATCAAGATGTTCGGAGCAACTTCTGCCAGCGACCTGGTTGGCAAACCGATGCTTGAACTGATCCACCCTGATTTTCGCAAGACCGTGGCCGAGCGCCTGAACGTGAACGCTGAACCTGGCGGCAGCACGCCGATGCTTGAGCAGAAGTTGCTCAAGTTGGATGGAAGCGTCATCGACGTCGAAGTTCAGGGGATACAGGTTAATTTCGATGGAAAGCCTGCGGTTCAGGCCGCCATGCGCGACGTCACAGAGCGAAACAAGGCAGAGGCGTTCCTGCGAGCCAGCCTGCGCCTGCGAGTGTACGGACTGAGCCATTCCCTGGATGAACTGTTAACCCAGACTTTGGATGAGGCCGAACTGCTGACCGGCAGCGAAATCGGCTTCTTTCACTTCCTGGAGGCCGATCAAAAGACGCTGTGGCTGCAGGATTGGTCCAGCCGCACGCTGCGTGAAATGTGTACCGCCGAGGGGAAGATGCAACACTACTCGGTGGATCAGGCTGGCGTGTGGGTCGATTGCATTCAAGAACGCCGTCCGGTCATCCACAACGATTACGCCAGTCTGCCGCACCGCAAGGGCCTGCCAGCGGGCCATGCGCCGGTCAAGCGCGAACTGGTGGTGCCGATCATGCGGGGTGAACTCATTGTGGCGATTCTGGGAGTCGGCAACAAGCCCGTGAATTACGACCAAAGAGATGTCGAGACCGTGTCCCGACTTGCCGATATTGCCTGGGACGTGGTGGCAGCCCGACGGGCCGAGCACGCGTTACTGCAAAGTCGCAATCTTCTCGCCGAGACCGAAAGAATCGGCCAAGTGGGTGGCTGGGACTTTAATATCGACACCGGAAAAACAACCTGGACAGAGGAGGTTTACCGCATCCACGAAGTCGATTCTGACTTTGGCCCGACGGTGGAAAATAACGTCAATTTCTATGTTCCTGACTGTCGGCCGCTTTTGCAAGAAGCGGTGCGCCGGGCGATCGACCACGGCGAACCTTTCGATTTCGAGGCGGTAATCATCACCGCCAAAGGTAATCGGCGCGACGTTCACGCCATCGGAAAAGCGGATCTGGAGAACCGAAGAATCTATGGCTTCATCCAGGACATCACCGAGCGCAAGAACGCCCAGGCCACGCTCCAACTCGCCGCCAACGTCTTCAACCACGCACGTGAAGGCATCACGATCACGGACCCCGACGTCAACATCATCGACATCAACCCGGCTTTTACGCGAATCACCGGCTATAGCCGCGAGGAAGTACTGGGGCAAAACCCGCGCATTCTCCAATCGG
>CAIQVX010000203.1 GCA_903875275.1 uncultured beta proteobacterium | reverse complement strand
GCAATACCTCTTGCCTGAACTCCGCGCTGTGCATCCGACGCTTGACTCTCTTCGTTTCCATAGTGTCCACCTGCTTGTTTCGTGGACACTATGTTTACCCGCTTGGCCGCCGGATTCAAGATGACTTCGCTAGCCGCTTACCGCGGATCGCTGGCCAGACAGAGCAACAGCTACGCGAACTAGTGAACCGTCTTCACGCTGCGCGGTGCGCAAGTTTTGGTGAACCCTTTAAACCTACCTGGCTTGATCGCAGCGCACAGGTAAAGCAACAGGCGGCAAAGCGGGTGAAGCGCACATCAGTGGCCACGGTGTAAAGGGCTGGCCATGATCCACACCAACACCATTGAAATTGCCCCTGGCGCTATCAACACCAACGGCCTGCACACTGGCACCGACGCGCTGAATTTTCCCATTGGTGAGGCCACAGATCAAGCCCCTGGCAGCATAGGCACTGCGTTGCACCAACACCTAGCACTGACCACCACCACGGCAGAGCCAAGGGTAAGCACGCAGCAACTTGCGCAGCACCTGGGCAACAAACATTCAAGCCTTGTGGCGCTAATCCAGAACCATCGTGCTGACTTTCAACAACTTGGAATACTTCGATTTCAAATCGGAGTAATCGAGGGCCGTGGTCAGCCTGAAAAGTTTGCCATGCTCAATGAGGATCAAGCAACGCTGGCGCTGGCATTCAGCAAAAACACCAAGCGCGTGCGCGAATTGAAAGTGAAGCTGGTCAAGGCATTCGGACAATACCGCCGGGCGGCTGACCTGCGCAAGACTGAATATTTGCCCCAGTACCACCAACTGCACGACAACCTGCACACACTGGCAGCGGGGTCACCCAACGAGCGGCATGTTCACACCAACGTCAATAGGTTGTTGAACAAGTTTGCAGGCATCGAAGCCGGCCGCCGTGCAAGTGCACCGTTGCCAGAGCAGGCCATGCTGATTGTCGGGCACGCCATGGCAGCAAGGGCTGCACAGGGGGCGGCAGACCACCATGACGGGTATCAGCGTATCAAGACAACTTTGCAGGCGCTGGCGGCCATTACGGCACCGGCTGTATTGCAATGAGCGCGACCAATGGCTAAGAGTCGTATTGACGAAAGCCGCGACCCCGGCGGCTACATTGCACTGCCCTGGAGCGTTATCGACTCGCAGGCGTACCGGAATCTGTCGTACACCGGTAAGGCGCTGCTGATCGAACTGGCGCGGCAATACGTCCGCAACAACAATGGCAGGCTGCTGCTGTCACAGCGCTATCTTGTGACCCGTGGGTGGCGAAGCGGCGATGTGATCTTGCGGGCCAAGCGGGAGCTACTTGACGCGAAGTTGATCTATCAGACCGTACAGGGGCACCGACCTAATAAGGCATCGTGGTTTGCGTTGACCTGGTACACGTTGGACAGACTGCCCGGTTATGACGACGACGTTGTGGATGGTTTCAGGCGCGGGATGTACGCCACTGCACCACAGCCAAAGCCGAAACCAACGCGAGAGGCACTCTATGAAAAATGGCGTGATGCAGGCGGTAGCACTCCAAAGAAGTCAACCTCAAGAAAAATCCTTACACCGGCTCACGGTGTAGAGAGTGCCGCCATAGCACCGGCTGGCGGTGTAGAGGAAGATTGCGTTGCACCGGCTCACGGTGCTATCAGGGGTGTTTCTGACACCTTGTCTACACCGGCTCACGGGGACCATCTAGAAATACCATTCTGTGCTGCCAAATCTTTGTCTGCTGTCTTGGTGGGCTCAGCGACAGCAAGCACGACGGCACCCACACCCAACAGCGACCACGATGATGATGGTGGCCAGTTTGATCGAGTACGTGACTGCGACCTTGATCCGAATCTGTTTGACCAGACGACCGGCGAGTTTCGTCAAAGCACCCAGGCTGCATAGGAGTATGAACATGGCGACAAAAAGAACGACCACGAAAACAACACCGGCAAAGACAACGGCACCAGTGGCGGCCAATCCAAAGCCACCCAAGGCGAAGCCACATGAAATTGCCTTGTCGCCGATTGTGCAAAGTGCTGCCGGCATTGCGGCATGGAGCAAGTTCGCTGGCGACGCAAGTTTGCAAGACCTGTTGGACGACTTTCGCAAGCAGGTGGATAAGGTTCAGGCCGGGGATATGAGTTCGGTGGAAGCCATGCTGTACGGGCAGGCCATGACGTTGCAAACCATGTTTACTTCATTGGCTAGGCAGGCGGCAACAGAAACCGGATTGAAGCAATATCAAGCCAAGCTGATGTTTGCACTCAAGG
>CAIQVX010000202.1 GCA_903875275.1 uncultured beta proteobacterium | reverse complement strand
CCTGATCCTGCAAGGGCGCGGCAAGTGGCGCACCACCGCTTGCCAGTTTCACGGTGGCAGTGACTCACTGCGCATTCACATCGAACGGGGTGCCTTCATTTGCATGGCCTGCGGAGCCAAGGGCGGCGATCTGCTGGCCTATCACCAGGCGGCGCATGGATTGGGCTTTGTTGACGCTGCGAAGGCGTTGGGAGCGTACCAGGAGGACGGCAATCCGCACCAGGGCAGCAGCCGACCAACGCCGATCCCGGCGCGTGTCTTGCTGGAATCAGTCGCCCATGAATTGACAGTGGCCAGCATTATCGCCACGGACATGGTCAAAGACCGAGCGATCAGTGACACAGACGCATCGCGTCTCGTGCAGGCGTCTGGACGCATCGGATATGTCGCGGGGGTCGCCAATGCAAAATGAAATTGACACCGTGAATGCACTGATCGATGACGCCATTCAGTCTCGAAATGAGGCCGCCGCATCGCGCCAAAAGGACGACCGCGATCCGTCACCACTGGCACCGCCCGTCATGCCGCCTGAAGGGTTTCCAGAGCTGCTGCAAGCCATCGTACAGGCATCGTGCGCAAGTTCTGAGGCTCACCCCGTCGCAGTCGCGGCAAACGTGCTGGCGCTACTTTGCTGCGCTATTGGTCGAGGCGTGTTTCAACGCATCGGTGACAGCATCTTGCACGCAAGGCCATTTTTTCTCATTGTTGGCAAATCGGGCAAGGCCAGAAAAGGGACTGCGGAACTGACTCCCCGTGAAATCTTCCGCCGTGCTGATGCAGTTTTGCGTCAACGTCATCAGAGCACCGACCGGCTACGCATCCATGTTGGTGGCTTGAGCACGGGGGAGGGGTTGGCCTACGCGGTACGCGATTCACGTGAACCGGACGAAAAAACAGGCAAGGGGGGGGACCGGGGTATTGACGACAAACGCATGCTGGCGGTCGAACCAGAGTTTGCCAACTTGTTAGCGCAAATCCAACGTGATGGTAACAATGTGTCCCCCACAATCCGCATCCTATTTGACGGGGGCGACATTGGTGGGCTGACGAAAACGTCGCAAGTGACCGCGACCAGGCCGCACATCGTCATCATCGGTCACATCACTGGCTATGAGTTGCGCGAGAAAAGCACAGAGAACGACGCGGCAAATGGCCTGCTAAATCGATTCATCGTGGCTCACGTGCACCGGCCTAAGCTGGTGCCACTGCCTGAGCCGACACCTGACGCGGTTCTAAATGCGTTGGCGGTGCGTGTGGCTGACGCGATTGACTATGCCACTCGCGGCGATCCGCACGCCAACAACACGCATGAAATCATCATGACGCCCGATGCAAAAGAGTTCTGGTGCGAGCTGTATCCGCAACTGACACGCGACCGCGACGGCAAGGCCGGGAGCTTGATGGCGAGGTCAGAAGTCTATGCGCGAATGCTGGCAATGGTGTTCTGCCTGATGGCCATGCGCAGCGAGATACAGCGGTGCGACCTTCGCGCTGCAGTGGCCTGGGTCGAATACTGGCAACAGTCCATCACCTATGTGTTCCTGACTGGCGAGGATGAAACCGAGTTAGACGCCTTCACCCTGGCCGTGCTGGACGTGGTCATCAAAGACCCCGGCATCAAGCTGTCAGAGATTCAGCAGGTATGGAATCGCAAGCGCATACCGGAGGTCAAGGCATCGCTTGAAAAGCTGCTGAACCTGGCACCACCACTGATCGAGATGCGCAGGGATGCAAACACTGGTGGCCGCGTGGCACAGCGTTATCACTCCGTGAGCGCATGAGTGACAAAAGGGAGTTAAGGGAGTTATGAGTATTCATGCGGTGTACAGCAGTGAGCAAAGCGAGATTTAAGAGTGAATTAAGTAACAAGACAAAACCAATCAAAACACTAAATCACTTCAATGTCACCACCTCAATCACGCGCAAACCCGCATGAATCCTCATTACTCGCCAATGTCACCAATATCACTAAGCATGACAGGGGATATGACAGCGAGTGGGACAAAAAACGGCTGCGAATATTGGCCCGTGATCATGGGCTTTGTCAAGTGTGCAGCGCAGATGGGCGTGTAAGTCTGGCGCGAGAGGTTGATCATCGAATACCAAAGGCTGAAGGCGGTACCGGTGACGACAGCAACCAGCAGTCGATATGCCGAGCGTGTCATGCGAATAAGACGCAGGCGGAATCCAAGCGTGGCATCGACAGGTGGGCGCGTTATATCTCTGGCAGGTTCGCTTACAGGACCGAAGTATTAATCACATTTTTTCACGCGGGAGATAGGGGGAGGGGGGGTACCCAAAGCTTCAGCAGACAGTCATCACAAACATTCAAAGGACCGACAAATGGAAACTTTCATCGATGTAATTACCACTTTTCTAGTCAATCAAATGGACGGTGAACCAGTGCCCCCGCATAACAGCGCAGGACTCGCACGGCTTGGCGAAGCCGTCAAAGCCTCTCAACAGGCCAGCGATCACGACCTGCAATTGCTGGCCGTGCGGACCGTCGGCATCGTGATTGACCGTGTTCACTCCAATATCAAGGCAGAGCAAATTCTGCGCGACTTTATCCAACCGGGAGACCGCCATGCTTGAAAACGTTCGCCGCACTGTCGCCGCGTGGATACCTGGCACCGTGCCAAACATCGCGCAAAGAAAGCGCCAGATGGAAAGGGAGCTACGGGCAAAAGGCTATTCACGAACTCACGCCGTGGCTGTTGTCGCGGACCACTTCAAAAAACTATTGCAGGGTAAGCAGTGATGTGGCACAATAACGCTGTGCCGAATAACCGGGATGGTTGTTCAGCATCTTCATCCAAGCCGCTGGGTGCGACTTCCGAAGCAATCGAGCCTGTCTCACGACTGGCCGCTTTCAGCTTTCCGAAGGACGCGATATGACCGGCACTCCAAATGCAGATAACACAGCCGCCACACTGGTGGTCACTACTGCGCCCGTCAAACCGCAAACGATCCGAGAGTTTGAACGCGCCCTCAAATCGCTGGGCTACTCACAGCGCGAATCAACTGCCATCGCCAAAGGCGGGTTTAAGGCACTCGGCATTGCCGATCCAGAGCCGGACCTTTCCGAATTGGCCGCAGTGATCGCAAAAAATATTTCACTTTTGAAAGATTGAACATCAGTAGTGTCCCAACGTTTTTCAGAGGAGAACGAGCTGTTGAGGCCCGAAACTCGCATCTGAATTGGCTGAGGGTGGTGTAAGCAGTTGATTTATTGGGGTTTGTTCAAACATGGTCAGGCTCAGGATTTGTAGGATT
>CAIQVX010000201.1 GCA_903875275.1 uncultured beta proteobacterium | reverse complement strand
TGCACGAACATGCCCCGAATCTTGGTGGTCTGGTCGGCGCGGCCCATCCAGCCTTTGATCCGCAAATTACTGCGCCCGGTGGGGCACGGCCCGGCCAATACAGCCGACAAGTCGCCGGTGCCAAAACGAACCAGCGGATAAGCGGGGTTTAAGGCGGTGACCACCACCTCGCCCACCTCGCCCACCGCCACCGGGTCGCCGGTGCCAGGTCGCACGATTTCCAGAATCACGCCTTCGTCAAGCACCAGACCTTCGCGGGCGGCGGTCTCATACGCAATCAGGCCCACATCGGCCGTGGCGTAGCACTGGTAGGCGTCTACGCCATGGGCAGTCGTCCAGTCGCGCAGCGAGGGCGGAAAAGCCTCGCCCGAGACCAGCGCCCGGCGCAAGCTGGGCAAGGCCACGCCCAACTCGAGCGCTTTTTCCAAGATTATTTTCAGGAAACTGGGGGTTCCGATGTAGCCTGCGGGTTGCAACTCGGCCATTGCGCTGACTTGCTGCTCGGTCTGGCCGGTGCCCCCGGCAAACACGGTACAACCCAGGGCATGCGCGCCGGTTTCCATCATCGATCCCGCCGGTGTGAAGTGGTAGCTGAAGCAGTTGTGAATCCGCTCGCCGCCGCGAAATCCGGCGGCAAACATGGCGCGCGCCATACGCCAGTAGTCGGCACCCGCTCCTTCGGGCTCGTAGATGGTGCCGGGGCTGGCAAACACGCGTGGCATTTGCCGCCCAAAACCCAGCGCGCTAAAGCCGCCAAACACATTGCCCCCAGCGGCGCGCGCGGCTTTTTGCTGTTCCAGCAAAGCGTGTTTGCGAATGACGGGCAGCGTGGCCAGTGCCTCCCGCGTCGTAATGGCAGCAGCGTCAATCTGCGCCAGCGACAGGGCAAACGCCGGGGCCTGGGCCTTGGCGTGCGCAATGTGCGCGGGCAAGGCGGCCAAAAGTGCGGCCTCGCGCGCATCGGGGGCGCGATGTTCCAGCGCGTCGTAGTGTTCTGACATGCGGTGTCCTTAACGGTTTATGCCAGCCAGCGCTTGCGCCGTTTGTAGCTTTTGACGTCTTTGAAGCTCTTGCGCTCGCCGCCACCCACACCCAGGTAGAACTCCTTGACGTCTTCGTTGCTGGCGAGGTCGCTGGCCACGCCATCCATCACCACCCGGCCCGATTCCATGATGTAGCCGTAATCGGCATACTTCAGCGCCATGTTGGTGTTCTGCTCCGCCAGCAGAAATGTGACCTTTTCCTTGCGGTTGAGGTCTTTCACAATCTCGAACACTTCTTCCACGATCTGCGGCGCCAGACCCATCGACGGCTCGTCGAGCAGCACCATGCTGGGGTTGGCCATCAGGGCGCGGCCAATGGCGCACATCTGCTGCTCGCCACCGGAGGTATAGGCGGCCTGGCTGGTACGCCGCGTTTTCAGGCGCGGAAAGTAGGTGTAGACCTTTTCCAGGTTGCGCGCAATCTCGCCCTTGTCCTTGCGCGTGTAGCTGCCGGTGAGCAGGTTTTCTTCGATGGTCAGGTGGGCAAAGCAGTGTCGCCCTTCCATCACCTGCACCACACCGCGCTGCACCAGATCGGCTGGTGAGAGGTTTTCGATACGTTCGCCGCGCAGCTCGATCGAGCCCTTGGTTACCTCACCGCGCTCACCCTGGAGCAGGTTGGAGACCGCGCGCAACGTAGTGGTCTTGCCGGCGCCGTTGCCGCCCAGAATGGCCACGATATTGCCTTCGGGTACGGTCAGGGAAACGCCTTTGAGCACCAGAATGACGTGGTTGTAAATGACCTCGATGCCATTGACGTTGAGAACGATGTTTTTGGGGTCCATAGCGTTTTACCTTTTACCAATCGGAAGCACTGCACGCAGTGCTTCGGGTTGGACTGTCATTACCTGCCTGGCTTGTCATCCCGGGCTTGACCCGGGATCCATGGATTGCGGATCAGGTCCGCAATGACAAGCTGCCAAGCAGAGAACGATAGATCAAATCAGGACTGGCAGTCCGTTGCTACACGGCGTGTCATCTTCTTGTCGGCCAGATACTTCTCTCCACCGGCCTTGATCATGGGCTTGAGAATCTGCTCGTCAGCTTCGTACCAATCCGAGGAAGGTGCCCACTTGGCGCCATCCCAGTCCTGGATACGTGCCCAGGTCGAACCCATGTGGTCCTGGCACGATGAACTGACGGGGCGAATCACGCCGTTGAAGCCGAGTGCGTCGAGTTTTTTCTGGTCCAGCGCCAGATTTTCCAGGCCCCAGCGTACTTGCTCGGTGGTCATGACCTTGCCCTTGCCAAAGCGCTCCTGCGCACGGCGCACGGCTTCCACCGACAGCATCGAGATCACAACACCACGGGTGTACAGCACGGCGCCGACGTCGTCCTTCGGACCCGAGCCCTGGCCCTTGGCATGTACATGCTTCAGGATGTCCTGCATGACCTTGGGTTGCTGGCCTGAGCTGTGCATGGCCAGCGCGTGGTAGCCCTTGGCACCTGCGCCAACGTCTTTCACATCCGGCTCGGCACCAGCCCACCATACGCCGTACATCTTGTCACGCGGATAGCCAGTGGCCTGCGCTTCTTTCAGCGCCGTGGAGTTCATCACGCCCCAGCCCCACAGCAGCACGTAGTCGGGCTTGGATTGGCGTACCTGCAGCCAGGTTGCCTTTTGCTCGACGCCGGGTGCCGTCACGGGCAACAACTGCAACTCGAAACCGTGCATCTTGGCGCGCTCCTGCAGCAGCGGGATCGGCTCTTTGCCAAACGGACTGTCGTGATAGACCAGCGTGATCTTCTTGCCCTTGAGCTTGTCCACGCCACCCAGGCTCTTGCCAATGTGCTGGATCAGGATGTCAGAGCCGGTCCAGTAGCTGCCCAACAGGGGGAAGTTCCACTTGAAGGCCATGCCGTCCTGCGCTACCGACAGGCCGTAGCCGACCGTCAGCAGCGGGATCTTGTCGCCCGGCGCTTTCTCCGTCAGGGCAAAGGTGATGCCGGTGCTCTGCGGGTCAATCATGGTGACGCCGGGGCGGCTCTTGAGGCGCTCGTAGCATTCCACACCACGGTCGGTGGCATAGGCTGTTTCGCATTCCTCGAACGTGATCTTGACGCCGTTGATACCGCCGTCGCGTGCGTTGATCATCTTGAGATAGTCCTGCTTGCCATCAGCCCAGGGGATGCCGTTGGGAGCGTAGGCGCCAGTGCGGTAGGACAGTAGCGGAAAGAACTGCTCCTTGGCCTGCGCAAAGGCGGTTGATCCAACGGCCGCGATCAAGGCTGCCGCTGCCAGATTTCTAATTTTCATGCTTGTCTCCTGAGTGGATAGCACCGGGGTGCTTGGGTTAACGAACGAAAAACAACTGACAAAAAAACAGGTTCAATGCGGGAAGGGCCACAGGCGCAGCTTTTGCTTGCCGATGCTCCAGAGTTTGGCCAGGCCGTGCGGTTCCACAATCAGGAACCAGACGATCAGGGCGCCAAAAATGATCAACTCGGCGTGCGAGGTAACCGCGGTCGAAATCGTAAGGCCCACCACAGCTCCGATCACGGGCAGGAACTGGTTCAGGGCAATCGGCAGGACCACGATGAAGGCGGCGCCGAAGAAACTGCCCATGATGGAACCCATGCCACCGATGATGACCATAAACAGCAGCTTGAATGAGAGATCGACCGAGAACGCAGCTGGCTCCCAGGCGCCCAGGTAGATGAATCCCCAAAGGGAACCGGCAACACCGATGATGAAGGAACTCACGGCGAAGGCGCTGAGTTTGGCGTACATCGGGCGAATGCCGATCACCGCCGCGGCCACGTCCATATCGCGGATCGCCATCCATTCGCGGCCGATGGCTGAGCGCACCAGGTTCTTGGACAAAAGCGCCAGCACCACCAGAATCGACAGACAGAACAGGTACTTGGAGACAGGGGAGTCGATGGGCATGCCGAATACCTGTAAGCCTGTGACCGAGACCGAGCCGGACGTGGATTCGTTGGTAAACCATTTGATACGCAGGAACATCCAGTCGCTGAAGAACTGCGCTGCCAGCGTTGCGACAGCCAGATACAGACCTTTGACGCGCAGGCTCGGCAGTCCGAACAGGATACCGAAGGCGCTGGAACACAGGCCGCCCAGAATCAGCGCCGGGACCAGCGGCATGCCGGGAATGCGCACAAAGAAGTTGAAGGCGGCGTAGGCACCAACGGCCATGAAGGCGCCGGAACCGAGCGAGATCTGGCCGCAGTAGCCGACCAGAATGTTCACGCCCAGCGCCGCCAGCGACATGATCAGGAACGGAATGAAGATGGCGCGGTACATGTAGC
>CAIQVX010000200.1 GCA_903875275.1 uncultured beta proteobacterium | reverse complement strand
ATCGGAAAGAACCGAATCAAATGTTCAGGAGGTGGCAACACGGTGATGTCCTTGATGCGTTCGTCGTCGGTTTGACCGGTACGGTCGTCGATCGGGGCAATCGCTTTCGCATACCAGGTGTCGGCAGCGGCCATGGTGGCTTTGGCATTCATGTTGATACTCCTAAGTCAATCAGAAAAAATTCGAATGGGCAAAAAAAAACCGCCGGGATGCCGGCGGTTTCTGGAAGATCGGGACGTGTTAGTCAGGTACGTTCAGAACTCTCTACCGCCAAAGGCGCTTGAGAACCAAAAATAGCTAAAGTAAAAAGAGGCCGACTTCATGAGGCTAAATGTAGCACAGTCAATTTCATGCGAACTCGTCGAGTCGGTCAGGCAGTGCCGCCAACCGTCAAACCGTCGATGCGCAGAGTCGGCTGCCCAACGCCCACGGGCACGCTTTGCCCTTCCTTGCCGCAGGTACCAACGCCACTGTCGAGTTTCATGTCGTTGCCTATCATGCTGACGCGTTTGAGGCATTCGGGTCCGCTACCGACCAGCGTCGCCCCCTTGACCGGATACACGATCCTGCCGTTCTCGACCCAGTAGGCTTCACTGGCGGAGAAGACGAACTTTCCGGAAGTGATGTCAACCTGTCCGCCTCCGAAGTTGCTGGCGTACAGCCCTTTCTTGATGCTGGAGATGATCTCTTTCGGGTCTTTGTCGCCACCCAGCATATAGGTGTTGGTCATGCGCGGCATCGGGACCGAGGCATAACTTTCGCGGCGCCCGTTGCCGGTGGCCGGGACTCCCATCAGACGGGCATTCATTGCGTCCTGCATGTAGGCCTTGAGAATGCCGTCCTCTATCAGGACGTTGCGCTGGCTGGCATTGCCCTCGTCATCGATATTGAGCGATCCGCGGCGGTCTGCCAGAGTCCCATCGTCCAGCACGGTGACACCCCTGGCGGCCACGCGCTGGCCAATTCGCCCGCTGAAGGCGCTCGAACCCTTGCGGTTGAAGTCGCCCTCCAGACCATGACCAATCGCCTCGTGCAGCAGGATGCCTGGCCAGCCCGGACCCAAAACCACAGTCATTTCACCGGCCGGTGCCGCACGCGCCTCCAGATTCGTCAGTGCAGCGTGGACCGCTTCGTCGACATACTGGTTGATCCGTGCCGCATCGAAATAGGCCAGACCGAATCGTCCACCGCCGCCTGCCGAACCCAACTCACGCCGACGCTTGCCACCGACGACCTGCTCGGCAATCACGGTAACCGACAGGCGCACCAGTGGTCGCACGTCAGCGGCAATCGTCCCGTCGGCGCGGGCAACCAGAACCACATCGTATTCGCTCGCCAGACCCGCCATGACCTGCGCTACGCGCGGATCCTTCGCACGCGCCAGGCGCTCCACGGTTCCCAGCAGGGCCACTTTGCCGGCGCTGTCAAGCGTGGTGATCGGGTCCAGTTCAGGGTACAGCGAGCGGCCGGCCGCAATCTTGCGGGGGCCAGCGCCTACGATTCTGGTTTGCGAAGCACTCGATATCGTTCGCACAGTGCGGGCAGCGTCCAGCAGCGAGGCTGCAGAAATATCGTCCGAGTAGGCAAAGGCGGTTTTTTCCCCGCTGACAGCGCGTACCCCGACACCCTGGTCGATGCTGAAGGACCCGGTCTTGACAATGCCTTCTTCCAGACTCCAGCCTTCAGAGCGCGTGTACTCGAAATAAAGGTCGGCCTCGTCCACCTTGTGCGACCGGATTTCGCCTAACGCACGGCTCAGATCGGATTCATCCAGTCCAAACGGATCAAGCAGCAGCGACCTGGCGATGGCCAGGCGTTCGAGAGTGGGTTGGCGAGAGGTCATGGCTGATTTTAGTGGAGGACCGAGCGGCCTCGCTTCGCGTCACTTTGGCCTGTTCGACGCAGCTTCAGGATTGCACAAGCCGTTTGGACCTGGCGATGGACATCAATATGCCCAGTCCCATCCCGAGCGTGACCATGGCGGTGCCGCCATAGCTGATAAACGGCAGCGGCACTCCGACGACCGGCAGGATGCCGCTGACCATGCCCATGTTGACGAACGCGTAGGTAAAGAAAATCAGCGTGATACTGCCGGCCAGCAACCTGGAAAACAGGGTTGGCGCTTCCAGGGCAATGTTCAGGCCGCGCAGGATAAGGAAGGAAAATCCGGCAATCAGTAGCAGGTTGCCAAATAGCCCGAATTCCTCGGAAAAAGTGGCAAAGATGAAATCAGTCGTGCGTTCTGGAATGAACTCGAGATGGGTCTGTGTCCCCTGCATGAAGCCTTTGCCCCAAAAACCGCCCGAACCGATGGCGATCATGCCTTGAATGATGTGAAAGCCCTTGCCCAAGGGGTCGCGTGTCGGGTCCAGCAGCGTGCAAATTCGCTGCTGCTGATAATCGTGAAGCACCGGCCAGCGCACGCCTTCGGCACACAACTGCGGTTCAAACACAGCCAGCAGTGTGACACCCAGAATCCCCAGAAGGACTGGCGGCAGAATCAGTTTCCAGGACAGGCCGGCAAGAAAGATGATCGACAGGCCTGCCGAAAGCACCAGGATGGCCGTGCCCAGGTCGGGCTGGCGCACGATCAGGGCAATCGGGACAGTCAGCAACACAGCGGCCACTGCAAAGTCCAGAGGGCGCAACTGGCCTTCGCGTTTCTGGAACCACCACGCCAGCGTCAATGGCACTGCGATCTTGAGTATCTCGCTGGGCTGGATCGTGACCCCAACATTGAGCCAGCGCCGTGCCCCCTTCTTGGTGACACCAAAAACAGCCACAGCCACCAGCAGAGTAACGCCGATCAGGTAAAGCGGCACTGCCAGCGACATCAGGCGCTGGGGCGGGATCTGCGCCACAACAAATAAAATGAAGCCAGCCAGCAACATGTTGCGCCCGTGGTCCTCAAAACGTGTGCCCTGGTCAAATCCGGATGAATACATCGTCAGCAGTCCGGCACAGGCGAGAAGAAAGACGGCAAACGCGAGCGGGCCGTCAAAACCGCGAAACCAGGGTGTGATACGCTGCCACAGCGACGCATTCTTGAAAACAACTGCCATCGGGCAATTATCCCTTCATGGCAGCCAGTATGAAGACCCCATGTCAGTTTCCAGACCGATCACCCATCTGCTTTACCTGCACGGCTTTCGCTCTTCGCCAAAATCCAACAAGGCACGCCGCTTGGGCGAGATGATCGCGGATCGGCATCCGGGCGTGGTCTGGTGGTGTCCGCAGCTGCCGGCCTCGCCACGTGAGGCCATGCAGCTGGTAACGCAGGGTATTGCCGACTGGCCGCACATCAGCATGGCGGTCGTGGGGTCATCGCTTGGCGGCTTCTACGCGAGCTGGGTGGCTGATCAGACCGGTTGCAAGTCGGTTCTGCTGAACCCTGCGGTCAATCCGGCGCGAGACCTGGCACAGTACATCGGTCAGCACAGTCTGTGGCATGACCCTGCTGAGCGCTTCTTCTTTCGCGAAGAATTTGTCCAACAACTGGCTGACCTGAGCCTGTCAGACCTGAGGCACCCAGAACGTTGCCTGGCCGTCATTGCCAAGGGAGACGAGTTGCTGGACTGGCGCGAGATGCACCAGCGCTACGCACGGGCCCATGTCCGTTTACTGGAGGGCGGGGATCATGCCCTGAGCGACTTCGAACTGCATTTGCCGACGCTGCTGGAGTTTCTGGCGCTAGCCTGAGAAAGCCTGGCTGCGTCATTTTGCTGGGACAATGCCGGACATGTACCTAATGTTTGAAGAAGCTGGAAAATTCCTGGCGGCCCGCTTACTGTCCGAGACAGAATCTTCGGCACAAGTTGAGCTCGAAAGTGGCAAGAGGGTCAAAGTCAAGACGGCCAATATCCTGCTCAAGTTTGAGAAGCCCACTCCGGCGCAACTGATCGAGAATGCACAGCGCATCAGCCAGACTATCGAACTTGAGTTGGCTTGGGAGTTCTCTCCGGACGAGGAATTCGGCTTTGCTGACCTGGCACGCGAGTATTTCAGCAGCAGCGCGATCCAGGATGCGACCCTGGAGCAGCAGGCTGGAACTCTGCTGCGTCTGTTTGAAGCACCACACTATTTTCGGCGGGCCGGCAAAGGGCGCTTCCGCAAGGCGTCGGCCGAGATTCTGGCCCAGGCTCTGGCCGGAATTGAAAAGAAGAAGCTGATTTCCCGGCTGATCGAGCAATGGGTTCAGGACTTGATTCAGGGGCAATGCCCGCAGGCGATACGGGAGCAGCTGTACAGGATACTGTTCAAGCCTGACAAGAACGCGCCGGAATACAAGGCCGTGGTGGAAGCGTCACGGGCCACCCGGCTCGGACCGCTGGATTTGCTGGTGAAGGCAGGCGCGATTGACTCGCCCTACCAGTTTCACTGGAAGCGTTTCCTGCTGGAGAATTTTCCAAGAGGCACCACCTTTCCAAAGTTGCAGGCGACGCCGATCCTGGAGGAGTTGCCCCTGTCAGCAGCCCACGCGTTTTCCATAGACGATTCCGCTACAACTGAAATCGACGACGCACTGTCAGTGCAGGGCCTGGGTACGGGCACTGTACTGGTAGGAATCCACATTGCGGCGCCGGGTCTGGCGATCCTTCCCGGCAGTCCGACGGATGTGGTGGCGCGGTCGCGTCTTTCCACGGTTTACATGCCTGGCTACAAGGTCACAATGCTGCCCGATGATGTGGTACAGAGCTACACATTGCAGGAGGGTCGCGAGTGCCCTGCCGTGTCCCTGTACCTGACCGTCGATGAGGCCACGCTGGAGGTCAGGGGCAGCGAAACCCGGTTGGACCGGGTCCGTATCGAAGCCAATCTGCGACATGACCAGCTTGACACGCTGGTGACGGCGCAGTGGCTGGAAGACACTGCGATCGTGCAGGGGAGCGCAGCACCGGTGTTGCACAAGCAGCGCGCAGAACTGGCCTTCCTGTTTCGTCTGGCCCGACACCTGAAAGGCCGGCGTGAAGTCGTGCGTGGCAAGCCTGAAACTTTCAATCGGCCTGATTACAACTTCAGACTGCTTGAAAACCAGGGGGCCGAACCGAAAGGAACGGAGACGGTGCAAATCAGTGTTCGCCAGCGTGGTGCCCCACTGGACCTCATTGTCTCCGAGGCCATGATTCTGGCGAACAGTACCTGGGGCTCCTGGTTGGCGGAACTGGGCGTGCCCGGCATCTACCGCAGTCAGGCATCGCTGTCGCCCGGTGTCAAAGTCCGCATGGGTACCAAGGCCCTGCCGCACGCGGGAATCGGTGTCAAGAGCTACGCATGGAGCAGTTCTCCGCTGCGTCGCTACACCGATCTCGTGAACCAGTGGCAGATCATTGCCTGTGCGCGTCATGGCAAGACCGCCGCGCTGGCGGCACCGTTCAAGCCCAAGGACGCCGATCTGTTTTCCATCATTTCCAGTTTTGACGCCGCCTATTCGGCTTACAACGCGTACCAGGGTGCCATGGAGCGTTTCTGGACACTGAAGTACCTGCAGCAAAACGCCATCACTGAAATCAGCGCGACCGTGTTCAGGGAGAACATGGTGCGGGCCGACGAGCTACCGCTTGTGCTGACGGTCGCGGGAGCACAGGGACTGCCGCGTGGTGCGCGCCTGCGGGTCAGACTCGGCGACATTGACGAAGTCAGCCTGGATGTCAACGGAACTGCGCTGGCGCGTCTGGATGCCTTGACCGACACCGCAGCCTCGCAGCCGGGTGTCGAGGATGAAGACGGCGACGATAGCATCGTTGCCGGACCGATTGCGATTGTTGTTGACCTGACCGACAGCGACAGCGCGAACTCCAATCCCTCCAGTGATAATGATGTGTCGTGAAGTGGCCCACCCTTAGCACTCTGCAATTGGCCCTGGGCGCATCGATCGCTTTTCACGCGGTCCTGTTGTCGGTGCGTTTCGTGGACCCCGAAGCGTTCAACCGTGTCTTTCAGGACACGCCGCTGGAAGTGGTTCTGGTTAATGCGCGGACCGCGGAACGCCCGGTTCAGGCGCGTGCCATAGCGCAGGCCAATATGGTCGGTGGGGGTGACGACCAGGCGGGTCGCGCCAGCAGTCCATTGCCGCCCGCACCGCTTGCTCAATCGGGTGACACCAGCGAGGCTCAGGCGCAAGCGCACTTGCAGACGCTTAAGGAGCAGCAGAATTTTCTGCTGGCCGAGGTCAGGTCACGTCTGGCAGCCATGCCCGCCCCGGATCCGAATCAGCCCAGCAACCCCTCACCGGAGCAGGTGCAGCGTGAACAGACACGGCGTCAGTTGAGCAAGTTGTTGGCTGAAATAGAGCGACGCATCAAGGTCGAAAACGAACGCCCCAGGAAACGTTTCATTGGCCCATCGACGCGGGAAGAGGTGTATGCGATCTACTATGATCGCCTGCGTCGGCGTATCGAGGATAAAGGTACCGAGAATTTTCCGGAAAGTGCGGGCAGGAAACTGTACGGTGAACTGACCCTGGCGGTTACCGTGAATTTTGATGGAAAGATCCATCAGGTCGAGATCGTCGAGGGTTCGGGCAATCGGGCGCTCGACAGACGCGCAGCAGCGATTGTCAGAAGTGCTGGTCCGTTTGGTCGCTTCAACGCTGCCATGCGACGTCAGGCTGAGCAGATCTGGGTTGTCTCGCGTTTCAAGTTCACGCGCGATGAGACGCTGGAAACACGATTAACCGGAAACTGAGCCCGAGCTCACCAAGGGCTGAAGAAGACAATCTATGGATCTCTACTGCGTCATGGGCAACCCGATCGATCACAGCAAGTCGCCGTGGATCCACGCGCGTTTTGCTGAACTCACGGGGCAGACACTGCAGTACGGCAAGCGACTCATCCCACTGAACGGATTCGTGAGCGAAGTCGATGCCTTTTTCGCCGAGGGCGGGCATGGCTGCAACATCACCGTGCCTTTCAAGTTTGAGGCCGCCGCACTCGCCCGTCATCACTCGGAGCGCGCCACACTCGCCACAGCCGCCAACATCCTGACCATGAGGGACGGTGTGATCATGGCTGACAACACCGATGGCGCCGGCCTGGTCAATGACATTCAGTGCAACGCCGGGTTCGACCTGAGCGGTCGCCGCCTGCTCCTTATAGGTGCCGGTGGCGCCGCCGCCGGTGTTCTGGGTCCTTTGCTGCTGGCGCGGCCTGCCAGCATCACGGTGGCAAACCGTACTCTGGAGCGAGCCAGGGTACTGGTGGCGCGCCACAGCGAGCTTGCACGGTCGCATCAGATTCCGCTGCTGGCGCAAGGTTTGCAGAATCTCTCTGGTGGCTTTGATATTCTGATCAATGCCAGCGCCAGCAGTCTCAAGGGCAGTGATGTTCCCGTGCACCCCAGCGCACTCAAGCCCGGAGCCCTGGCCTACGACATGATGTATGGCAGCGCAGCCCAGCGCTTCATGGCCTGGGCGCTGGCGCACGGCGCTGTGGCACGGGATGGCCTGGGCATGCTGGTGGAGCAGGCGGCTGAGGCCTTCCTTATCTGGCGCGGTGTTTATCCGCCGGCGCAGCAGGTGCTGACAGAGTTGCGGGCATTGATGCCCTAGCCTCATGAAACCCTTGTTGCGCTGGCTTGGACTGCTGTTGATGGCTGTGCTGGCACTGCAGCTCTTTTTTGTATTTCGGATTGCTGCCATGGCCGTGCTGGTGCCCGAGTCCACCTCCTTCCAGCGCTCGGAGGCGTGGCGCCTGCTGTCGGAGAAGGGCCGGTTGCCCTGGCGCCAGCAATGGGTACCCTACGACCATATTTCGGATCTGCTCAAGCAGGCGGTGATTGCCAGTGAAGACGACGGTTTCAGCAACCACGATGGAGTGGACTGGGATGCCCTCGAAAAAGCCTGGCAGAAGAACGCCAGGGCACAGGCACAGCTTGCCAAGGCACAGGCCGGCCGGGCCGTGACAGCCGCTCAGGCGGGCAAGAAGGTGCCTGTGCGACCTCCGAAAGTGGTGGGCGGCTCGACCATCACGCAGCAACTGGCAAAAAACCTGTTTCTGTCGGGTGAGCGAATTTTGCCGCGAAAGGCACAGGAGTTTGTGCTGACGCTGGTGCTGGAGGCCGTGCTTGGGAAACAGCGCATCCTTGAGATTTACCTCAACAGCGTCGAGTGGGGCGAAGGTGTTTTTGGCGCCGAGGCGGCGGCGCAGCACTATTTCCGCAAGCCCGCTTCGAAGTTGACGGCTTACGAGGCGGCCCGGCTTGCGGTGATGCTGCCCCGACCGAAGTATTTCGAGAAGTTGCCGCAGTCGGGGTATCTTGCCGAACGCGCTGGCGTGATTGCCACCCGCCTGGGCGGCGCCGAGTTGCCCTGAACTCCCGGGCCAAAGCGCGAGCAAAGGTCGCATCGCTCCTTCGGTATCATTGCCCGTATGCGTGCCAAGCTGATGAGTTACTT
>CAIQVX010000199.1 GCA_903875275.1 uncultured beta proteobacterium | reverse complement strand
GGTGCACCTTGAGCTCATCGAGATTGGCTTGCAAGTCCGTCATCTGGGCTTCCAACTGCTTCTGGTGTGCGGCGATCACCGTCAGGAATTTCTGCAACTGCGGGCCGGTATCGCGCGGGCTGTCGTACATGTCGATGATTTCCTTGGCCTCCGTCAGACTCAAACCGAGCCGCTTGGCCCGCAGTGTCAATTTCAAGCGGGTTCGGTCACGCCCGCTGTATACCCGCGTTCGTCCTCCAGGGCCACAACGCTCAGGTTGCAGCAAACCCATGTCCTCATAGAAGCGCATGGCGCGGGTGGTCAGGTCAAACTCGCGCGCCAGATCACTGATGCTGTAGGTGATGGCCATAACTTGTTCTCAACAATGGTGACTGGGCAAAAGACCTCCCTCGCCTAGAATGTCGCTCTTGATTGACGTTTACGTAAACGTCAATTATGGAGCAAATCAGGATTCCTTTTGAACTCACCCGCTAACGAACTTGAGAAGCAGTTGCACTACCCACTCGGTGCGGCACTGCCAGCGCCAGGCGCCAGCCTGAGTGTTGCGCCAGGCGTGAAGTGGTTGCGTATGGCTCTGCCCTTTGCGCTAGACCATATCAATTTGTGGCTGTTACGTGATGAAATCGATGGTCGTCAGGGCTGGAGCATCGTTGATTGCTGCATCAGCACCGAAGAAGCCAGGATGCAATGGGAGCAGATCTTCGACCATGAGCTTGAAGGTATGCCGGTTCTGCGCGTGATCGTCACTCACATGCACCCTGACCACATCGGCCTGGCCTACTGGTTGTGTCAGCGCTGGAACGTCACCCTGTGGATGAGTGCGACCGACTTCAACCTGGCACGAATAGGCAGTGAGTGTGCGACCGGTTTTGGTGGCGATTCGGCGGCCGTTTTTTTTGCCGCGCACGGATTGAACGATCCTCCGTCGGTGGAGAAGATCAAGGGACGTGCCAACTACTTCAAGACCTTGGTACCCGCCGTGCCACGCCATTTTCGGCGCCTGATGGACGGTGACGAGCTGACCATCGGCACACAGCGGTGGCAATGCATCAGCGGCTATGGCCATGCCCCGGAGCACATCTCGCTGTACTGCGGGCAGTTGCAGTTGCTTATCGGGGGAGACATGATGCTGCCGCGCATCTCGACCAATGTCAGCGTCTACGACCAGGAGCCTGAATCCAACCCGCTCAAACTGTTCCTCGAGTCGATTGACAAGTTTCGGCTGCTTGATGCAAGCACGCTGACGTTACCGGCGCATGGAAAGCCCTTCACCGGATTGCACCGGCGCATCGAACAGTTGCATGACCACCACCGTGATCGTCTGGCCGAGGTCATGGCCGCTTGCCGGGTCAAGTCCTGCAGCGCAGCCGACATCGTTCAGGTGCTGTTTCCACGAACGTTGGACCTGCATCAGACGACCTTCGCCATGGGTGAGTCGATCGCCCACCTGCACGCCCTCTGGTTCGAGGAACGCCTGTCGCGCACGCGGGGCGACGACGGTGTGCTCCGTTTCGCGGCACGCTAGACACCGGGGAGCCGCACGGTATCGTCTTTGAGTTGTCGGCGTAACGCCAGATAGTCTGGTAACACGGAAGCCACGGTATCCCAAAATCGGGGACTGTGATTCATCACGCGCAAGTGGCTTAACTCGTGCACCACCACGTAGTCAATCACAGCCATCTTCAGGTGCAGCAACCGCCAATTCAATCGGATCGAACCGTCGATGCTGGCGCTGCCCCAGCGGGTGGCGGCATTGCTCAATGCCAGCTTGCGCCACTTCACTTGCAGCAATGGCGCGAAATGATCAAGACGCTCAGCAAAGATGCGTCGCGCCTGGCGCATCATCCAGGTCTGGACGACCTCACGTATCCTGTCTGGTGCCGCATCCGCTGCCAGGTCAAGGTAGAGTTTGGGGGGTGACTCCCTGGCGTCAAGCTGTGCCCCGACAAAACCCGCGGCTTGCCGTTGATCGAGACAAACCTGAACCTGAGCACCCAAAAAAGAGATCAGTGTTCCATCGCGCCAATCGATGCGTAGCGGAATTGCCTGTTCGTGCCGATCACGGGTTTCCCCCAGTTTCTTGACGATCCAGTCCGCTTTTTCCTGGACGGCGGCGTCGACCTCGAGCAAAGACACCCAGCGCGGCGCCCGCACGGCCAGACCCTCTGGACCCACCACAAAACCAATCGTGCGTCGCTGGCCGCGCTTGAACTCGTACGCTACCACCTGCTCGTGCAATCGCGCCTCCCGAGTGGCACGCGGATGGAAAAACGGATTCAGATGTAGGCCTCGGGATCAATAAGGCGCATTTCGGTCTCGATCCATGCCTCAACTTCGCGCATCAGTTCTTTGGGTTCACGGCCAATACTGGGAATCGGCCGGCCAATCGACACCTGAACCAGCCCGGGGTATTTGAGAAAGCCCTGGCGTGGCCAGCACTTGCCCGATGACACGGCAATCGGAATCACCGGGGCCCGGCACTCCACGGCCAACCGTGTTCCGGCGGTCTGATAAGTGCCACGCTGCCCGCGCTCGATACGCGTACCCTCGGGAAACATGATGATCCAGACACCCTGGGTCAACAAGGCCTTGCCCTGCGTCACCACCTGCTTGAGTGATTTCGCTCTGGATTCACGGTCGATATGAATCATGTCCAGCCGGGCCATGGACCAGCCAAAAAAAGGGATGCGCAGGAGCTCACGTTTGAAAACGAAGGCCAGCGGATGTGGCATCAGGGTCGGTAGCAGAAGCGTTTCCAGCGTCGACTGATGTTTGGACAGCAGAACTGCGGGCGTCGTATCGCCTTGCGGAAGATGCTCCATGCCCTTGACCTGCACCTGAACGCCCAGAAATACGCGGGTACCCCAGATCACCAGACGGAACCACCGAACCGCAAACCACCACAGAGGGGTGCGATCGACCCAGATCGAGGCAATCACCAGTGCAAGCCCCCAGGGAATGACTGTCAACAGCATCCAAGCCATGTGCAAGACTGACCGAATCAATGACATCACGCTGGCGTAGCTTCCCGTGCAATCAGGAAATCCGCAAACGCGGTCAGATCCGTGTGCACGCACGTCTGGTTGGGAAAAATGTCGGGCAGTTCGCACTCGCTGTAGGCAGCGCCCTTTCCAGTCAGTACCAGATGGGGCTCGCAGCCGGCCGCTGCGGCAACCAGCACATCATTGATGGTGTCTCCGACCATCGGGACCCCTTTGAGGTCGATGCCATAGCGCTCGCCAATCTGCTCCAACAGACCGGGTTCCGGCTTGCGGCAGTGGCAACCCGCCTCCGGCGCATGCGGACAGTAGAAAACCGCATCGACCCGGCCACCGACGTCGGCCAGCAGCCTGTGCATCTTGGCGTGCATGGCATTGAGTGTGGAAACATCAAAAAGGCCGCGTCCCAATCCGGACTGATTGGAGGCAATCACCACATGCCAACCGGCGTGATTCAGCCGGGCAATGGCTTCCAGCGCCCCTGGCAGAGGAGTCCACTCGTCGGGCGACTTGATGTAGTCGTTGCTGTCTTCGTTGACAGTGCCGTCGCGATCAAGAATGACGAGTTTCATGCTGCAGCCGTTCAACTCGCGAGCATGGACAGGTCGGCCACCCGGTTCATGGCCTGATGCAGACTCTTGAGCAGTCCCTGGCGGTTCAGCCGCAAATCAGGTTCCTCGGCGTTGACCATCACCCCATCAAAAAATGCATCCACCGGCCCCCGCAAGGCAGCCAGAGTCTGTAAGGACGCGGCGTAATCACCCGCCTCAAACTGGGCATTCGCACTCGGCACCACCTGTGTCATCGCCGCATAGAGCTCAAGCTCTGCTGCATCCTTGAGCAGCACTTCACTGACATGCGGATCCACGTTCTGCACTTTCTTCAGTATGTTGCTGATGCGCTTGTTGGCGGCGGCGAGGGCCGGTGCTTGCGACAGGGCGGCAAAAGCACGCACGGCAGCAAGACGTTTGGGCACGTCGCCCAGACGCTGCGGCTGCAAAGCGAGCACGGCGTCAACCTCCTTCGCGCTATAGCCCTGTTCCCGTAGCAAACCCGACAAACGGTCAAAGAAGAAGTCGCTGAGGGCTGCGACAGAACCGTCGATCGTCTCGCCAAACACTGGCGCGGCTCGCGTCAGAAGCATGTCCAGTTCCAGCGGCAAGTCCTTTTCGACCAGCATCCGGATCACGCCCAGCGCGTGCCGGCGCAAGGCAAACGGGTCCTTGTCGCCGCTGGGCAAATTGCCGATGCCAAACATGCCAACCAGCGTCTCCAGCTTGTCGGCCAGCGCCACAACCATACCGGTCGCATTGCGCGGCAGCTCATCTCCGGAAAACCGGGGTTTGTAGTGATCCTCGATGGCGCAGGCCACTTCATCGCCCAAACCGTCATGGCGTGCGTAATAGGCGCCCATGATGCCTTGCAACTCAGGGAATTCCCCCACCATGTCAGTCAACAGATCGACCTTGGCCAAATGCGCTGCCGTGTCTGCCTGCTGTGCCAGCGCAGCACCACCGAGTTGCTCGCCGATGGACCTGGCAATGGCCCGCACACGCTGCGTACGCTCACCCTGGGTACCAAGCTTGTTGTGATAAACCACCTTGTCCAGGCCGGCCACCCGTGAGGCCAGTGTCTTCTTGCGATCCTGATCAAAAAAGAACTTGGCATCGGCCAGACGCGGGCGAACCACGCGTTCATTGCCCCCAATCACCGCACTGGCGTCACTCGGGCAGATGTTGCTGACAACCAGGAACTTGTTGGTCAACCTGGCATTGGCGTCAAGCAGCGGAAAGTACTTCTGGTTAGCCTTCATTGTCAGAATCAGGCACTCCTGAGGCACATCCAGAAATTCCGGATCAAAAGAACAGACCAGGACATTGGGCCGCTCTACCAGACCTGTCACTTCGTCCAGCAGGGCTTCGTCGTGAATCGCGTGCGCGCTGTCCCCCACTTCGGCAGCCGCGGCGGCGAGCTGGCGCTCGATTTCAGTACGGCGCTCGGAAAAACTGGCGATCACCGCGCCATCCCTGGCCAGGACGGTGGCATAGTCGTCAGCCTGCGTAATCAGAACCGGCGAACGGGTCGCTTCAAAGCGATGGCCATGAGTCGTGTTCCCAGCCGACAGGCCCAGTACCTTGACGCTCACCACAGTGCTGCCATGCAGTGCGACCAGGCCATGCGCCGGACGCACAAACTGCACGCTGCTCCAGCCGGGCAGCGCGCAATCGACCTCCAGCTGATAAGTCATGACTTTTGGAATCGGCAGTCGTTCGATCGCCTGCTCAAGCGCCTCCTGCAGACCGCTGTCGAGCGTTGCGCCACTGACGAGGCTGTCGTAAAACAGCGCCTCGTTCTTGCCATCGCCCGCCCTTCTGAGTGCTGCGACGGCGGCGACCGGATCAGAAAGATCCGCTCCCAGCGCCTGCAGTTTCTTCAGCAGCGCCGGCGTCGCCTTGCCGCTGGCGTCGAGTCCAACGGACAGTGGCATGAGTTTTTGTTGCACCGCTCTGTCGGCGGCCTTGCTCCACACCTGCGTGATGTGGACTCCGAGGCGCCGCGGCGTCGCATAGGCCGTCACCACCGAATCTGCCGTGGCGAGTCCCTGGATCCGCAACTGCTCCGCCAACTGACTGGCAAAAGCATCGCCGAGTTTTTTCAGCGCCTTGGGTGGCAACTCTTCCACAAACAACTCAACCAGAAGGTTTTGGCTTGTCATCATGCGGCCTTCTTCGTCATCTGCTGCACCCATTCACGTGGTGCCATCGGAAAGCCCAGACGCTCGCGGCTTTCATAGTAACTTTGAGCCACGCTGCGTGCCAGGTTGCGGATGCGCGCGATGTAGGCGGCGCGCTCGGTCACGCTGATGGCACCGCGCGCGTCAAGCAAATTGAAGCTGTGCGCGCACTTGAGTACCTGTTCATACGCAGGCAAAGCAAGTTGCACTTCGATGAGATGCTTGGCCTGCCGTTCATGGGCCGCGAAAGCGGTCACCAGAAAGTCGGCATCGGCATGCTCGAAGTTGTAGGCCGATTGCTCTTTTTCGTTTTGCAGGTAGACGTCGCCGTAACTCATGCTGTCAGTCCACTGCAGCTTGTAGACGTTGTCCACGCCCTGCAGGTACATCGCCAGCCGCTCCAGGCCGTAGGTAATTTCTCCGGTAATGGGCTTGCAGTCCAGGCCACCGACCTGCTGAAAATAGGTGAATTGGGTGACTTCCATACCATTGAGCCAGACTTCCCAGCCCAGACCCCAGGCGCCCAGCGTGGGGTTCTCCCAGTCGTCTTCCACAAAACGGATGTCGTTCTTCTTCAAGTCAAATCCGAGCGCTTCGAGTGAGCCCAGATAGAGTTCCAGAATATTGGCCGGCGCCGGCTTCAGAACCACCTGGTACTGGTAGTAGTGCTGCAAACGATTCGGGTTTTCGCCATAGCGACCGTCTTTCGGGCGGCGGCTGGGCTGCACGTAGGCTGCTTTCCAGGGTTCGGGACCCAGCGCGCGCAGGAAGGTGGCCGTGTGCGAGGTACCGGCCCCCACTTCCATGTCATAGGGCTGCAACAACGCGCAACCCTGGTCGTCCCAGTAGGACTGCAGTTTCAAAATGATTTGCTGAAAGGTCAACATGACTGGGCGGCTTCACCACGTGCTGTAAAGCCTTGATTTTACGGGGCTTCCTGACCAGGAGCGCGGCTCCAGCGCCGCCGTCTGTTGCTACCGCGATTTCTGCCGGGAACGCGCTGCAGACAGGATCAGTGTCAGTGCCAACAGCCAGAGAGGCCACAAGCCCAGTCGCCCCATCCACCATGCGTAGGGCGTAAGCCCTGTGCGTCCTTCGACCTGGCCGACCAGAACGGACCGCTCGTCGTGTGCCAACGAATTCAGAACCCGCGCCCGGTGATCCACCATAGCGCTGATTCCCGTGTTGGTGGAGAGCACAAACGCGCGCTCAAATTCGAGCGCACGCATGCGCGCGATCTGCAGATGCTGGTGCATCGCCAGGCCATTGCCAAACCAGGCCAGGTTGCTGACATTGACGAAGATGCTCGGGATCAGGGCGGGCTCCGCAAATTGCCCTGCCAACTCCTCACCAAACAGATCTTCGTAACAAATGTTCACCGCCAGTTTTTGACCTTGCCACGAAAACGGAAGCTGTCTGGCCTCACCTCGCTTGAAGTCGCCCAAGGGTATGTTCATCATGGCGGTGAACCATTTGAAGAACCGGGGGATGAATTCACCAAAAGGCACCAGATGCTGTTTGTCGTAACGCCAGGGCGTGCTTTGATCGGGTGCAAGAGCCACCACCGAATTGGTGTAGCCCTGTGCGTTGTCCCCCAGAGGCATGCCGATCAGTGCCGCCTGTGGCCCGGATCCAAACCGCTGCCTCAACGCTTGCCAGTAGCCCGGCGGCAATTGTTGTGGCAGCAGGGCAATGGCCGTCTCTGGCGCGATCACCAGCGATGTACGACTGCTCTTCAGTTGTTCGCCATACCACTGCAATGCCTGCGGTATGCCAGTGCCTGCTTCAAACTTCTCGTCCTGGGCAATATTGCCCTGAAGCAGGGTGACACCCAGATACCCGCCTGAACTGGAATACTCGGGCCCGACCCATGCAAGGCACAGGGACATTCCCAGCATGACCAGCGGAGCGAGCCGACTGCGGACCTGGTTGCGTCGTCCGTGCACGCCCACCAGGGCAGCAGCCAGCCAAGCCGACAGCGCTGACAATCCGTAGACACCTATCCATGGTGCGTAGGCTGCCAGTGGGCCTTCCACGTGCGCATAGCCCGAGGCTCCCCAACCAAATCCGGTCAGCCAGGTGCCCCGTGCCAGTTCCGCCAGAGTCCAGAGTGCGGCAAACACGACAGGGGCAGAGCCGCCTCTGGCCTGACGCAGCGCCACAAACAAAGCGCAGACCGTGGCATAAAACAGTGACATCAAGCCAGTCAAGGCCAGCACCGCCAGCGCTGAGACCAGAGTTGGCAGGCCACCGTAGGTGTTCATGGCGATGAAGGTCCAGCCCACCGTGCCGGTGAGCCAGGCCAGTGAAAATGTCCACCCCAACAAAGCCGCTGCACGCCAGGTGCGGCTTTGCTGCAGCAACGCCACCAATAGCGCCAACGCCAGCAGTTGAAGCCACCACAACGGCTGGCCGGGGCGCAGCCCCAAACTCTGCGGCGCCACGGCCGGCAGGGGCCACGCAAGACTGGCCGCCTGCGCCAGTCCGGCGCTCAGAGCCAGCGTCAGACGCATCCAGCCCGTGCTCCTGGTTTCAGGTAGTTGCATCGGAAACCGGGGAAACCTTGAACCATTTCACGGCGCCACCCTTGGTGTGCAGGACCGTAAAATTCAGACCCGCCATGGCGTGACGCTCACCACGCTTTGGCACATGCCCCATTTCGTGCGCGATCAGACCCCCGATGGTTTCAAACTCGTCCTGCGGGTCGGTGCTGCTGAGCTTGACATCGAAGGCATGCTCAACCCTGTCGATGGTTGTGTCGCCGCTGACACGGTAGCTGCGGTCTGCCAGACCGTAAATGTCACCTTCGTCCTCGGCAATATCGAATTCGTCCTCGATTTCACCCACGATTTGTTCCAGCACGTCCTCGATCGTGATCAGACCGGCGACACGTCCAAACTCATCGATCACGATGGCCTGGTGATTTCGGTTGCCCTGGAACTCACGCAACAAATCGTTCAGCCCCTTGCTTTCAGGGACGAACACCACAGGCCGCAGCAGCGCACGAATGTTGAGCTCCGGTGCACGCTGCAACTTGAGCAGGTCTTTGGCCAGCAAGACGCCGATGATGTTCTCGCGCTCGTCTTCGTAAACCGGGAAACGCGAGTGCGCGGTGTCAATTACCCCGCTGAGCATGGAATCGTAGGGTTCATCGATGTTGACAAGGTCCATCCGGGTTGCTGGCACCATCACATCGCCTGCGGTCATGTCGGCCATGCGGATGACGCCCTCCAGCATGGCGCGTGACTCCGCGCCGATGATGTGGTTTTCTTCGGCTTCGGCCAGGGTTTCAATCAACTCGTCGGTGGAGTCAGGGCCGGGGTGGATGAACTCGGCCAGTTTTTGCAGAAATGTGCGCTTGTCTTCCCGCTCAGGAAGGCGCGCAGGATGGGGGTCAGACACGGAAAAGCGAGCAGGACATGCGGTTGTGTAGGACCCTAAAGGATAGCGGATCGCGATTCCGGCTGCGTGGGTGCCGTTCCCGCCACCTAATTCGGGCTGTTGCGCTGGGCGTCCTGCACTTCACGCCGCAGTGCCTGGACTTCGGAAAGAAAGTCCCAAAACTGCTTGACCTGAACCTTGATCCGGTAGTCCGTTTGTGCCATCTGCTCGGCCACCATTTCACCAAGGCGGGTATCGAAGGTCGCTGGAGGCAACTGCAGATGGGCTTCGGATTCATGCCCGTCACGCTCCACCGTGGCCCCTGCGTTACGTGCAATTGTTAGCATCGCGGTGTTCTCGCTCAGGGCGTAGATAAACATCCGGCTCACGCCCTCGTTTCGCGCATGCATGACAGCCCGGTCGAACAGGCGCGCACCATATCCGCGCCCACGCGCCGACTTGGAGACCGAGACGCCGAACTCGGCACAACTGGAAAGGTCGGGATCGACCGAAAACGCCAGATGCGCCATGGCAATCAGTTCAAGACGGCGGTTGTAAATGCCAAAAATCTCGTCGCGCTCAAAATTCAGGGTGTCGGCATAACGTTGAATCTGCTCGTCCGTGGCCGAGAACCCGAAACGCAGGTATCTGTCTCGAGTGTCCAGGGAGATCAAATGGTGTGCGATACGACCGCGATGATTGACGCCTAGCGAGCGGATCGGCACCAGCACCGGTGGCGCGCGGGACTCCGACGGTGGTCCGGCGCCCTCAACTGGCGGGCGCAACAGACTCTTGCCAGCCTCCAGAGATGCCTTGATCAGTTCAATAGTTTCAACCATGGGCCTAACTATAAGGGTTTTCCCTAGACTGCCGCACCCAGAGTTGAAAATCCCTCACAGAGGCAAAGCGGTTGTAGCCTTGACACGGTCCAGTACAAAGCTGGTCCGGCAGTCCTGCACGCTGGGGTGCTTCAGCAAAGTCTCCATAACAAAATGTGAGTACGCACTCATGTCGCGAACTATCACTCGCATGAAATAGTCCATCTCACCACTCAGGGCATCGCACTCAACCACCTCGGGCCAGGTTTGAACACTTGCACGAAACAGGTCGCGCGGACTGCGCTGGTGATTCTCTGTACTCTTTTCCAGTCGCACATGAATGTGCGCCATCAAACCCAATCCAAGCGCTTCGGGTTTTAGCAAGGCCACGTAACGGTCGATGACGCCATCCGATTCAAGCCGCTTGACACGACGCAGCACCGCGCTGGGCGACAGATTCACCATTTCGGCAATCTGGTCGAAGGTGGCACGCCCTGTTTCCTGCAGCTTGCTCAAAATCAGCTTATCGAGCTTGTCAAGAGTATCC
This sequence comes from uncultured beta proteobacterium, assembly GCA_903875275.1. Lineage (GTDB taxonomy): Bacteria > Pseudomonadota > Gammaproteobacteria > Burkholderiales > Burkholderiaceae_C > Rhodoferax. The sequence continues at coordinate 781 of CAIQVX010000199.1, read as the reverse complement.
ATATGATGAATTCTGCAGTTTTATTGCGTATTGTGCAACTTTAGGTCTGAATTCAATGAATCTCGACGGTGCCGGATCTGTCGATGCAATCTGCTTTATTTGCGCCCAAGGCCGCACCAAGCCTTGAAAAACACGCAATCTGCCTTATCATTAGCACTCGCAAGAGTTGAGTGCTAACAGGGTTTTCTGCATTGGTACTCGCTTCAGTTATGGGGCGCCAGTCGATCCGGCATTGCGCTCGTGTTTTCAACCTCTGTTTCAAATTCAAGGAGATCCCATGAAACTTCGCCCTCTGCATGATCGCGTCATTGTCAAACGCGTGGAAAACGAAACCAAGACCGCCTCTGGCATCGTCATCCCTGACAGTGCTGCCGAAAAGCCTGATCAAGGCGAAGTGCTGGCTGTCGGCCCGGGCAAGAAGAACGACAAGGGCGAACTCAGCCCGATGGCCGTCAAAGTCGGCGATCGCGTTCTGTTCGGCAAATACAGCGGCCAGACCGTCAAGGTTGATGGCGACGAACTCCTCGTCATGAAAGAAGACGACCTGTTCGCGGTTGTCGAAACCAAGTGACTTTGCGGGACAGATCGAACGACGCGCGTAGCGCCCGGTCGCTCTGTCCTCAACTAATTAAATAACTTTTTTGGAGAATTAATCATGGCAGCAAAAGACGTCATTTTCGGCGGCGAAGCCCGCGCACGCATGGTCGAGGGTGTCAACATCCTGGCCAACGCAGTCAAAGTCACTCTCGGCCCCAAAGGCCGTAACGTGGTGCTGGAGCGC
>CAIQVX010000198.1 GCA_903875275.1 uncultured beta proteobacterium | reverse complement strand
TGGCCTGGGCTCCCAGCTCGACAAGCCGGCGGCAGACTTGACGGTGTCGGGGCGCAAGCGGCTGGAACTGGCGCGGGCACTGGCGACGCAACCCAAGCTCCTGCTGCTCGATGAAGTGCTGGCGGGCCTGAATCCGCAGGAAATCGGCGAGATGATTCCGGTGGTGCGCGGCATCGCGCAGTCGGGCGTGACGGTGCTGATGATCGAACATGTGATGCAGGCCGTGATGAACCTGGCCGAACACGTCTGGGTGCTGGCACAGGGGCAACTGATTGCCGAGGGTTCGCCAGCCCAAGTGACCTCGAACGCCGCCGTCATCGAGGCCTATCTGGGTCATGGCACGGCTGCCAAGCTGCGCCAGATGGCCAGCGCCAATGGAGCAGCATCCGCATGACAGCGCTGCTCGACATCCAGGGTCTGCGCGGCGGTTATGGCGCCGTTGAAGTGCTGCGCGGCGTGGACCTGCATGTCAACGAGGGCGAGATTGTGGCGCTGCTGGGCAGCAATGGCGCAGGAAAGTCGACCCTGAACAACGTGCTGTGCGGCATTTACCCGGCCTGGGCCGGTCGCGTGCACTTTGACGGCCAGGACATCAGCGGCGCGCATTACCGCGATGTGGTGAAGGCCGGCTTGATCCAGGTCCCCGAGGGGCGCAAGATCTTCCCCAACCTGTCGGCGCTGGAGAATCTGGAACTTGGGTCGTTCACGCGGGCACGGCAACGTCGTGCACAGAATCTGGAGCGCGTGTTTTCCATTTTCCCGCGTCTGAAGGAGCGTGCCACGCAGCTGGCCGGCACCATGAGCGGCGGCGAGCAGCAGATGCTGGCGATCGGGCGCGGCCTGATGGCCGAGCCGCGCCTGCTGATTCTGGATGAACCCTCACTCGGACTCTCGCCCCTGCTGGTGGAGGAGATGTTCACGCTGATTTCGCAGCTCAACACGCAGGGGCTGGCGGTGCTGCTGGTGGAGCAGAACGTAGGCCAGTCCCTCGAAGTTGCGCAGCGTGCCTACGTGCTGGAAAACGGTGCGCTGCGTTTTTCCGGATCGGGCGCGGAGCTGCTGGCCAGCGATACGCTGCGCCGGGCTTACCTTGGAGTGTGAAAAGGAAACATGAACACAGCTGACTTGAAAACCTCTCTGCGACTGTGGCTCCTGCTGCCGCTGCTATTGGGGGCAGCTTTGCTGGCCAGCCCGGTGCGCTCACAGAACCTGGCCCCCATCCGCATCCTGGTCGGAGCGCCGGCGGGCGGCTCCACCGACACCATGGCGCGCTCGCTGGCCCACGAACTGGGGCGGCAACTCTCGCGCACCGTGATCGTCGAAAACAAGCCAGGTGCTGGTGGCAACATCGCCGCCGACGCCGTGGCCAAGGCGGCGCCCGATGGCAACACGCTGCTGATGAGCTTTACCAGTCACGCCATCAATGCCACGCTCTACCCCAGTCTGCCTTTTGACCCGGTGAAGGACTTCACGCCACTGACCTGCGTGGCGACATCACCCTCCATGCTGGTGGCGCACCCCTCGCTGCCGGTGAAGGACGTGCGTGAACTGATTGCCTTGGCCAAGTCCAGGCCAGGCAAGCTCAATTTTGCGATCGGCTCGGTTGGCTCCTCCCTGCATCTGGCGGGCGACGCCTTCAAGATGCAGTCGGGCGTCTACATCGTCAACATTCCCTACCGTGGTACCGCACCAGCGGTTCAGGATGTGTTGGCCGGTCAGGTGGAACTGATGTTTGCAGCTGTGGGCAACGCGCAGGCGCAGGTCAGGGCCGGCAAGCTCAAAGCGCTCGGCGTCACCAGCGCCAAGCGGCTGGCAGCCTTCCCCGATGTCCCTGCCATCAGTGAAGTACTGCCGGGTTATGAGTCCAGTGCCTGGTTCGGACTCTTCGCCCCGGGACGCATGGATGCCGCGCTGGCGAAGAGAATCAGCGATGCAGCGCGCAACGCTGTCGCCTCGCCCGAAGTGCGGCGCCGGCTGGAGACCGAGGGCTACATCCCGGTGGGGAACGCCCCCGAAGACTTCAGCAGGTTCGTTCAGGCGGAGATCACACGCTGGGCGAAAGTTGTCAGGTTCGCGGGGGCCAAACCGGAATAGCGATGGTTGAGGCATCCTCCCTGGCGCAAAAAATCATCGCGCGTGCCGCTGGCCAGGCGACTGTGCGCGTGGGCGAGATTGTCACCTGCAGGGTTGATCTGGCCATGTTCCACGATTCTTCCGGGCCACGGCGCCTCAAACCCATGCTGGAAGAGTTGGGCTCGCAGATCTGGGACAAGTCCAAAGTCGTGCTGGTGATGGACCACTACGTACCCGAGCGCGACGATGCGGCACGCAGCATCGTACGGCTGGCGCGCGAATGGGCGGCAGAGCAGAAGCTGCCCCACGTTTACGACAGCCAGGGTATCTGCCATGTCGTTGTTGCACAGCAGGGGCACGTACGCCCTGGCATGCTGTGCGTCGGTGGTGACTCGCACTCGCCCACGGGTGGTGCGTTTGGCGCTTACATGTTCGGTATTGGCAGCACAGAGATGCTCGGCGTGGTGGTCACGGGCGAGATCTGGCTGCGCGTGCCGCAGACCATCGCCATGCACTGGTCCGGGCGGCTCGCCAGCGGCGTCTGCGCCAAGGACATGATGCTGTTCATGATCCACCGCTTTGGCATGAACGGCGCCAATTACCAGGCACTGGAGTTCACGGGCAGCGCCGTGCGTGCGCTGTCGATGCAAGAGCGCATGACCCTGTGCACTATGGGCGCCGAACTGGGTGCACAAAGCGCGCTGGTGGCACCGGACGAGGTAACGCGGCACTGGCTGGAACAGACCGGCGCAGTTCAAGACCCCGCATCCTCCGATTGGACAGCGCTGCATTCGGACCCCGGCAGCGTCGATGTGCAGCATGACTTTGACGCCAGCACACTCAGCCCGCAACTGGCCGCGCCGCACAGCCCGGCGCATGGCGTGGCGCTGGCCGATCACGCCGCCACCCGCATCGATATCGCCTACATTGGTGCTTGCACCGGCGCCAAACTGGACGAT
>CAIQVX010000197.1 GCA_903875275.1 uncultured beta proteobacterium | reverse complement strand
TGCCTGGTTCTGGAGCTCGCACGGCTGCAACGAGATGGCAGATTCCGGAGACTTCGAGCGCATCACCAAGCGAATCAACGGCGGACTCAATGGCTACCAGAACCGCTGCGACCTTTGGGCTGCAGCCAAAGAGGTGTTTGCATGAAGTACGAGCGCGATGACTACGAGCCACGCAGGCAGATCAAGACCATGTCTCTGGCTCGCATGGCCCGGCTGGAAAACGACAAGGACCAGCGCGACGTCGAAGCAGAGATCCGTCAGCAAGAAAAGCGCTACCGGGAGCTCATGCGAGACCAGGTCCGCAATCCAACCATCGGTCACTAGGAGAGCACATGTGGACAGTCTACAAGTTGTTGATGGATTCTCTGAGTCCACGCACCTTCCTCGTCCTTGTCCTTGCGGCAATCCTGGCTGTGTCGCATGGCATAGCCTACCAAAAGGGCAAAGAGGTTATCCGTACCGAGCAGGCCGAGCAACGTACAGCGCTGGCGCAGGAGACGCTGAGACTGTCGGAACTGAACCGTGCGAACGAGCAATCTATCCAATCCAAACTCCAGAAGGACAGGGCTGAATATGCTAATGCTAAAAAGATCAATCTGGCTCTTGCTGATTCTCTTGGCCAGCGGCTGCGCGACCTGCAAGCCGAGCTCGACAACAGTGAAGCCCGTGCAGATTCCGCCGCCGGATCCGGAGCTAATGGACAGGGAAGCATCGAGTATCAACTTCTTGGAAACTGCGCAGGCAATCTTGTTGCGCTATCAACAGTCGCTCAAAAACTGGCGGATCAAGTCGTAGGGCTGCAGAACTACATCAAGTCGGTGCAGCAATGACGACGATCCTGGCCAGCGCACCGCTCGGTCTGATGCTGAGCGACTCCAGTATTTCTGATGGCGACCGTGTCTGGGTTGGCCGCAAGGTCATCCGCTACAAAGGCAGCCTGTTTGGATTTGCTGGCGACTGCGACGAAGCTGTTCAGTTCATGACGTGGTGGAAGGCTGGGCAGACCGGCAAGCTCCCGCACTTCAGGAACAGTTGCTGCCTGATTCTTTCCCCATCGGGATTGACCCACTTTGATCACGGCCTGACGGCTCAAAAAGTCCCGAGCGGGATCGAGACGATCGGAACCGGTGCCAAGGCTGCCATCGCAGCGTTTGAAGCACTGGAGTACACAAATCCAAGGCGTGCCGTTGCACTAGCCTGCAAACACGACGCCGGCTCTCGCGCTCCCGTGCGCGTCTACAAGCTCTAAACATTTTCGCCGCGCGCCGCGGATCTTCTGCGCAAACCCGAGAAACGAAACATGAGTGATTTGAATGCACTGGCACAGTTTTGCACGGTTCGTCAATTGGAAGTATTGGAGGCGGTCATCAAGACCGGAAGTCAAGGCAAGGCAGCCAAGGAGCTGAAGCTCGACAAACGCAGTGTCGAGAGGGCTATGGCCAAGATCAAGCAGAAGGCAGCGATGCAGGGGTTTAGCCCGGAGCATGACCTGACGCATGCCGCGGCACCTGGGCAGCGCTTGCAAGGTGCCAGTACCCTGTACCGCCGCGGTGAGGCAGAGCCTGTTCTGCAATGGGTGAAGACCAGCCGGGACGAGGCGGCTGCGCAGGATGCTCTGATCGAATTTGCCAACAGCCTGGCTGAGAGCGTGAAGGGAATGGCGCCGATTGCGAAGCCGCCGAAACATGCTGACGATGATCTGATGTGCGTCTACCCAATGGGTGATCCGCACTTTGGAATGTACGCATGGTGGCAGGATGCGGGAGCGGACTTCGATCTCGCGATCGCAGAAAAACTGACCAAGGGGGCTGTGGATAGGCTTGTAGCCAGCGCGCCTAGTGCGGCGACAGCGCTGCTGCTCAACCTTGGCGATATGTTCCATACCGACAACCAGACCAACCAAACTTCGAGCGGAAACCAGCTTGATGTTGATGGGCGCTTCCCGAAGGTGCAACAGGTCGGACTGATGGCAAAGATCTACTGCATTGACCGCATGCTGGAGAAGCACCAGAAGGTGATCGTCCGCATCAACCCAGGGAATCACGACAAGAACACCAGTAAAACCCTAGCACTGATGCTCTCGTGCTACTACCACAACGAACCCCGTGTGGAGATAGACCTGAGCCCTGCTGCGTGCTGGTACTACCGCTTCGGCAAGGTGCTGATCGGGTCTACGCACGGCGACACCATCAAGGGCAAGGACGCGGTCGGCGTGATGGCCGCGGACCGTGCCGAGGACTGGGGGAAGAGCCTGCATCGGTACTGGTATCTGGGACATGTACACCACCACGACAGCAAAGAGTATCCCGGCGCCATCGTGGAATACTTCCGCACGCTCGCCGCTCGGGATGCGTGGCATCAGGGTCAGGGATACCGAGCTGGTCGCGACATGCGTCTGATAGTTCTGCACCGAGAGCACGGCGAGATCGAGAGGCACCGTGTAGATGTCGGGATGCTGGAGTAACACACCCTCCGTTACCGTGCATTCATCGCGTTAGCAAGTAAACGCCGTTTATCGGCATACCCAATAAGGGTTCGATCGTACCCATGTTCCGTAAACGACACAAGCATCCATAAATGCTGCGTTTTTGGAACATTCATGTGAACAAGAGGCTCCTCATGAACCCTTGGCAAGTCTTCCTCATCCCCACTCTTTTTGGTCTGTCGGTGTTGGTTGCTGCGGCAATCCTCTGGCTGACAAACAAGGACTCCCCATGCCTGTAATTCGGATCAACTCCTTTGGCGGCGAAATGCCAAGCGCATCGAGTCGGGCCATTCCTGCGGGTCAGGCGCGCCGTGCCTTCAACCTGTTGGCGCGCGTCAATGAGTTCCGGCCGCTGAACAAGGATACCGTCAAGACCACCAAGGCGATCATGACCGCTGCCGGCCTGGGCGCATCGTTTGCCGAAGATGGCGCCACGCTGTACCGATTCTCTGTTGACTCTGCTGGAAACCCTATCACCGACGACACGCTGGGCTGGGTGTCTGCGCTGCCGGCAACTCAATACGTCAAAGGCCAGATCAACGACTCTAATACCGAGCGCGTGTACCTGTCCAGCCTGGACGGTTCGATTGCGCCGACCGTGATTGACGCGACTGGTGTTGGTAAGCCCATAGGTGTGCCTCCGCCAACCTCCGCCCCAAGCGTGACGCACAACGTCGTCAACGAGTATTCGGTCGATGAAGACGCGGCTGCGCGCAAGTCGATCCCGATTGCCCTTGCTGCCGCCTCCAAGACATCGCTGTCAACCATCGCCATCGGTACGGCACCAAGCAACCTGCCTAGCGTTGGTGTCTCGGGCTGGCTGGCGCATGGCGCCTCGGGCGTCACGGGTACGCTGCCGTCTACCGCCTTGGGCGATCACAACTTTCTGATACCAACCGTCAGCAGCGGGGGTGCGGCTACGGACCCGACGCAGAGTTGGATCATGGCGGTGGAGTTTGGCGGCAAGGCCGTTGGTTACGGTGGCGGGTATTTCTGGGCTGTGCCTGTCACCATGCAGGGTCGGGGGTACTTGGTCAACCAGACCACACTTGCCACCGGCATCAAGCAGATTCTGAACCCGGACGTAGAGGCTAGAACATCATCGCCTGCCAGTGGGTACACCTACGCTGGGCAGTTGGTCAATGACGCCACCGCCAATACGGCAGCGGCCAATGTGGCGGCAGATTTTGCTCAGACGACAGCACCCCAGGCCAACGACATTGCAGCGCTGGAAGTATCTTTCAACAAGCTTGTGAAAGCGGTCACGGACTACGGAAATAACACGTCGATTGCTTCAACTGTGACGGCGTTTTACTCCGGGACCGCTGTGGCGACGGAAATCACAGCGGCTATCGCCAACTTTGCCAACGACATACGCACAGCAGAAGCAGCCATCGTCGCCGCGCCCGTATACATGACGTCCATGGATACGTTCAGCGATCCAGCGTGGAGTTCGCCCACCTTGACGGATGCGTCGGCTATTATTTCCGAGGTCGGAACGTGCCTCGGTTTTGCAGCAGACGGCACCAAGGTACTGAACGCCGAAACTCTTAGGGCGTGGCTGCGCTCTACCATCGAGGCGGTGATTGGAAACATTTACCCGTCGCCGGGGGATACGCCAATCAAGTCGATGAAAGACAAGATCGCAGCGTCAGTTGACCCGGTTCTGTCTCGTCTTGAAACCACGCTGTCAGGGTATGCCAGTCGCGCCCTGGCCGGCTCTCCATCACAAACCAACACCAATACCGACCGCGCCGGGTCTGTACTCACTGCCATAAGTAACCTGCGCTATGCGGCGCACAAGGTCACATCTGATTACGAGACTGTATTTGACAGACTGACAGATACGGTGCGCAACATTTTCGATGCCGAGGGTGGAATTGCACAAGCCCTGAACCCCCCGGTAACCCGGCTGGTCGATACCCGCTTTTACGTTGCCACTCTGGTTACGAATTGGGGTGAGGAATCTGCCCCTGGGCCGGTGAGCGCTATGCTGACTGTCGATCAAACCGATGGCGTCACCGTGGATCATCCAGCCAGTTACGCCACAGATCGCGGGATCATTGGTTGGCGACTGTATCGCAGCAACACCGGATCGGCAGGAACCAGTTTCCAGTTTGTTGACGGGACTCTGACGGCAGAGGGTGCAGCCAACTCAGGATGGGACTCGGTCAACAGTTGCTTCCAGCTTTCTGCCGGATACACGGATGCCAAGAAGAGCGCCGAATTGGGCGAGGTTTTGCCCTCTCTGACGTGGCTTCCTCCACCCGTGAACTACCTTCCGGCCAATTCCTCGGACGTGGTGCAGTACAGCACGGTTGCATCAAGTGTGTTGGATGTTAGTTGGCACTCGACATTTGCTTCTGGCGATATGTACCGGCGCCGCTGGATCAGCGGATCAACCTACACCGCCGCCGAACTGTTGAACCCCTACCTCCGTGGATTGACCGGGATGGCAAACGGCATCATGGCTGGATTCTTTGACAACACGGCTTGCTTCTCAGCAGCCTTTGTCCCTTACGCATGGCCGCCAGAGTTTCAGCTTACGACCAAGCACACCATTGTTGGCATTGGTTCGTTTGGGAATAGCCTGTTTGTTGGAACGAAGGGCATCCCGTATCTCTTCACCGGAACGGACCCGTCCAGCATGAGCCAGCAGGAG
>CAIQVX010000196.1 GCA_903875275.1 uncultured beta proteobacterium | reverse complement strand
GTGGGTCACGAACAGAACGGTTTTTTGCGCCGATTCCCAGATGCCCAGCAGAAGCTCCTGCATCAGCACCCGGGTCTGGTTGTCCAGCGCGCCGAAGGGCTCGTCGAGCAGCAGGATCTTGGGGTCGTTGGCCAGCGCGCGCGCTATCGCGGTGCGCTGCTGCATGCCACCCGAGAGTTGCTTGGGAAAGTGGTGCTCGAAGCCGCGCAGGCCAACCTTGGCGATGAAATAATCGGCGCGCTCTTTCTGCTGCGCCTCAGGCACGGCGCGCTCGCGCAGACCGAAGCGGATGTTCTGCTCGACGCTGAGCCAGGGAAACAGCGTGTAGCTCTGGAACACCATACCGCGGTCTGCCCCGGGGCCTTCGACTTTCTGGCCGTCGAGCAGCACCGTGCCGGCGCTGGGGCGGTCGAGCCCGGCCACGATGCGCAGCAGGGTCGACTTGCCACAGCCCGAGGGACCCAGGATGGTGACGAAGTCGTTTTCACGAACTTCGAAATCGACCGGTGTGAGGGCCTGGGTCTTCTGGCCCTTGGGGCTGACAAAAACCCGTGACACACCCTGGATCGAGAGTTGGTTTCTCACAGCGAACTCCAGGCGAACAGGCGGCGGTTCAGTGCCTTGAAGGCAAAGTCCGAAATCAGGCCAATCAGGCCGATGACGATGATGCCGAAGATGATCTGGCCGGTATTGAGCAGCGACTGGCTGTCGGTGATCATGTGGCCGATGCCCGAGGAGGAGCCGATCAGCTCCGCGACGATGACGTAGGTCCAGGCCCAGCCGAGCACCAGCCGCAGGATTTCGGCGATTTCGGGGGCAGCGCCCGGAATGAGCACGCGCTTGACAATGCCTGAGGGCTGCGCGCCCAGCGTGTAGGCCGCCTCCACCAGGTCCTTGCGCGCCGAGCCCACGCTGACCGCGACCATCAGCAGGATCTGGAACACCGAGCCGATAAAGATCACCAGCACTTTTTGCATCTCGCCGATGCCGGCCCACAGGATCAGCAGCGGGATGAAGGCCGAGGCCGGCAGGTAGCGGCAAAACGAGACGAAAGGCTCCAGAAACGCCTCGATGCCCTTGTGCGCTCCCATGGCAATTCCCAGCGGCACGGCGATGACTGTCGCCAGCACAAAGCCGCCGAACACCCGCCACACGGTCATGCCGATGTCGTGGATGAAGTTGAACTCGGTGAACAGCAGCCAGCCTTCGCGCGCCATCGTGACCGGGCTGGCCAGAAATGTGGGCGAGACAAAGCCGCCCAGAGTGAAGACACCCCACACGGCAAAGAAGAGGATGAAGAAGCCCAGGCCCAGCAGCCACTGTGCGCGCGGGCTCACCGGCTCCAGCGGAGCCAGCGAGCGGCGCTGTGGCCGCGCCGGGGCCGTTGGTGCCGCCATTGCCGGTGCTGTGTTCATGGGCTTACTTGATGAAGCTGGCGTCGACCATCACGGCGAAGTCATCCGGCGCCTTGCGGATCACGCCGGCTTCCAGCAGGATCTTGGAGGCGTCCTTCATGAAGGACTGCAGTTCGCCGGCAAAAAACTTCTGGTTTGCCGCCTTGTCCTGCCAGCGCAGGAACGCTGAGGACTTGGCGAAGGCCTCACCGTTCTGCTTGACCGCAGCGCCCATGATTTCGTTGGACTTCACCGGGTCGGCTTTGATCATGGCCAGGGCATCGAAGTAGGCATTGGTCAGACCTTGCGCCGCTTTCGGGTTGGCCTTGAGCCAGTCGGGCGCGCAGCCCAGCGTGTCCATCACCATCGGGTAGTCCAGCGTAGTGGCCAGGATCCTGCCGGCCTGGGGGTTGTCACGCACGCTCGACAGGTAGGGCTCGTACGACATGGCGGCATCGTTCTGTCCGGCGACAAAAGCCTGCGCGGCGGCCTGCGGGCTCAGCGTGGTGGTTTTCACGTCCTTCAGGCTCATGCCGTTCTTGCTCAGCATCCAGGCCAGGCCGAAGTAAGGCGAGGTGCCGGGTGCATCGACGCCAATGGACTTGCCCTTGAGGTCGGCAAAGCCCTTGATGTCAGCGCGCACCGCGATGCCGTCGGCGCCGTAGGACTTGTCGAGCTGGAAGATCTGCACGATGGGCACGCCGTTGGTGTTCCAGGCGACGTGGGTTTCCACGGTGGTGGCCGCGCACTGGATGGCCTTGGCGGCCAGCGCCAGGTGGCGGTCTTTCTGCGGGATCATCTTGATCTCGACATCAAGTCCCTGTTTCTTGAACAGACCGGCCTTGTCGGCAAGCGTCAGCGGGGCAAAACCTGTCCAGCCGGACATGCCAATCACCACCTTGGTGTCTTGCGCGGCAGCTGGAGCGCTCAGGCCCGCCATGCAGCTGCCCAAGGCCAGCAGCGTTGCCGCATTCTTGAAAATCGTCATGCCCATCACATTCTCCAGTCGGTTAAAGAGTTGATTAACTTCCAGGATCCTGTGCGCGATGCCTGGCAAGCTGATTGTGTCAGTGAACGCAAGCCTGTATATACAGGATAAACCCTAATTCCCAAACTGGGTCGGCGAGCCCTTGATTTCAGGGCTCCTTGATCCATTCCCTCCTCTGACGGTGCATTGAATGCGGAATATTGACCGATTTTTTACTGTCTATACAGGTAAGGTCGATGACACGCGACGAACATGCAATTCCCGGGCCATGGCCGATGCGGCGCAGGCTGCAAGCTGGCCGGCCTTAGCCCTTGACCGCGCCCGCCGTCAGCCCGGTAATGATCTGCCGTGCAGCGAGGAAGGTAAAGATGAGCGGCGGTATGGCAATCAGGCTGCCCAGCGCCATGATCTTGCCCCAGTCCACACCAATGTCGGTGATGTAGAGCGAGGCCGCCACCGGCAGCGTGCG
>CAIQVX010000195.1 GCA_903875275.1 uncultured beta proteobacterium | reverse complement strand
GCCACCATCTCCAGCAGAGATGTCAATATAGGCTTCGTCAACGAACTTCATGATTTCATTCTATTGGTCAGTTTTCCAAACAAAAAACCCCGCGCAGCGCGCAGGGTTTCAAGAGGGAGTTCCCAGCAAATTATGCAGAGATGACACTCACCGTCTGCTTGTTCAGTGCACCTTTGGTGCCAAAGGACACGTTTCCATCAACCAGTGCAAACAGCGTGTGGTCCTTGCCGATTCCAACATTGGTACCGGGATGAAACTGGGTGCCACGTTGGCGCACAATGATGGCGCCCGCGCTGATCAGCTCACCGCCGAACTTCTTCACACCCAGCATTTTGGGCATCGAATCGCGCCCGTTTCGCGTAGAGCCGCCGCCTTTTTTCTGTGCCATGACTCTTGCCCCTTATGCAGAAATCACACCAACCAGCAGTTCAGTGAACTGTTGACGATGTCCTTGACGTTTTTGGTAATGCTTGCGACGGCGCATTTTGAAAATGCTGACCTTGTCGTGCTTGCCGTGAGCCACTACCGTGACACTCACTGTTGCGCCGGACACCAAGGGAGTACCAACCTTCAGATCGGCGCCGTTTCCGACGGCCAGAACCTGGTCGAACACTATCTCTTGGCCTACGTCCGCAGCAATCTGTTCTACTTTAATTTTTTCGCCGGCTGCAACCCGATATTGCTTGCCGCCGGTTTTTATGACCGCGTACATGTTGACCTCTTCAAATTAGCTCTGTAAACGGATTTTCACAGAGCCCGTAACTATATCACAGCGAGGAATTTCCGGTCTCTGATCAGGTCCCACGGGATTGCATCGCGTCGAGGTTTCTATAATCACGCTACACAACTGCCTTATTGCCTTGCAAGTCCATTCACCCAGCACCGCACCGCCCCTGTCCATCATTGCGCAAGATCTGCGCGAGGTGGACCAGGTCATCGCCCGTCGACTGGACTCGGGCGTGCCCCTGATCGGCCAGGTCTCGCGCTACATCATCGCAGCGGGTGGCAAACGCCTGCGACCGGCCCTGCTGTTGCTGACCTGCGGCGCGCTGAACTACCAGGGCGTGCAGCGTTTCAATCTGGCGGCAGTGGTCGAATTTATCCACACCGCGACCTTGTTGCATGACGACGTTGTAGACGACTCTGCACTGCGACGCGGCAACGCCACGGCCAACGAGACCTTCGGTAACCCGGCGAGCGTGCTGGTCGGCGATTTTCTCTATTCACGAGCATTCCAGATGATGGTTGATGCCCAGAATATGCGCGTCATGGAGGTTCTGGCCGATGCCACCAACGTCATCGCCGAAGGCGAAGTGATGCAGTTGATGAACATGCACAATGCAGCGCTCGACGAGGCCGGCTATATCCAGGTCATACGGTCCAAGACCGCCAAACTGTTTGAAGCAAGCGCCAGAGTGGGGGCCATTCTCGCGGGTAGCACCCCGGAACTTGAGGAGCTTTGTGCCGCGTACGGGCAAGCCATAGGTACAGCCTTCCAGGTCATTGATGATGTGCTGGACTACACTGGCGAAGCCGCTGTTATGGGGAAGAACGTGGGCGACGATCTGCGTGAAGGCAAAGCAACACTGCCACTGATTGCAGCCATGCAGCGTGGCACTGCCGAGCAGAGCGCCATCGTGAAGACCGCCATCGAAACCGGCGGTGTGGCAATGCTGGAGCAAGTGGTGGAAATCGTGAAATCGACCGGGGCGCTCGATGTGGCCCGGCAAGCCGCCACGCAGGAAGCGCAGCGCGCGATCGCTGCGGCCAGGCTGCTTCCCGCCGGTCCGCACACAGAGTGTTTGATACAATTGGCCGCACAGCTCCTTGAGCGTCAATATTGAAGCCGCAAGTGCTCGGTGACCAGAAATATTCGGAATGTGGCGCAGCCTGGTAGCGCACTTCGTTCGGGACGAAGGGGTCGGAGGTTCGAATCCTCTCATTCCGACCAGTAGGTCTGACAAAGGCCGCTAACGACATACAGTTAGCGGCCTTTTTTCATTCCAATCTCTGGCAGATTTGCAGCACCGCGTTGCTATGGTTCATGCTGTAAAAGTGCAGCCCCGGAGCACCACCAGCCAGCAGTTGCTGGCACAAGTCGGTCACCACATCCAGACCGAACGCTTTGATGGATGCACTGTCGTCACCAAAGCTTTGCAGACGCAAGCGAATCCAGCGCGGAATTTCGGCGCCGCAGGCGTCTGAAAACCGCATCAGCTGGGTCGAACTGGTGATCGGCATGATGCCTGGCACCACGGGAACATTCAGCCCAAGCGCATCCACGTCTTCGACAAAGCGGAAGTAGGCATCGGCGTTGTAGAAGTACTGCGTGATGGCGGAATTGGCACCGGCCTTGACCTTGGCCGCGAAAGCCTGCAGGTCGCTCGCTGGCGATTTGGCCTGAGGGTGCACTTCCGGATAGGCTGCCACCTCGATATGGAAATCGTCGCCTGACTGGTCCCGGATGAAGCTCACGAGGTCGCTGGCGTAGTGAAACTCGCCACCGGTGCCATAGCCGCTGGGCAGGTCGCCGCGCAGCGTGACCAGACGCTTGACACCCATGGTCTTCAGTGTCACCAGTTGTGCCGCCACGGTGGCCCGCGTAGCGCCAATGCAGGACAGATGCGATGCCGCACTTTGACCTTCGGCAAGGATGTCACGCACCGTGTTGAAGGTGCCCTCCTGCGTCGAGCCACCGGCACCAAAGGTCACCGAGCAGAATTCGGGCTTGAGCGCGTACAACTGCTTGCGCACCTGGTGCAGTTTTTCCACGCCCTCGGGTGTCTTGGGCGGAAAAAACTCGATACTCACATGCTTTTTCGATGTGTGGCTCATGAGGTCTCCTGCTTTCGCGCAGCAATGAAAAATTCGCGGTTGCCGTCGCCGCCTGCGATGGGCGAGTCGAACCACGCTGTTACCGTCAAACCCAGCGCCGCACAGGCATCGCGCAAGCGCTTTTCAATCACGGGATAGTAGGAGCTGTCCTTCACGATGCCTCCTTTGCCGACCTGACCCGGTTGCAATTCAAACTGGGGTTTGACCAAAGTCAGCAAAGTGCCTGCAGGTTTCAGCAAAGGAACAATCGCCGGCAGCACCAGCGTTTGCGAAATGAAAGACAGGTCAGCAACAATCAGGTCAAACGCCGGCTCAAACTCGGAGCTTTCCCCCTCTTCCACCGCAAACTGGCCACCCAGCCCGGTGCTCAGTTGGTAAGCTTCGACCAGGTCCAGCGCCAGCAGCGAGCGGGCATTGACGCCCTCAACGCACAGCACCCGTGGATCCAGACGCAGGCGTGGATGCAACTGGGCGCTACCCACGTCGACCCCCACCACCGACCTTGCGCCGTGCTGCAGCAGGCAGTCGGTAAAGCCGCCGGTGGACTGGCCTACATCCAGACAGGCTGATTCCTCAACCGACAAGCCCAGTTGCCTGAGCGCGGCTTCCAATTTGAGGCCGCCACGCGAGACGTAGCGCGCTTCCGAGTCGTCCAGCAGCCGCAATTCGGCATCCGCTGGAATCTCGTCACCGTTCTTGCCAACCGCCTTCCACTGCTCGCCCTGCAGCCACTGCAAGCCGCCGCCAATCAGGCGCTGCGCCTGCGAACGGCTGGCAGCGAGATGACGCACCACCAGTAGTTGATCAGCGCGCATCAATAGCGATAGCTGTCGGCCTTGTACGGGCCGGCCTTGC
>CAIQVX010000194.1 GCA_903875275.1 uncultured beta proteobacterium | reverse complement strand
CTATCAGCAGCGGGACAATCATCATGAAGAAAACAATCGTGTAGGCGCTGCCGACTTCTATGCGCAGCGACGCATAGGCATCGGCAAGTCCGACCGGCAGGGTCGGGGTCAGCGGCGTGTGCAGCAACAAGGTCATGTTGAATTCGCCAATCGACAACGTCAGCACCATCAGGGACCCGGCGATGATGCCAGACCTGCAGTTGGGCAGGACGATGCCGGTAAAGCGTTGCAGGAAAGTAGCGCCAAGACTGCGCGCACCTTCTTCGAGGGAGTGCATATCCACCGAAAGCAGGACCGCCAGCACCGAGCGAACCATGAACGGCAAGGTAAAGAGGACGTGACCGACAAGAATGAAGGTCCAGTGCGTACGGAAGTTGCCCACCGCCCCATAGGTGACGATAAGCGCCAGTGCCGTCGCAAGGCCCGGCAGGGCCACCGGCAGCATCAGCAATTCCTCGATGGTTCGGGCCATCTTTCCCTGGATGCGTGACAGCACGTAGGCTGCCGGCACGCCCAGCACCAGCGTGCTTGCTAGACAGGCCAGGGCAATGCCCAGAGAGAGCCACAGACTGTCCTGATAGCTTTCCCACACCTTGAAGACCCATTGCAACGTCAAGCCGCTGGAGAGCCCTACGAACTGGTTCCTGGTCAGTCCTGTCAGTATGGACAGGATGACGGGGACCAGCAGGAATGCAGCCACGCCGATGGTGAAGGCGAGCAGCGACCAGAAGACCGGTGAGCGACGGATTTTGGCTGTTCCTGTCATGCTGCCGCGGCAACCACATTGCCCGTCAAGCTACGGGCAAAGGCGAGTGCCGACCATGTCAACAGGCCCAGAACGAACGAGAGCGCTGCCGCCATGGCGATGTTGGCCTGCAGCGTGAATTCGGTATAGATGATCATCGGCAAGACATCAATCTTGGTGGCCAGGGTAAACGCTGTGCCAAAGGCGCCCATGGAGGTTGCAAAGCAGATGGCGCCGGCAGCAAGAAGGGCCGGCTTGAGCCCGGGTATCAGCACGTCAACCAGCACCCTCCAGTTTGAAGCGCCGAGGGACCGTGCCGCCTCTATCAGTTGAGGGTCGAGCTTCTCGGCAGCGGCGATGACGGTCAGTATGGTACGCGGGATGGAGAAGTAGATGTAGCCAATGAACAAGCCAACCATTGAGTAGGCAAAGACCAGTCTTTCGCCAATCAGCGCGTTGCTGATGTTGGGTATCAGGCCCTGGCGTCCACCCAGCATGATGACCATGAAGCCAATGACGACACCGGGAAACGCCAGTGGCAGCGTCAAGAGGGCAGTGAGGACCTGTCGCCCGGCAAATTCGTGACGCGCCAGAAAGACACCGGCAATGCCCGAAATAATGAGCGTCGTCACGGTAACGACGACGGACAGAGTGACAGTAGAAACCATGCTGCGCCAGTAGCGTGGCTCCACGAAGGCAGCCACGTAGGCTGACCAACCCAATTCGCCACTGCCGCCAATGACGAAGAGTTTGGCCAGAGGAATGGCAAAGAACGTCAAGTACATGATCGCGACGGGCAGGGTCAACCCCATCAGCCAGGCGCGGTCTGTCTGCATCAACCAACTTCTTTTTGGTATCGGCTGCCGATGGCTTTGGACGCATCGGCCAGTTTCTGCACATCAATCGCCTTGGCGCGCTGATAGTCAGCATCGGGCAGGAAGCGCTTTTTCATGTCATCGGACATCGCCTTGGCAAAGACCGGACGCAGATAGGCGCTAGCCCAATGCCGTTGACCCTCGTCCGACAGCACAAAGTCAAGGATGCGTTTGCCTTGCTCGGGGTTGGGGCCGTTCTTGACCAATCCCATAACGTAGGGAAGCTGCTGCGTGCCTTCTTGCGGAATAACGAACACGGTGGGCGCCTGATCGGTGTACTGGCCGCGGTAGGCGTTGAAGTCATAGTCAAGCAGGATCGGGATTTCGCCCGACAGCACCCGCGCATAGGCTGTCTGCGTCGGAACGATGGGGTTGTTCGCCTGAAGCTGCTTGAAGTATTTGATGCCGGCGTCCAGGTTGTCGTAGCTGCCACCGAGTGCCAGGTTGACGGCAATGACGCCCACCTGGCCGACCGCAGCGCTACCCGGGTTGAGGTAGCCCACAAGTCCCTTGTACTCGGGCTTGAGCAAATCGGCCCAGCTGCGCGGCACTGGCTTGCCGCCCAGGGCCTGTGTGTTGACAAAAAAACCAAGCGTTCCCGAATGAATGCTGAACCAGTAGCCTTCTGCGTCCTTGAGCGTCGCTGGAATTTCGGCAAAACG
>CAIQVX010000193.1 GCA_903875275.1 uncultured beta proteobacterium | reverse complement strand
CCAAGTAGGCACACGTTGACGGGGCCCCCGGAGTGTGCGGGTAGGTAGCACCGAGCCGCTGGGTGACCAGCGGCCCAGAGTAATGGCAGTCACTTCTGCTGGCCTGCAAGGGCTGGTGGTTGCACAGAATCCGGCTTATCGGTGGGCTTCACACTTTTACCCCGGCGGGTAAACTCCCTCGCATGCCTGTGCCTTGCCTCAAGCCCCTGTTGCTGGCTACGCTGCTGACCGTCCAAAGTGTCCAGGCAGCCGCGCCCTGCGCGGATTTTGCTTTGCGCTTGCCCAACGTGAAGCGCGAACTGTGTGAAGCCGCCCGACTGCAACCCACGGCGGCCCGTTCTGTTCAAGGGCGAACATTGTGGATGCGCGACATCAAACCGGAGCAGCCCACAGTGCGTGTGCTGGTACTGGGTGCCATCCATGGCGATGAACCATCCTCGGCGGCAGTGGCTTTTCACTGGGTCAGGCTGGCCGCGCAATTGCCAGTCGGTAGCGTGCAGGCCGTTCATTGGCGCTTTGTTCCGGTGCTTAACCCGGACGGACTCTTCAGTGCGCCGCCGCGCCGTGTCAACTCCCATGGGGTCGACCTGAACCGCAATTTTTCCACGCCGAACTGGGAGCGTGAGGCGCGTCTGTACTGGGAAAAGCGCACGCGCAAGGATCCGCGTCGCTGGCCTGGCAATCGACCGTTGTCGGAGCCGGAGTCACGGTTTGTGCATGAGCAGATGCGTGACTTCAAACCGCAGCTGATTGTGAGTATTCATGCGCCCTATGGCGTCCTCGATTTTGACGGCCCTACGGTTCCGCCGAAGCGCCTCGGTAGTCTGTACCTGCAGCAGGTGGGCATTTACCCCGGATCGCTGGGAAACTACGGCGGGGTGCACAGCGGTGTGCCGGTAGTGACCATTGAGTTGCCCAACGCGACCCGCACACCGCGCGATGCCGAGATCGGTGAGATGTGGCTGGACCTGCTGCGCTGGATGGGGGCCCGTTTGGCGGTCACGCCCGCAGGGATGGCGCAACCGGGTTATTTTGACAGCAGGTTGGTGCCCGCAGCGCCCACAGCCAGATAGTTCAGATTGCCGCGTCCCACCGCATACAGGTTATGGCTGGTCGCAGACGTTGTGAGTGTCCAGTTCACGGCATCGGTGCTGATAAAGATCCTGCCGCCTTCGCCAACCGTCACAAATTGTGCGCCAAAGGTGACTGCATTGAGGCTGTTGGCACCTGGCAGAGACTGAGCAATCCAGGTCGACGCATCGACACTGCTGAGCACCGTGCCTGAGTCGCCGACGGCTGCAAAGGCGGTAGCCCCGGTGCTGGTTGAAGTCAGGCCGTAGGTGATGCCACGCAGGTCGACCGGGGTGTTGCTGGTGACGCTGGTCCAGGTCAGACCGTCGCTACTTTTCACGATCGTGCCACCCGCGCCGACGGCAAGCCAGGTTCCGCCGTTGTAGGTGCTGTAGCCCACGGCATAAAGGTCGCGGCTGGTACCGGAACTCGTGGCCGCGCTCCAGGTCAGACCGTCCGGGCTGGTGATGATGGTTCCATTGGCGCCCACGGCCACGTTCAGACTGTAGTAATTGGTGGCAATCGCATACAGGTTCTGGGTGGTCCCTGTGGTCGGCGTTGTCCAGCTTGTCGCGTCCGAGCTGACCAGCACCAGGCCGTTGTCGCCGACCAGCTTGAAGGTGCTGAAGTAGCTGGCGCCGTTGATGCGGCTGCTGCTGGTGAAATTGAGCGCGCTCCAGGTGGCACCGTCAAGGCTGCTATAGATCGCTCCCCCGGTGCCAGCCGCAACATAGGTGTTGACGGCAGCGGTGGTTGTGGTTGCGGTGGTGGCTCCGTAGACGGTGGCGCGCAAATCAGTGGCGCCAGCCACGGCGGCGGCACTCCACTGGGCGCCGGCAATTCTTGGCGTGGCGACAACGGCAGTGCTGCCCGGCCCGCCCGGCCCTCCATTGCTGCGTCCATTGATCGAAAACGAGTAGCTCTGTCCGTTGACCAGGCCGGTGACGATGGTGGGTGAAGTGGCTTTCAGCAGGACGTTGCCGCCAGGCAGGCCAAACCAGCCCTGCATGGATGCGGTCGTGGTCGGAGCCACACTGGTGGGCCCGAAGAACAGCCAGTACTCGACGCCATCGGCCATGTCCCAGGCCACAGTGACGGACGATTCGTTCACGCTGCCCACGACCCCGGTCGGCGCGGGCGCCGGGTCGCCGTTGCCGCAAGCCACGGACATCAGCGCGGCAATCAGGGCAGCGGTGAACAGTTTCAAAGAGCGCAATAACATAAGTGGATCCAAATCAAAGCTGGTTTCGATTATCGAATATTTTCACTGCCGCGCCTTCACAGACAGCGCGCCGACACTTCAGAATCGTTCATGACTCTGCAGGTAACGCCACTGACCGACCGGCAATTGACTCATGGCGAGGCGACCAATCCGCAGTCGTTTCATGGCCAGGATGTGGAGATCCAGGCGCTGGCACAGGTAGGCGAGCAGGCCAGGATGCGCACCCTTGAGCGCAAAGCGCAGCTTGCACGAGGTCTCATTGCTGCTGTTGATGCTCGCCCGGACGCGTGGCAGTGCCAGGCCGTCCTTGCTCATACCCTGGTTCAATCGGGCCAGTGCCTGCGCGTCAACAGTGCCTCTGACCTCGACAATGATTTCGTGCTCCATCAGTTCGGCATCTTCGTTGAGCTTGCGCAGCACGCGCCAGTCCTGGCTGAAGACGAGCAGGCCACTGGCTCCGGTCTCCAGTGGCACCAGCGATATCAGGCCGTCGAAGTGGCGCTTGAGCAAGCGCACCCCCGATGGATCGTTGGTCATCTGGCGGTCTGCCCTCAGCAGTGCAAGCGCTGGCGCCGCGTCAGAACAGTCGGCCGGCTTGTGCAGCAGCAGGGTGACTGCTCCGTCCCCGATCAGGCTTGCATCCCGGTCGACCTCCACTTTGTGCTGGTGCACCCTGAACTGAGGTTCCTCCACCACTTTGCCGTCGACCCGGACCCAGCCACCGGCAATGTACTGCTCGGCCTCCCGACGCGAACAAGCCAGCATGGCAGCGATGCGTTTGGCCAGACGCTCACCGGTTGGAGGCGAGCCAAGCAAGGATTGGTTGGGGACGGTCATTGGCTCGATGTTAGCGTGGAGGCGCCCAGCCAACTCGCCGGGTCCAGCCGGTAGAAGAATTTCAGTTCACGGTACAGCTCGGGATGCTCTGTGAGCATGCGCTGTGGCTGCTCAAAAAATGCCTCCGAGATGACGGCGAAGAATTCCGCCGGATCGCTGGCACCGTAGTCGTCGAACAGGGAGGGTTCGTGGCGCGAGGCGACCCGGCACAGGCGCTCGAATTCAGCACCAAGCACCTTCGACCAGCGCGTGTAATGTTCACGCCGTGGCAATCGAGGCGCGCCGTTGGCGCTGCCCGCTTCCTGATCCAGTTGATGGGCAAACTCGTGGATGACGACGTTGTAACCGTCATCCGTGCGTGTTGCACCGGCAAGCGTGTCATGCCAGGACAGGACGACCTGCCCGCGTTCCCAGGATTCGCCCGCCAGTACCTGGCGCGAATGATGCTCGACGCCGATGCTGTCGGTGTGTTCGTGCTCGACCACAAAGCTGTCCGGGTACACCAGAATCTCCCGCAGATTCTGGTAGTGGGCACTGGAACTGCCCAGGATCAGCAGGCAGGCCTGGGCTGCAATCGTGATCCGGATTTCGTCGTTCATGACCAGACCCTGGCAGCCAATGAAGGCCTTGTCAGCGATAAAGACCTGAATATGCCCCTGCAGCCGCGCCTGCAGTTCCGGCGGCAGTTCTGCGGCGCACGGCAGGCCCTGCAGAACGCGCCGCCATGCATCCGGGAAGGGCCGCTGGCGAATCCGCTGGCGTCTGGCCGCGCTCAGGTACGGCTGCCCCAGCAACCACAGCACCAGCAAAAGGGCCAGAAAGGAAACAATGAGCGCTGGCAAGAGTCTGTTTCCAGATTGAAAATTCAACAGACCCGTATTAAGGCATGAAATCCGTGCCGACTCCCGCTGCAGGCTCGGCCGGAGTTGTTGCGTTCATTTGATCGTCGCTGACTGTCAAAGGAGGACACTCTTGAAAACAATCGGCTTGATCGGTGGCCTGCATTCGGCCAGGCTCGTTCTCTAAAGCGTGGACCTCCACGAGATCGAGCGGCTTCAGCACGCCGGCAACTGGGACGCCGCAGGATCGGCCCTGGCTGGCGCCGACCCAAGGTTCAGGAGAAACTGGCTTCAATGCGGGCCACGTGGGCCAGCAGCGAGCGCTTGGCGACTGGCCACATGCGCGCCGGCACATCGTCATAGGCCTGAGCCACCCAGTCCTCCAGCGAGCCTTGTGGCAGCGCCTGCATGACCCGGATGATCTTGGCCTCACGCTGCAGGCGATGCGCTTTCAGCCGTGCGATGGCAGCCTCCGCTTCGCCCTCGTAGCCGCCCATGACATGGCCATGCGCCGGCAGAATGAACTCGATGCAATGCCGGGTACAGGCAGCGCTCAGAAGGTCGAGTGAGTCCAGGTAGGCGGTCATGTCACCATCCGGTGGATCGACGACCGTGGTGCTGCCGCAGAGAACGTGGTCCCCGCTGAACAGCAGACCGTCCTCCAGCAGCACAAGGCACAGGTGGTTGGCCGCGTGACCTGGCGTGTGAAGCACCTTGAGCGTGTGTCTGATTTCGCCATCCTGGGTCTGTCCGGCCAGTTGCAGCAGTTCCTCATGCGCCAGCGCGCGCTCTGGCGTGAACTGGCTGTGCTGGCGCGCGCCGGGCTGTGATGGCAGTCCCAGAATCGGCGGTCGTGCTGTGCACATCGCCTGCAGCGGGGCTGCGCCGGGCGAGTGGTCCGGATGCGAATGCGTGCAGACGATCATGCGGATGTCGCCTCCGGCGGCGCGCCACAGCTTTTCCAGATGCTCGTTGTCGGCAGGTCCGGGATCAATGGCAATGTAGCCGGTGTTCGGGTCACCGACCAGATAGCCGTTGGTGCCGGGGCCGGTCATGGCTCCCGGGTTGGGAGCGGTCAGGCGCAGCACGTTCTTCAGCAGGGCTACCGGCGCCTCGCACTGCCAGTCCAGCGCGTGCATGATCTGTCCGTCCGGACAAACCAGGGCCAGTTCGCCGTAAGGCAGATCCTGCTCCATGTAGCGCGCCTCGTGGCCGCCGAGAAGCCCGGCGCGCGGGCAACTGGTCCATAGCGGCTGTTCGGTGGCGGCGCAGGCCTGCAGAACGGCGTCTACCGACGGGTAATCGAGCAGTCGCTCCAGAGTGCGTATGGTCGGGAAGATGATGAAAAACCGGCCTTCGCGGTGCCGTGCCAGGGCGTCCGCGGGGCGCACCCAGATTGGCTCGAACTGCTCGGCTTCGTCGGCCACGGGCGTTTGTCCTTCGGGCATGCGCGCCACCAGAAATGGCACATCAAAGCGCCGCAGCAGATCGCGGTCAGTGATCCAATGGGCCAGTACAAAAACTTCATCTGCCGCCAGCACCAGATCCCGGCTCTGACACTGTTGCGCAAACGGCTTGTTGCGCTGCAGCGCAGCAATGTCGCTGTGGTCGGCGGGCGAACCGTCGCTGCGACGCGCCAGCAGGACGCCCAGTTCTTCAAAACTCTCGCGGATGGCGGCAATGGCCTGCGTCAGGTGCAACTCGCTTTGTGTCGCTCGGCGTCGTGCCTGGGCGTGGCTGGCGGCGTCCAGAGCATCGACACCGCCGCCCGGGAAGACGTAGGCGCCGGGTGCAAAACTGGCCGTCATGGAGCGGCGTGTCATCAGCACCTCGATGCCGTCGGCTGTGTCGCGCAGCAGCAGCACAGTGGCCGCGGGTCGGGTAGGCACTGGCGTGCGTTGGGGGTGCAGGAGTTGGGTGGGACGTGCCATAGCGCGGATTTTGCCGCCTAATTCAGAGTCTCGTGTGTCTCCATCGCGATGCGAGGATCGGAGCCCAAGGATAAAGGGATAATTCGCCGATGCGAATCAGTTTCACCAAAATGCAGGGTGCTGGCAACGATTTTGTGGTGCTCGATGAAACCGCTGGCCCACTCGGACTGACCAGCGCGCACTACCGCTTGCTGGCGGACCGGCATTTTGGCGTCGGTGCGGACCAGATCCTCACGGTGCGCCCGTCGCCCGCGGCAGGGATTGATTTTCAGTACGTCATTCACAACGCCGACGGCGCCGAGGTTGAGCAGTGTGGCAATGGCGCCCGTTGCTTCGCGCGCTTTGTGCGGGACCGGGGCTTGTGCAGCAAGGACCGGATCAGGGTGCGGACGCTGGGCGGCGTGATCGAGCCGCAGTTGCTGCCCGATGGGCGGGTCACGGTCAACATGGGGGAGCCGGTGTTTGAACTCGACGCCATTCCATTCGATGCTGCGGGCCAGCAACCCGCGGTCGCGGGACTCTGGCAGCAGTGGGCCTTGCAGGCTGTTCCCGGCGATGCGAGTGGCACGGTTCTCGCCGCTGTTCTGTCCATGGGCAATCCTCATGCCGTGTTGCGGGTGGACGATGTGAACACGACGCCGGTGTTGACGCAGGGCCCGCTGCTGCAGGCGCATCCCGCTTTTGTGCGTGGTGTCAATGTGGGATTCCTGCAGATCCTTGATCGCGCACACGTTCGACTGCGTGTTTATGAGCGCGGCGCTGGCGAGACGCTGGCCTGTGGCTCGGGCGCCTGCGCAGCCGTGGTGGCGGGGGTCCGGCTTGGCTGGCTCGACGCGCGCGTCGAAGTGCAGACACGTGGTGGAAAGCTCACGATTGCATGGGACGGCGCCGGCAGCAGCGTGCTCATGACAGGCGATGCGATCACAGTTTTTCAGGGCGACATCGACTTACCGGACCACTTATGAGCACATCCTTCACCAATCCCATCATCGAAGATGATATTGCCAATTACCTGGCCAACACTCCGGAATTCTTCGAACGCCACGCGGAATTGCTGGCAAGCGTGCAACTGAGCAGCCCGCACAGTACACGCGCTGTCAGCCTGCAGGAGCGCCAGGCCAGTCTGCTGCGGGAAAAAATCAAGGTATTGGAACATCGCATCATGGACATGATCCGCAACGGCAGCGAAAACGTGATGCTCTCGGACAAACTGATCAGTTGGGCCGGCAACCTGTTTCAGGTCGCTGACCCGGCAACATTGCCGCTGCGGATCGCCGAGCAGATTGCGCAGCACTTTGCGGTGCCCCAAGTCGCGATCAAGCTCTGGGACGTGGCAGCACCCTTTGCTGATGCCGACTTTGCCAGGGGCGTGAGCGAGGACGTGAGACTCTTCACTTCCTCGCTCACGGAGCCGTTTTGTGGGGTCAACACCGGCTTTGAGGCTGCGGCCTGGCTGGCGGAGCCGCTGGCTGCGAGTTCACTGGCCATAATGCCCTTGCGCCAGGGCGCCATAGCCGGCAGCAGCCCGGCTTTCGGCCTGCTGGTGCTGGCATCGCCCGATGGCCAGCGCTTCAACAGCACCATGGGCACCGACTTTCTGGCGCGCATCGCCGAACTGGCCAGCGCCGCCCTGTCCCGACTCAGGTAACAACTTGAATACGCTGGTCGAGCGATACCTTGAGCATGCGCGAGTTGAAAAGCGCCTGGCGCAGCGCACGGTGGAACTTTACGCACTGGACCTGGAAAAGCTGCAGGCTTTTGCTGCACAGGCAGAGGTAGACCTGCTGGTGGTACAGAGCATCCACATCCGGCGCTGGGTTGCGCAAATGCATGGCGGAGGCCGCAGCGGTCGCGGTATCGCTCTGATTCTCTCTGGTTGGCGTGGTTTCTACCAATGGCTGGGACGCCAGGCGCTGGTTCCTAGCAATCCGGTTCAGGACGTGCGTGCGCCACGGGTTGGTAAACCTCTGCCGAAGGCTCTGAGCGTGGATCAGGCGGTGCAATTGGCCGAGTTTCAGGGCAATACTGACGACCCCTGGCTGCAAGCGCGCGATGCGACCATCGTTGAAATGCTTTATGGCAGCGGCTTGCGGGTTGGCGAGTTGACGGGTCTGGATGTTCAGGCCAGTGCCCAAGCTCGCGGCTGGATTGATTTGCAGGCGCAGGAGGCACACGTTCTGGGCAAAGGCGCCAAACGCCGCACTGTGCCCGTTGGCGGCAAGGCGCTGGCAGCCATGCAGCACTGGCTGGCGCTACGCGACCCCGGCGAAAAGCATGCAGAGCAGGCGGCGCTGTTCATCGGCCGCAATGGCACGCGCCTGAGCGCCCAGTCGATCTGGCAACGCCTGCGGCTGCGCAGCCTGCAGGCCGGGTTGGCGATACCGGTGCACCCGCATATGCTGCGTCATTCGTTTGCCAGTCACCTGCTGCAGTCCAGCAGCGATTTGCGCGGTGTGCAGGAGTTGCTGGGCCACGCCAGCATCACCACGACACAGGTCTACACCAGGCTCGATTTCCAGCACCTGGCCAAGGCCTACGACGCCGCCCATCCGCGCGCAAAAATCAAGTAATTTCGCGGTGGTTTTCTGGATTTCTGGCACTAATTCAGCGAAACTCCGGTTCATTGAAAGAAAGGTACCTTATGCGCAGTCAAATACTCGTTTATCTGGACAAGGGCGTTGAATTTCATTTCCATGTGGAAGAAGGACCGCCGATGTCGCACGATGTGGCGCGTGCCTGGCTGGATGCCCAGTTCACCGCGCTCGAGTGTGAGCCGCTGCGCGCCAGCGGCAAGGTGTTGACGGCGGACAAGATTCTGCGTGTCACGGAAGCGGCCGGAGCGAGCTGGTTCGAGAATGCGAAATGGGCGGCGGACTACGTCAAGGCGGTTCATGGCGCTTTGAAAAAACCCATGATCCGGGTCGACGTTCCCTCCATGGCCATCACCTACTAGCGCCGCGTCATCGCGCGCCCGGGCGGCGTCACCGGGGCTCTGTCGCATCAGCAGCGGCAGGACCGACAATCGACCCATGAAAACGATTCGACTGAAAGCCGGCAAGGAGCGCTCGCTCTTGCGCCGGCATCCCTGGATTTTTGAGTCTGCCATCGCGCGCGGAGGCGCCGACGCCGGTGAGACGGTACGGGTTGAGTCGCACGAGGGGCAGTTTTTGGCCTGGGCAGCGTTCAGCCCCGTTTCCCAGATCCGCGCCAGGGTCTGGAGTTTCGAGCAATCGCAGCGCATAGACGCCTCATTCTTCAAGGTGGCCTGCGCCCGGGCTGTCAACGCCCGGCAGAAATTCGACATCCGCAGTGACAGCATGCGGCTGGTCCACGGCGAATCGGACGGTCTGCCGGGACTGATCGTCGACCGCTACGGCGATACTCTGGTTGCGCAGTTTCTCTCGACAGGTACCGAGCGCTGGAAGCAGGTGTTGGCGGACGCGTTGATCGATGTGACCGGCCTGACAAGGCTCTATGAACGCTCCGATGCCAGTGGCCGTGAGCGTGAGGGATTGCCACTGGTCAGCGGCTGGTTGCGCGGTGAGGGTCCTGTTGAACTGGTGCTGCAGGAGCACGAATGGCGCCTGGCGCTCAACATCGCCAGCGGCCACAAGACCGGCTTTTACCTCGATCAGCGTGACAGTCGCAAGCGATTCACCGATTACGCGCGCCGGCTGAAATTCGAAAACGTGCTTAACTGCTACTGCTACACCGGGGGCTTCACCGTGGCGGCCCTGACAGGCGGGGCCTCCCACGTCACCTCGATCGACTCCTCAGCGCCGGCTCTGCAGCAAGCCACCTTGAATGTGTCCTTGAATGGCCTGGATGCCAGCCGGGCGACTTTTATGGATGCCGACGTCAATGCCTCACTGCGGAAATTTGGGGCCGAGGGCCGAACCTTCGATGCGATCATTCTGGATCCACCGAAGTTTGCGCCCACTGTTGCGCATGCAGAGCGTGCGTCACGGGCTTACAAGGACATTAATCGCCTGGCCTGCCATATTCTGGCGCCGGGCGGCGTGCTGTTCACCTATTCCTGCTCGGGCGGCATCAGTGCCGACCTGTTCCACAAGATCGTTGCGTCGGCCGCCATTGAGGCGCACTGCGACGGCTATATTGTTGAGCGCCTGGGCGGCGCGCCGGATCATCCGATGACCATCAATTTCCCGGAAGGGGAGTACCTGAAGGGTCTGGTCGTGATGCGTAAACAGGCTTGAAACAATAGGCCGCTACACTCCCCTGCTTCACGACAATCTGAACCTGATGAAAAAGCGATGAGTTTGATCCCTGCCACCATCCTGACCGGCTTCCTCGGCTCGGGCAAGACAACGTTGCTAAAACGCGTGCTGGAAGAGGCGCACGGTCAGAAAATTGCCGTCATCGAGAATGAGTTTGGCGAGGAGAACATTGACAGTGACATCCTGGTCTCCGACACCCAGGAACGCATTGTCCAGATGAGCAATGGTTGTATCTGCTGCACCATCCGCGATGACCTGCGCGCCACGCTGCATGACCTGGCCGAGAAGAAGCGCAAGGGAACACTCGAGTTTGACCGCGTTGTGATCGAGACCACGGGCCTGGCCGACCCCGGCCCGGTGGCTCAGACCTTCTTCATGGACGATGAAATAGCCGAGAGTTACCTGCTGGACTCGATATTGACGCTGGTCGATGCCAAGCATGCGCAGACACAGCTTGACGAGCGCCAGGAGGCGCGCCGGCAGGTCGGCTTTGCAGACCAGATATTCATCAGCAAGACCGATCTGATCGGTGCTGAGGAACTGGCCGCTTTGCAGCACCGTCTGCAGCGCATGAACCCACGGGCGCCACAAAAGGCCGTGCATTTTGGTGAGGTCGCCCTTGGCGAAGTGCTGGACCTGCACGGCTTCAACCTCAATGCCAAACTGGACATTGATCCGGATTTTCTCAATGAAGAGGCGCACGAGCACGAGCATGTCCACGGCGAGCATTGCGACCACCCCTCACACCAGCACGGCGGGGCGCATCATCACGCGCACGAGGACGACGTCAAGAGCTTTGTGTTCAAGTCAGATCGCCCCTTCGATCCTGCGAAACTGGAGGATTTTCTGGGCGCCATCGTGAATGTTTACGGTCCGCGCATGCTGCGTTACAAAGGGGTTCTGTTCATGAACGGGACCGAGCGCAAGGTCATTTTCCAGGGGGTCCACCAGTTGATGGGCAGTGACCTGGGCCCCATGTGGGGGAAAGACGAAACGCGAAACAGCAAGATGGTGTTCATTGGCATCGATCTGCCGAAGGATATCTTCATGCAGGGCATGCTGCAGTGCCTGGCCTGATGGGCTGAATCACGAGGCTGGAAATCAGATGTTTGTCTCGCTTTTGCAACTCATGGGCCTGCCGCTGGGCAAACCTGTACACTCGCGCGCCAGCTCAAATCAGCGAAGCCAGCGTTCGAAAGCTCAAGACGAAGGTTCAGACATCGATGTGAAGGTGCAGGGATATCCCGCGAGGAGACAAGAAGTGAAAGCAAAAACTGGAAAAGTCAAGGTGGTGGCCAAAGCGCCGGTGAGCGCGAAGCCGAAGTCCGCGGTCAAGCCAACTGTCAAGGCCAAGGTCAAAACGCCCGCGAAAAGTAAACCAGTGTCCAAACCGGTGGCAAAGCCGGCACCCAAGTCTGCTGCCACCAAGGCTGCCAGGAAACCCAAGTCGCTGCCGAAAGCGGCGCCCAAGGTGCCCAAGCGTGGCGCCGCCAAGGTCGCGAAGCGGGTACCCAAAGTCAAAGCCCAAGTGGTCAGCACCACTGCGGTGAAGGCTGTCAAACCCGCAGCCAACGTCAAAACAAAGGATTCTGTGAATACGACGATCGATAAGACCACCAAGCCGCAAGCTGTAAAGGTCAAGAGCCCGCCGGCGGCCGTTGCCAAGCCAGCAGTTGTTGCGCCTGTGCCGGCGCCGGCCAGCGCGCCTCCGGTGCCCGCCCGTGCGGGACGCCCCTCGTCACGCCTGGCCCAGTTGACCGTGCCCTCGATGGCGCAATCGGTTGCTTCGACCGCAGCCAAGGCGAGTTTTACGCAGACCCTGGCGTCACCGCTGATCGTGCCGCCCCTGGCTTCCGCCATCAAGAAGGATCCCAAGCTGGCCAACAACTGGAAATCCAAGTCGGTTGAACAACTGAGTGACGCCGAACTGATTGCGATGCCTGACGACGAGTACATGAACGAGTTTCAGATGACATTCTTCCGGCGCCGGTTGGTGCAACTGAAGAAAGACATCCTGAGCAATGCCGGCGAGACGACCGAGCATCTTCGCGAGGACACCGTGGTGGTGCCGGATCCCGCGGACCGGGCCACAATTGAAGAAGAGCATGCGCTTGAATTGCGGACCCGTGACCGTGAGCGCAAACTGCTGAAGAAGATTGAGCAGTCGATCGCTCGCATCGACGCTGGCGACTATGGCTACTGCGACGAGACCGGCGAACCGATTGGCGTCGGACGTCTTCTGGCACGCCCCACTGCCAACCTGTCGCTGGAAGCGCAGCAACGCCGCGAACTCAAGCAGAAGATGTTTGGGGATTGATGACGGGTGTTCGTGGCTTATTTGATCCATCCACTGCCTCATGGCGACTAAAGGCACCACCGCTGGCCTGCTCTCCAAGATGGCGAAGTTCGTTCGCCATCCGACCAAGGACTGGTCCGAACTGGACAAATTGAGCGTCGAGCCGGCGCCAGTGCCTGAACAGGATCGGGGCTACAGCAAACAGGCGCTCAAGGAGATGATAGAGCGCAAGCGGCAGAATGATTTTGTCCGGCGCCGCGAGTTTGACGAACTCAGAAAAATGCGTCGGGCGGGGCCGGCGCCGAACCCCGATGCCGCCGGGCGCCCCTCCTTCTTCCAGGGAACCACGACCACGTCCAATCTCGAGGAGCGCGCCAATACGATCAAGAAGATTGACGAGATTGAAGCGCAGATGTCCAAGCAGTGGTGGAAGGGCAAGCAGGACGATGCGGCGGTCGAGGGTGACAATTTCCACCTGTCTGCGAGCCTGCATCTGCCACAGGGTCAGGATCTCCTGAAGG
The DNA here is from genome assembly GCA_903875275.1 of uncultured beta proteobacterium. Lineage (GTDB taxonomy): Bacteria > Pseudomonadota > Gammaproteobacteria > Burkholderiales > Burkholderiaceae_C > Rhodoferax. Next base: position 10,765 of record CAIQVX010000193.1, on the reverse strand, counting down.
CGGATGCGCGCCAGGGCAGTACCGACCCGTTGCAGCCTGCTGCCGCGCCGGATGCCACGCAGGGGCAGAGCAGCGATTTCGACCCGACCCAGCCAGGCTTGCCCGACCCGGATCGTGATGGGTCGGACCTGCTTGCGCTGGGGGGCGTGTTTCACAAGTCGGCCGATGGCAAACACGAAGCCAGTGGTATTGGCTCCCCGACCTCCAAGCTCTTTTCCATCGAGTTGGGCGACAGCCTGACCGATACCGACATGGAAGAGGCTGCCATCCGGTTTGCCAACGGCGATGACGCCGGAGCCGAGGCAGGTTTGCTCGCGGCACTGAAGACCGACAATGTGCGGCCGGACATTGTTCAAGGTTGGGCTGCGGCCCTGTTTGACCTGTACCGCGCGACCGGGCAACAGGGCAGTTTCGAACACGTTGCTTCTGACTACGCCAGACGGTTCGGGCACACAGCGCCGCCGTGGTTTTCGACCCCTGACTTGTTGTTGGGTGAGTCCGATACCGCGGTCACGCAGGCGGGTTCCGTTTCTGACCAGAGCCGCCCGGCCATGTGGGACTGCCCCGGCGAACTTGATTCTGCAGCACTGCAAGCCTTGCTGAGCAGCGTGTCGCACACGCCGCAGCCATGGCGCCTGAGTTGGCGCAGGATGAAGGTGATCACGCCCGATGCGGGTACGGCACTGGCAGACCTTTTTGCACAGTGGTGCACACAGCCGGTTACGCTGCACTTCGACGGTGGCGAGGTGCTCGACAGAACGCTTCGCACCAAGACACCGTCCGGTGACAAAGAGGTCGCGATGTTCTGGTGGCGACTGCGCCTGGATGCCTTGCGCATCATGCAATTGCAGGATGAATTTGAACTGGCGGCACTCGACTTTTGCGTGACCTATGAAGTCTCCCCACCGCCCTGGCAGAACGCGCAGTGCCTGTATGGCCTGGAGCGCATGGCCTTAAGAATGGAGCCGCAGGAACTCGACGAATCCGACGAGGATGCGCCCAGAACCGACTTCCAGGCCACCGTGGATGCCACCGAGCCAATGAACATCGACGAGATGTCGACCCGTGTGGTCGAGCTTTGCGGGGAGGTGCTGGGCGACGCGGCGCAGGCCCTCAACAAACTCCAGACCGAATTCCAGGGTGCCACCCGCCTGGTCATTTCCTGTGACAAGCTGATCCGGGTCGATTTTTCCGCCGCAGGCAGCATTCTGAACTGGGTGGCGGCGCGCGAGGCAGAGGGCTGCCACGTGCAATTTCGGGATGTGCCGCGACTGATTGCTGCATTTTTCAACGTTATCGGTATCAGCGAACATGCACGGGTCGTGCTGCGCGGCCACTGATTGAGCGTTTCAGGGTCACAGCGCATGGAGCAATTTCACGGGACCACGATCATCAGTGTTCGGCGCAAGACCGCGCAGGGGCAGCAGGTGGCCATCGGCGGTGACGGGCAGGTCACGCTTGGCAACATCGTGGTCAAGGGAACGGCGCGCAAGGTGCGCAAGCTCTACCACGGCAAGGTACTCGCAGGCTTTGCTGGTGCCACTGCCGATGCATTCACCCTGTTCGAGCGCTTCGAAGCCAAATTGGAAAAGCACCAGGGCCATCTGGTACGGGCCGCCATCGAGTTGACCCGGGACTGGCGAACTGACCGCGTTCTGCGTCGCCTGGAAGCCATGCTGGCCGTGGCAGACGCCGAAACCTCCCTGATCATCACAGGCAACGGTGATGTGCTGGAGCCCGAGAACGGCATTGTGACGATCGGCTCTGGGGGCGCCTATGCGCAGGCGGCCGCGCTGGCACTGCTCAACCACACTGAGCTGTCGGCGTCAGATATCGTCAAGCGATCACTGGAAATTGCCGGCGAGCTGTGCATCTACACCAACATGAATCACATCATTGAAACTCTGGGAGACTGAGCGCGACGACCACGGCCGTACGGACCCGCTCCCCAAGTGAGCAGAACCATGACACCCCAGGAAATTGTTGTCGAACTTGACAAGCACATCGTGGGCCAGCAACAGGCCAAGCGCGCCGTCGCCATCGCCTTGCGCAATCGATGGCGCCGTCAACAGGTGGAGCCGATTTTGCGCGGTGAAATCACACCGAAGAATATTCTGATGATCGGTCCCACAGGTGTTGGCAAGACCGAGATCGCACGTCGGCTGGCGCGGCTCGCGGATGCCCCCTTCATCAAGGTGGAAGCAACAAAATTCACCGAGGTTGGTTATGTCGGCAAAGATGTCGACGCCATCATCCGCGACCTCGCCGACATCGCCGTCAAACAGACCCGTGTCACCGAGATGAAGAAAGTGCGCTTGCGTGCCGAAGATGCGGCCGAGGACAGGGTGCTCGACATCCTGATTCCGGCGCCCCGATCCGAACTGGGTGTGCTCCCAGGCAACGAACCGGAAAGCACGGCTCGACAGGTCTTTCGCAAGAAGTTGCGCGAAGGTCAACTGGCCGAGCGCGAAATTGAAATCGAAGTGGCACAGGCGGCTGCGCAACTCGAAATCATGGGCCCGGCCGGCATGGAAGAAATGACCGAACAACTGCGTGGCCTGTTTGGTCAGATGGGGCAAGCCAAGCGACACAAGCGCAAACTCCGGATTTCTGAAGCCCTGAAGCTGCTGGCCGATGAAGAGGCGGCCAAGCTCGTCAATGAGGACGAGATCCGGACCCAGGCTCTGCACATGCTTGAGCAGAACGGCATTGTTTTCATTGATGAGATCGACAAGGTGACATCGCGCTCCGAGGGCAGTGGCGCCGACGTGTCGCGCCAGGGCGTGCAGCGCGATTTGCTGCCGTTGGTGGAAGGAACCACCGTGTCCACCAAGTACGGCATGGTCAAAACCGATCACATTCTGTTCATTGCCTCCGGCGCCTTTCACATGAGCAAGCCAAGCGATCTGATTCCGGAACTGCAGGGAAGGTTTCCGATTCGCGTCGAGTTGCAGTCCCTGTCGGTCGACGACTTTGTGGCGATACTGACGCAGACGCATGCCTCGCTGGTCAAGCAGTATCAGGCGCTTCTGGCCACCGAAGGCGTGCAGGTCGAATTTCAGGACGATGGCATCCGGCGTCTGGCCACCATCGCCTACGAAGTCAACGAGCGAACCGAGAACATTGGCGCACGCAGACTATCGACGGTGATGGAACGTCTGCTTGACGACATCAGCTTCAACGCGGTCAACCTGACCGGGCAGACCCTCTCGGTGGATGCGCCCTACGTCGATTCCCGACTCGGCGAACTGAGCCGCGACGAGGACCTGTCGAGGTATATCCTGTAACCTTGCGGGACAGATCTTCAGCTCTGTCCCCAACTCGAAACGGGATGTTGGATGTTCACCTTGCGGGAACAAATGTGTAAGCGTCTGAGCGGCACCTCGCGTGTCGGGATCGGCAAACCCTTCAGACGTCACATTCACTACGTCGTCTAAGTCCTTAATTTTTAACGAATTTTCTCCTTGAAAAAGTTTTCGAAATCAGATCTAAGTCATTGATTTCATTGAAAACTTTTGTTGCAGGCGGGCTTGCACAAACCAGATTTGCTGGTACAGTGCAAAAAAGTGCAATTAAGTGGTGAAAAGTGCGTTGACACCACTGTTCTCTTCGTTTCCGTCATGAAAGGGTGTGCAGCGGTGTTTCAAGGGGCTTCCTCATTGAGTCTGGATGGCAAAGGGCGTTTGTCGGTGCCGACCCGTCACCGCGAGGTTCTGAGCGCTACCGCTGCGTGTCAGCTCACCATCACCAAACATCCGCACGGTTGCCTGATGGTGTTTCCGCGTCCTGAGTGGGAAAAATTCCGCGACCGCATTGCGACACTGCCGATGTCGGCACAGTGGTGGAAGCGGATCTTTCTGGGCAACGCGATGGACGTTGAGATGGACGCCACCGGTCGTGTGCTGGTCTCACCTGAACTGCGTCGGGCTGCGGGCATCGAAAGGGAGACCATCCTGCTTGGCATGGGAAACCATTTCGAGCTCTGGGACAAGGCAAGCTATGACGCGCAGGAAGCGGCGGCGATGCAGGCGGACATGCCTGACGTCTTTAAAGAGTTTTCTTTTTGAAGGCCCGCGGTGGACACCGGATGGACACATACCACTGTATTGTTGAATGAAGCGGTTGACGCTCTGTTCACCGATCCGGACGTGGCCGATCCATCCCTTGCAAGCACCCAGACCTATGTCGACGCCACCTTCGGTCGTGGTGGCCACAGCCGCCTGATCCTCTCCAGACTGGCAGCACAGGGACGCTTGATCGCGTACGACAAGGACCCGCAAGCCGTGAGGGAGGCAGCCAGCATCACAGACACCCGGTTCTCGATCCGGCATCAGGGTTTCGCACATCTGGCGGAACTCCCTGCGGCCAGTGTTGCCGGAGTCTTGCTCGATCTGGGCATCAGTTCGCCGCAGATTGACGATCCGTCGCGCGGATTCAGTTTTCGTTTCGAGGGTCCGCTCGACATGCGCATGGACAGCACGCGCGGAATGAGTGTGGCGCAGTGGTTGCAGACGGCTGACGTGGACAAGATTGTGGAGGTGATACGTGACTATGGCGAAGAACGGTTTGCTGGCTCGATTGCAAAGGCGATTGTTGCTCGCCGACAGGAACGGGGCCCAATTTCAACTACGACCGAGTTGGCCGAACTCGTGGCTGATGCGGTCAAAACCCGCGAGCCGGGTCAGAACCCTGCAACGCGCACATTTCAGGCTTTTCGGATTTTCATCAACGCCGAACTTGAAGAGTTGCAGCAGGCACTAGTGGCCAGCCTGGAGGTTTTGCAGCCCGGGGGCAGGCTGGTGGTGATCAGCTTCCACTCGCTCGAAGATCGCATCGTCAAGCAGTTCATCGCCGGGCATTCGCGCGATGCCTACGACCGGCGAAACCCGTTTGCGCCACCCAAGATAATGCGGCTGAAGTCGCTGCACCGGATCAAACCGGGAGAGCGCGAGATTGCGGCCAATCCGCGCGCGCGCAGCGCCATCATGCGGGTCGCGCAAAGGAGTTCGGCATGACGCGGTTGAGCTTCTTCCTGTTGCTGGCTGTGCTCGCCAGTTCCCTGTACCTGGTGAACGTGCAATACCGGTCGCGCCAGCTCTATTCCGAACTCGACCGCGCTCGCTCCCAGGCGCGCAGCCTGGAAGCCGAGGGTGAGCGCCTGCAGGTCGAGAAGCGTGCGCAGGCGGCGCCGCTTCGGGTCGAGACACTGGCGCGCAATCAGTTGCACATGCGAAGCGTGACCCCAGCCATCACGGACTACGTCACCTACGGCGCGCAGGCCAGTCTGACGCCCTCGCCGGCGCCAGCACAGCGCGCATCCCGTGCCGGAGGGCCAAGTCAGTGAGTCGCGGCATCACCTACACCTCGAACCCCTTGTTGGCGAGCAAGACGCCGGTCTGGCGCAGCAAGTTCATCGTGGCTGCGATCGCACTTTCCTTCGTCGGACTGGCGGCACGAGCTGCCTACATCCAGGTCTTTGACAATGACTTCTTTCAGAAGCAGGGTGAGGTCCGCTTTACACGCACGCTGGAACTGCCCGCCAATCGCGGTCGCATCCTCGACCGCAACGGAGTGATCCTGGCGTCAAGCGTGCCCGCACCCAGTATCTGGGCGATACCAGAGGACATCGAGCGCGACCCGGCGCAGATGCACAAGCTCGCCGCCTTGCTGGAGATGGCGCCGGCCGAACTGGCCAGGCGCCTGGAGAATGAGGACAAGACCTTTGTCTGGCTGAAGCGTCAGGTTGAAGAGTCGGTAGCGCAGGAGATCATGGCCCTCAAGATCAAGGGCGTCTACCAGCGCAAGGAATACAAGCGCCAGTACCCGGAAGGGGAGGCGGCTGCACATGTGGTCGGATTCACCAATGTCGAGGACAGTGGCCAGGAAGGCATTGAACTGGCCTACAACAAGGAACTTTCCGGTCGCAACGGATCGCGGCGCGTCATCAAGGACCGTCTCGGGCGCGTGGTGGAGGACGTCGGCGAGCAGATCGCACCGGTGGACGGACCCGATCTGCAACTCAGTGTGGACAGCCGGGTGCAGTTTCTTGCCTACCAGAAGCTGCGTGATGCGGTGCTGCTGCACAAGGCCAAAGCCGGCAGCGTGGTTGTCCTTGATGTCATTACGGGTGAAGTGCTGGCGCTGGCCAACTACCCCAGCTATGCGCCGGGCAAGCGGCAGAACCTGAGTGGCGAGCAACTTCGCAATCGGGCATTGACAGACACCTTCGAGCCCGGCTCCGTCATGAAGCCGTTCGCGGTCGGCCTGGGACTGGAGAGCGGTCGCGTCACGCCGCAGACCCTGATTGATACCGGCGCCGGCAAGATGACCATCACCGGGTCCACCATCTCCGATTCACATCCCAACGGTGTGCTGACGGTAGAGGGCGTGATTCAGAAATCGAGCAATATCGGAACCGCCAAGATTGCGATGCAGATGCCGGCGCGGGACATGTGGGACCTCTACTCGAGTGCCGGTTTTGGTCAGAAGCCCCAGATCGGCTTTCCGGGCGCCGTTTCGGGCAAGCTGCGCCCCTACAAGACCTGGCGCCCGATCGAGCAGGCCACCATGTCCTACGGCTATGGTCTGTCGGCGTCACTGTTCCAGATGGCGCGGTCCTACACCGTGTTCAGCAACGAGGGCCGGATCATTCCACTGACCCTGCAAAAGAGCGCTGAGCCGGCACTCGGTGTTCCAGTGCTGTCGGCACGCACGGCAGGCCAGGTTCGCAAGATGCTGCAGATGGCGGCCGGTCCCGGCGGCACGGGACAGAAGGCGCAGACCATCGGCTACTCTGTTGGCGGCAAGTCAGGCACTGCCTACAAGCAGATTGGCAAGGGCTACGGCAGTGCCGGCAACCGCAAGTACCGGGGCTGGTTTGTCGGGTTGGCACCGGTCGAGAGACCGCGTGTCATTGTTGCCGTCATGATCGATGAGCCCAGTGCCGGGCAGTATTACGGTGGCGCTGTGGCGGCCCCGGTTTTCAGCGAGGTGGTGCAGCAGACGCTGCGCATGATGGGTGTGACGCCGGATATGGCAGTGCAACCGCAGATCGTGGCACAGGCACCAGAGGAGAGCTTCTGATGCTTGAACTGCACACACCATCGCAGGCAGCAAGCTGGTTGCGCTCTCGCGTCACCGGCACGCTGCACAGCGACAGCCGTGAACTGCGTGCTGGTGACGGCTTCATCGCCTGGCCGGGGGCGGCAAGCGATGCGCGCCAGTACGTGGCGCAGGCGCTGGTGCGCGGTGCGAGCGCCTGTCTGGTTGAGAAAACAGGCGTTGCAGCCTATGGCTTCGGCGATCCGCGCGTGGCGGCCTACGAGCAACTCAAGGGTGCCAGCGGAGACATCGCCGCTGCCTACTTCGACCAACCCTCGCAGCAAATCAAACTGCTGGCCGTGACCGGCACCAACGGCAAGACGTCCACCGTTTGGTGGCTGGCGCAGGCACTCTCCACGCTGAAACAGGTGGCACCTGTGCCCTGCGCGATGGTCGGCACGCTCGGAATCGGGCGCCCGCCGGTGGTTCAGACGACGGGCCTGACGACGCCGGATCCGGTGCTGCTGCAAAAGGCGCTGCGCGAGTTTGTCGACACCGGCGTCCAGGCCTGCGCCATCGAAGCATCCTCCATCGGTCTGGTCGAGCAGCGTCTGCAGGGCTGCCGGGTTCATAGCGCCGTGTTCACCAACTTCACGCAGGACCATCTTGATTACCACGGCAGCATGCGGGCCTACTGGCAAGCAAAAATGCAGCTATTTTCGTGGCCCGGATTGCGCTCGGCAATTGTCAATGTCGACGATCCCAAGGGGCTTGAGCTGCTGGATGTGCTCGGCCGCACTGCGCTCGACATCTGGACCGTCTCCTGCAGCAGCCCGGCAAGATTGCAGGCCTGTGACATCAGTTGCGAGACCCGCGGTCTGCGTTTCACAGTGTGTGAACGCGGCGGCGAAGGTGTTGTAAGCAAGGCCGAAAGCCAGGTGCTGCAGACCGGTCTGATCGGCCTCTACAACGTCTCCAATCTGCTGGGTGTGCTGGCGGCCATGCGCTCCATTGGCGTGCCACTGGCGGCGGCCGTGGAGGCCTGTGCTGATCTGGCACCGGTGCCGGGGCGAATGGAGTTTGCCGGTGCGCAGGGCCAGACGCTGGTGGCGGTCGATTACGCGCACACGCCTGACGCCCTGGGCCAGGCCCTGCGGGCCTTGCGTCCGGTCAGCGCCCAGCGTGGTGGAAAGCTCTGGTGCGTCTTCGGTTGCGGCGGTGATCGAGATGCCGGCAAGCGGCCGCTGATGGGGGCCGTTGCCGCCAGTCACGCGGACCAGGTGCTTGTGACCAGCGACAACCCCCGTGGCGAAAAGCCGGAGACCATCATCAGCCAGATTCTGCTGGGCCTGAGCGGGCACAGGCACGTTGCCGTTGAACCCGACCGGGCGCGTGCCATTGCGTTGGTACTGGCCCAGGCTGCGCCCGCCGATGTGGTGCTGCTGGCGGGCAAAGGGCATGAGGACTATCAGGAGGTGGCGGGGCAGCGTCTGGCGTTTTCCGACCTCGATCATGTGCGCCGGCTGCAGAGCCTGCCGCTGGCGCAGCGTGTGACAGAGGAGGAGCTTCATGGCTGAGATGCTGAGCCTGCAACAGACCTGTGACTGGCTTGACGGTGCGCGCCTGGTCGGTGTGGACGCCAGCGCTGGCTCCAGGCAGTTCCTGCGCGTCCACAGTGACACCCGCACCCTGGAGCCGGGTGACCTGTTTGTGGCCCTGCGTGGTGAACGCTATGACGCCAATGACTTCCTGTCAGAGGCCCGGGCCAGGGGGGCCGTGGCGGCGTTGTGCCAGGGCGATGCCGATGGCCGACTGCGCGCGGCGGGCCTGCCGGGATTGGTGGTGGCCGATGCGCACAAGGCCCTGATCGAACTGGCGACACGGTGGCGCTCGCAGTTCACATTGCCGGTGATCGCGGTCACGGGAAGCAACGGCAAGACGACGGTGACGCAGATGATTGCATCGATTTTGCGTGCTTTCAGGCCCGAGGCCTGCCTGGCAACCCAGGGCAATCTGAACAACGCCATTGGCGTACCCCTGAGCGTGCTTCGTCTGCGCTCGCAGCATGCGTTGGCTGTGTTTGAACTGGGCATGAATCACCCCGGAGAGATTGCGCAACTGGCGGCGATCGTGCAGCCGACGGTGGCCCTGGTCAACAACGCCCAGCGCGAGCATCTGGAATTCATGGCCACGGTGGCAGCGGTCGCGCAGGAGAACGGTGCGGTCATCGACGCCTTGCCGGACAGCGGCACGGCCGTGTTTCCGTCAGACGACACCTACAGCGCCCTCTGGCGGGCCAGGGCCGGCTCACGCTGCGTGTCGCAATTCAGCGCCGCCGCCGGGGCGCTCGCAGAGGTTCGCTGCGCTGCGGCGGCGTGGTCGGGCGATGCCTGGCAGGTGACGCTGGCAACACCCGCAGGCCCCCTGCAGTACGCGCTGCACATTGCCGGTTTGCACAATGTGAAGAACTCCCTGGCAGCAGTGGCTTGCACGCTGGCCGCTGGCGTCAGCTTGTCAGCCATCGCCAAGGGTCTGCAGGTGTTCGAGCCGGTGAAGGGGCGCTCGCGCGCGCAACTGCTCAGGTTCGCCGGTCAGGCGTTCACGCTGGTGGATGACAGCTACAACGCGAATCCGGATTCGGTCCGCGCCGCCATCGAGGTTCTGGCAACACTGCCGGGGCCGCGCTTGCTGGTGCTAGGGGATATGGGCGAGGTGGGTGACCAGGGACCGGCGTTTCATGCTGAAGCCGGCGCGCTGGCACGCAGCCTGGGTGTGGATGCGCTGTTTACGCTGGGCGAGCTTTCGCAGGCCGCCGCCAGCCGTTTTGGCGCGGGCCGCCACTTCGGTGACATGGCTTTGTTGCAGCAGGCCGTGCTGGCGCAGCTCGGGCAGGTCGGCAGCGTGCTGGTCAAGGGTTCACGCTTCATGAAGATGGAGCGTGTGGTGGCAGTCATTCAGGACTGTGCAAAGGACAACAAGGAAAAAAACCATGCGGCTTAGTTCTACGTGCGGGATGACGCGATGCTCCTGAATCTGGCTCAATGGCTGCAGTCGCTGTCGCCCGAGTTCGGGCACTTTCGGGTCTTTCAGTACCTGACGTTTCGCGCGGTCATGGCGGCATTGACGGCGCTGCTGATCGGGCTGGTCGCCGGTCCTTTTGTCATTCGCCGTCTGACAGAACTCAAGATCGGGCAGCCGATTCGTGGCTATGGCATGGCATCGCACCTGGTCAAGAGCGGCACGCCAACCATGGGCGGTGCCTTGATCCTGCTGTGCATCGCGGTATCGACACTGCTGTGGGCGGACCTGAGCAACCGTTTCGTCTGGATCGTTCTGCTGGTCACGCTGGGGTTTGGTGGCATCGGCTGGACCGACGACTGGCGCAAGGTGGTGGACAGGAACCCCGAGGGCATGAGTTCAAGGGAAAAGTACTTCTGGCAATCGGTGATCGGATTGCTGGCGGCGCTGTACCTGGTGTTCAGCATCTCGGAGAACTCAAACTGGCGCGTGCTGGAGCTGTTCTTCAAATGGGTGCAATCAGGCTTTGACCTGAACCTGCCGCCCAAGGCCGGTCTGCTGCTGCCCTTCTTCAAGGAGATCAGCTACCCGCTGGGCGTGCTCGGCTTTGTCATTCTGACGTACCTGGTGATTGTGGGGTCCAGCAATGCAGTGAACCTGACTGATGGGCTGGATGGCCTGGCCATCATGCCGGTGGTGATGGTTG
>CAIQVX010000192.1 GCA_903875275.1 uncultured beta proteobacterium | reverse complement strand
TGAGTTTCCTGATCGACGCCTTTCTCGTCAGCAGCAGCCCGTCGGAGACGATCCAGATGCCACACAACGGTGTCTGGCTTTAGGCAAGCGCCTCAGAAAAAACCCATGCCAGCCGAAGCGCAGGTCCGCACGGATCCGTTCGAAACGCTCAATATCGAGCAGCGTCAGGCAGTAGAACACGGTGTCGGATCGCAGCGTGGGGACGAGCGTGCGCTGCTCATCATTGCGGGCGCCGGCACCGGCAAGACCAACACCCTGGCCTTTCGAGTGGCCAGGCTCATCGCGCAGGGGGGCGACCCACATCGCATCCTGCTGCTGACCTTTTCGCGCCGCGCTGCATTCGAGATGGAGCGCCGTGTCGGCAGTGTCCTGGGCCGCGTGCTTGACCTGAACACGGGTCCAGGCCTGACTGCACTCCCCTGGTCCGGTACCTTCCACAGCGTTGGTGCGCGGTTGCTGCGCGAGTACGCGCCGCGCCTTGGTCTGGACGATTCCTTCACCATCCATGACCGCAGCGATTCGGAAGACATGCTCAATCTGGTGCGTCATGGACTCGATCTCTCGTCGACAGGGAAGCGTTTCCCGCAAAAAGGTACCTGTCTGTCGATCTACTCGCGCGTTGTCAACAGCCAGCAGGCGCTGCCCGAGGTGCTGCAGCATGCCTTTCCCTGGTGCGCCCAGTGGGAGAGCGAACTCAGGCAACTGTTTGGCGCCTACGTCGACGTCAAGCAGGCGCAGAACGTTCTCGACTACGACGACCTGCTGCTGTTCTGGTCCGAGATGATGGCCGACCCGGTGCTGGGTGCCGAAGTGGGTGCGCGTTTTGACCATGTGCTGGTGGACGAATACCAGGACACGAACCGCTTGCAGGCCGCCATTGTCAGCGGACTCAAGCCCGGCGGCAGAGGCGTCACCGTGGTCGGCGACGATGCCCAGAGCATCTACAGTTTTCGCGGCGCCACGGTCCGCAACATTCTGGATTTTCCACAGCATTTCAGTCCGAGCGCGCGCCTGGTGACTCTGGAGCGCAACTACCGCTCGACGCAGGCCATTCTGGACGTCTCCAACGCGGTCATCGAACTCGCTGCCGAGCGCCATGCCAAGAGGCTCTGGACCGACAAGCCGGGCAGCACCCGACCCCAGCTGATCGTGGTGAGCGACGAGGCCGAGCAGGCGCGCTGGGTGGCCAACCGGATTCTGGAGCAGCGTGAATCCGGGCTGCTTCTGAAGTCGCAGGCGGTGCTTTTCAGAACGTCTTCGCACAGCACGGCGCTGGAGCTGGAGTTGACGCGGCGACAGATCCCCTTCGTCAAGTTTGGCGGTCTGAAGTTCCTGGAGGCGGCGCACGTGAAGGACATGCTGTCCATCCTTCGCTTTGCACAGAATCCGCGCGGACGCTTGGCCGGCTTTCGCGTCCTGCAGTTGATGGCCGGGGTCGGTCCTGCGCACGCGACCCGACTGCTTGATGCCATGGAGGGTGCGTCCGACCCCGGTACGACGTTGGAGCGCTTCCAGATGCCCGCCAACCTGGCCAAGGAGTGGCAGGCTTTTGTGCAGATGTACCAGGCGCTCAGGCAGGGCCAGTTGCCCTGGCCGGCGGACCTGGATCTGGCCAAGCGCTGGTACCTGCCCCAGCTCGAGCGCCTGCACGATGACCACCTGCAGCGGCGTGCCGACATCGACAATCTCGAACACATGGCGTCTACCTACCAGAGCCGTGAGCGCTTTCTGAGTGAACTCACACTCGATCCGCCGCAGGCGACCAGTGACCTGTCCGGCCCCGCGCACCGCGATGAAGACTATGTGATCCTCTCGACCATTCACTCGGCCAAGGGCCAGGAGTGGACCTCGGTTCATGTGCTCAATGTCGTGGATGGCTGCATTCCATCTGACCTTGGCACCGGAACACAGGACGAGATCGAGGAGGAACGCCGACTGCTCTACGTGGCCATGACCCGCGCCAAAGAGCATCTGCATCTGCTGGTTCCGCATCGCTTTTACGTCACCCAGCAGGCAGCGCTGGGTGACCGTCATCTTTACGCAAGTCGCAGTCGATTCATCCCCGACGCACTGGCGGCGAAATTCGAGACACTGGTCTGGCCGCCGGCGACCCCTGCCCTGTCTGGCGCACCGAACGGCGGGCCCGCCAGCATCCAGGTGCGCGAGCGCGCGCGCTCGGCCTGGCGCTGAGGAAAGCTGCCGCCTATGGGCTGTTTGCCGCGCCAGCCGCCCCCAGAAACAGGGCCGGATCGACCATGGCCCGATTCAGGCTGACCGACCAGTGCAGATGCGGCCCGGTTGCGCGGCCAGTGGAACCGACCTTGCCGATCAAATCGCCGGAGCTGACCCTGTCGCCGGCCTTGACATCGATCTCTGACAGATGGCAGTACATGGTGAGCAGACCGGAGCCGTGATCGAGCCAGACCGTGTTGCCGTTGAAGAAGTAGTCGCCCGTGTCGATCACCACACCAGACGCAGCGGCCAGCACGGGCGCACCCTGCGCTGCCGCAATATCCATACCGCTGTGCGGATTACGTGGCTGCCCGTTAAAAACGCGCCGCAAACCGAAGGAACTTGAGCGCCGGCCGCTGCTTGGTTGCATCAGTTGCAAGGCCTCGGGCTGGACCTCGGTGAAAGTCGCCATCACCTGAGCCAGGCGCACGCGCTCGCGCTCGTAGCGCGCCGTGTCGTCGGCCGACAGATCGACATGACCCGGCGCCACCTTCAAACGCTGCTCGGCGTAGCGAAACGGCTTGATTTGAAATTTCACGATGGTCTCGCTGGAGCCCTGGCGCTTGACCTTCAGGCTCAAAGTACCGGGCGCCGACGACAGCGCAATACCGACCAGCGCCGTCCACCGCCCGCCATCCTGCATCACCCATACCGGGACGCCATTGAAGCTGACCTGAGGTGTCTGCGCCGAGGCGCCCAGATCAACCCGGGCAATACCGCCCGGGGTGGCACGAACCCTCGGCAACTCGCTGGCTCCAGCGTGCCAGCAAAGCGTACAGAGGAGCAGCGCGAGCCAACGAAGGCCAGCACCCGTTTTCAAACCGGCCCGCCAACAAAAGAAACTGCCGACTGCGCGGCCGTGTTGACTTGCAGCGAGAACACGTCAGGGCGTGCATAGTGCCCAACCACATCAAAATCGAGCTGCGCCATCGGAATCATGTCGAGATCGAGCTCAGCGGTGAGCAGGGCATCCTGATCGCGCAGCGGTCCAGCCAGGATCTTTCCCAGCGGGTCAATGATGACGCTGCCGCCGCGCATCAGCACCGTGTCACTGGCCTGCGGCAGGCGGTTGCTCATGCGCTCCGACGGAAAGTCAGACCGGCGCAAATGCTGGCAGGCCGAAAGCACAAAGCAGCGCCCTTCCATCGCGATGTGCTGCATGGTGCCAATCCAGGTGTCGCGATCATCGGCAGTGGGCGCGCAGTACAGGGCCACGCGCTGCTGGTACATCGCCATGCGCAGGGCCGGCATGTAGTTCTCCCAACAGATCACGGCGCCCATTTTTCCGTAGGGCGTGTCCACCGCCTTGAGCGTCGATCCATCGCCAAAACCCCAGATCAGGCGCTCCAGCGCCGTTGGCATGAGCTTGCGGTGTTTGCCCTGCACTTGCCCGTCGG
>CAIQVX010000191.1 GCA_903875275.1 uncultured beta proteobacterium | reverse complement strand
TTGGTCAGGCGCTCGCGGCGCAGGTGGCGCAGGCGTTGCAGGTGACGCAGACCCAGGAAATCTGGGAGTTTGGCGCTGGCTCGGGTGCTCTTGCGCTGCAACTGCTCGATCGGCTGGACGCCATGGGCCTGCCTTTGCCGCGCTACAACATCGTCGATCTGTCGGGCACTTTGCGTCAGCGTCAGCAACAGACGCTGGAAAAGTACGCCGGTACCGTCAACTGGGTCAGCGAACTCCCTGCCGCACTGCAGGGGCTGGTCCTCGGCAATGAGGTGCTGGACGCGATGCCCGTCAAATTGCTGAGTCGTGTCGGCGGTGTCTGGTACGAACGCGGCGTTGTTGTGGAGCCTACAGCCTCCGCAGTGGCGCAGGAACCCTTGACCCTGGCCTGGAGTGAGCGGCTCACAGAACTGCGGCCACCCTGCGAGATCGAAGGCGACCACGATTTTCTGACCGAGATCCACGAGCAGGCCCATTCCTTCATTCGTACCCTCGCCGACCGGCTTGCACGCGGCGCGATTTTTCTCATTGATTACGGATTTCCGGAGCAGGAGTACTATCATCCGCAGCGCCACATGGGTACGGTGATGTGCCATCGCAGCCATCAGTCCGACCCGGATCCACTGTCCGACGTCGGGCTCAAGGACATTACGGCCCATGTCAATTTCACCGGCATTGCGCTGGCCGCCAATGAGGCCGGTCTGGGTGTGCTGGGCTACTGCACACAGGCACGCTTCCTGATCAATTGTGGGCTGGTGGACCTGCTCGAAAGCGCCGCCCTGAGCGCGCGTGTGCATGCGCAGAGATTGATCATGGAACATGAAATGGGCGAACTGTTCAAGGTCATCGGCCTGTACCGGGGTGAGCCGTGGGAAGCTCTTGGCTTTACCCAGGGTGACCGCACCCACACTCTGTAGTCGGTAACGACCAAGCCATCTGAAATTCTCATTTTTGGGGGGAACCATGTTTCGCACTGTGTTTGCACTGATCCAGATGCTGGCGCTTTTCGCCCTTAGCGGCAAGGTTGCAGCGGAACTGCCCATGCTCGCAACGCAGGGCAAATACTGGGTCCAGGCCGACGGCCGTCGGGTCGATCTCAAAGGAGCCAATCTTGGCAACTGGCTGATGCTCGAATTCTGGATGATGGGACAACGATCAGAAGCCATCGATGACCAGTGCACGCTGGAGGCGACGCTGGACAAGCGCTTTGGATTCGCCGAACGCGAGCGTTTGATGAAGCTCTTTCGCGACAACTGGATGACCCAGCGCGACTGGGATCTGTTGCCACGATTCGGGCTGAACATGGTGCGCCTGCCTTTCATCTGGAATCTGCTTGAGGATGAAAAAAATCCGCGTCATCTGCGCCCGGATGCCTGGCATTACCTTGATCTGGCGATCGACCAGGCCGAGGCGCGCGGACTGTACGTGATTCTGGACCTGCATGGCGCTGTGGGCAGTCAGGGGACGGAGCATCACAGCGGCTGTGCCAACCGCAACCTGCTGTGGAGCAGGCCCGACTACCAGGACCGCACGGCCTGGTTGTGGGAGCAGGTCGCCAAGCGCTACAGGGACCGCGCTGCCGTCGCTGGCTACAGCCTGCTCAATGAGCCCTGGGGCAGTACGCAGGAGCAGATGGCAGCGCTGATGAAAAAGCTTTACACCACGGTGCGCGCCGTCGACCCCCGCCACGTCATCATTCTGCCCGGGCACCATCAGGGTATCGACGCCTACGGCAAGCCGGCGGATGCGGGCATGCACAACGTCGCTTTTGAGATGCATTTTTATCCCGGCCACTTTGGCTGGGGCAAGCCCGGGGTCCAGGTGCATCGGGATTGGCTTGTGTGTCCATCCGGCACCGGGGGTGTGTGCGACTGGGTGAGCCGATTGACCCGACTCGACGCGGCCTTTTTTGTGGGTGAATTCCAGCCCTGGGCTGACATGGAGAACGAACTGGGAGGCCAAATCGGCCGCGCCAGTTTTGACGCCTACGCCAGCCACGGCTGGGCGGCGGCCATCTGGTCTCTCAAGATGGTCAGCAACGCGGGTGGCCAGGTGAGTGGAAACTGGGGCATGGTCGCCAACACTGCGGGGGAGCGAGTGCCCGCGCTGGACTTTGCAACAGCCTCCCTGGGCGAGATTGAGGACCTCTTCAAACGTTTTGGAACCGTTTCCTACGCACCACACCAGGAGTTGATGCGGTGGATGAGTGCTTCCAGGGCACCAGATCCGTTCAAAGCGCCCTGATTTGGGGCGAAACCGTTGTTACCTAGCAACGGTTTCGACCATATACCGGTCAAATACATGCCTGGCTTAGGGAATTCACCGATGTTTAACGAAATCTCCCGGTGATAAATTCAACCGCAATGGAAACGTTTCCAGAATGATTTTGCGGTCCATGAATTCCTGCATCGTTGTTCGTTGACGATGCATTTTTAACAAAAACCAGGAGTACCTGAATGAAAACCACTGCCAACCAGCGCGGCCAGAGCACCTTCCGGCACCGTGCTGCACTGCGGGTGAGTCCCATCGCGGCGGCTTGCTCAACCCTCATCTTTGCGATGGGTACAGCCTACGCGCAACAGGCCAACCTGGACTCCGTGGTAATTACCGGCATCCGTGGCAGTATCGAGAGCTCGATCGCGGTGAAGCGCAACTCCGACTCGATCGTGGAAGCGGTGACGGCCGAGGACCTGGGCAAGCTGCCCGATCTGAGCATTGCCGAATCTCTGGCGCGCCTGCCTGGCATCGCCGCCCAGCGTGTCAACGGCAACGCGCAGGTGCTGTCGATCCGTGGTTTGGCACCCAAGTACGGCGTGACCTTGCTCAACGGCCGCGAAATGGTGAGCAGCGGTTCGGATCGCTCCGTTGAGTACGACCAGTTCCCCTCGGAACTGATGGGTGGAGCCACCGTGTACAAGACGCCCGATGCCGCACTGGGTGCGCAGGGACTGTCCGGTACGGTCAACATGCAGTCCATTCGCCCGCTGGATTTCAAGGGGCGCCAGGCCAACTTCAACGCCCGGGTTGAATCCAATTCGAACGGCGACCAGATTCCTGGCGTCAGCAGCAAGGGCAACCGCATCAGCGCGTCCTACGTGGATCAGTCGGCCGACCGCACGCTCGGTATTGCGCTGGGCTTTGCCCACCTGGACAGCCCCGAGCAGCAGCAGCACTATGCCAACTGGTGGTGGGCCAATACGGCCAACCCGGCCTCCTATCCGCCCGACTGGTGCGGTGGCGACTGCGGCATCAAGGGTGTGGCTCGCGATGCAGTTGCACTGCAGGGTTTTGAAGCGACTGCTTTCTCCAGCAGCCAGGTTCGCGATGGCCTGATGGGTGTTCTGGAGTACAAGCCGAACAAGGACGTGCACACAGTTCTTGACCTGTACTACTCCAAATTCAGCAAGAAATTTGTTGGTCGTGAGTTCCAGGGCGAAATGAACACCTGGAACGGTGTCACCTACACCAACCCGGCCTACGCCAACTTCGGCGGCGAGAAGGTTGTCGTCGGCGGTGCCATCGACAACATCTCGGGCAAGCTGCTTTCCCGCGGTAACCAGCGCGATGACACCATTTCTGCGATCGGTCTGAACAACGAACTGAAGTTCGGTAAATGGACCACCATTGCCGACCTTAGCTACTCCAAAGCCAATCGTGACGAGAAGACCGCCGAAATGTACGCGGGACCGACCACCGCATCGGGCTTCAGCAGCACCGCCATTTCGATGTCGGGCTTCTCCCAGTTTGTTCCGACCATCAACTGGGCCAACCCGGCGGTCATGCAACTGCAGCAGTTCTGGGGCCAGATGGGCGCTGCGCGGATCTTCAATGTTGACGACGAAATGAAGGGCATCCGTCTCGCAGCCAAGCGCGAACTCGACTGGGGGCCGGTGAACCACTTCGAAGGGGGCGTGAACTACTCCAGCCGCAGCAAGGACTACAAGGCCGTCAAGGAAGCCTATGACCTGAAGACGGGTGCAACCTCACTGGCATTCCCGGCCGGCATTCTGCAGTCGCCTGCCACGCTGGGTTTTGGCAGCATTCCGTCAGTGGCCAATTTCGATGTGGCCACGCTGCTGGCGACCGGGCTCTTCTCCTCACGTCCGGATGACCTGAGCAGCGCGCCGAACCGCATCTGGGGTGTGCGCGAAAAAGTGCTGACCGCCTACAGCAAGCTCGGTCTTGACTTCCAGGCCGGCATCCCGGTCCATGGCAACTTTGGCGTGCAGGTGGTGCATGCGGACCAGACCGGAACCGGCCTCTACTGGGACGGAACAGGCACGGTTCCTGTCAGCGGCGGCACCAGCTACACCGATGTGTTGCCAAGTCTGAATCTGGTCGGCGATCTGGGCTCCAACACCCTGTTGCGCTTTGGCGCGGCGAAAGTCCTGGCGCGCCCGAACATGGAAGACATGCGCGCCGGCGTCAACAACATCTCCCGTGCCATTACCGCGCCCGGTCTGTGGTCGGCTACCGGTGGCAACCCCACGCTCGAACCGTGGCGCGCTGATGCGTTTGACGTGTCGCTCGAAAAATACTATGGCAAACGCAGCTACGTTTCGGCCGCAGCATTCCGCAAGAACCTGAAGTCAACCGTCTATAACCAGACCGTACCGTACAACTTCACTGGTTACCCCGATCCGTTGAACGGCGTTCCACCGATCATCACTTACGCTGGAACCATGAGCACCATGGCCAATGGCGATGGCGGTTACGTCAGCGGCACCGAACTCAGTGTGGCCTGGGATGCCGGCATGCTGAGCTCCGCGCTCAGCGGTTTTGGTTTGGTCGCCTCGGCGTCGCACACCAACAGCAACATCCATCAGGGCAACAACCTGGACAATCCGCTGGAAGGCCTGTCGGGCAACGTCAACAGCCTTGTTCTCTATTACGAAAAGGGCGGTTTCCAGACCCGTATTGCGCAGCGCTATCGCTCGACCTACATGGCTGCGGTACGAAACGCCTGGGGTGATACCTCGTACACCACGATCGAGCCGGAACGCGTGCTGGATTTCCAGATTGGGTACGGCTTTGAAACCGGCACCTACAAGGGCTTGTCGTTCCTGTTCCAGATCAACAACCTGACCAACGAACCCTACCGCACCATGATGACGGTCGATTCGAACAGCGGCACGGTACCCAAGCTGATGTACCCGGCCATCTACGAAAAATACGGTCGCCAGGTGCTTATCGGTCTGACTTACAAGATGTAAGCGTTTCTCCAAGGTAAACATTACCCTGTCGGCGATTCGTCGACAGGGTTTTTTTTATGGCGTTCCACGGGAGTTGAACCACGTGCCAGTCAAACAATACCTGCTCGCCGCTTGCCTGATGTCGGGTTTCGGCTGCGGTCTTGCGGCGCAGTCGCTGCCCACCGGCGATGCGCCCTTTCTGGCGCCATGGCCACAGGTTCGCAGTGCCATCGCCTCAGACCCTCGCATCGAGGCCGAGGTGGGTCGCATACTGGCTCTGATGAGTCTGCCGCAGAAGATCGGCCAGATGACGCAGCCGGAGATCAACTTTGTGACACCCGAGCAGGTGCGCGAGTTCCATATCGGCTCGGTACTCAATGGCGGAAGTTCCTGGCCGCAGGGGAACAAGCGCGCGCCGCTTGCGGACTGGGTCAATCTGGCAGACCGTTTCTACGACGCTTCCATGGCCACCGACCTGCCGGTCAAGGTGCCCGTGATCTGGGGCACCGATGCCATTCATGGACATGGCAATGCCTTTGGCGCAACGATTTTTCCGCACAACATAGGACTGGGCGCGACGCGGGACTTGGATCTGGTGCGCCAGATCGCTCAGGCCGCTGGCCGACAGGTGCGCGCCACCGGCATCAACTGGGTCTTTGGTCCGACACTGGCTGTGGCACGGGATGTACGCTGGGGTCGCACCTATGAGAGCTTTTCACAGGACCCTTCAATCGTGCGCGCCTACGCCAAAGCCTATGTCGAGGGCCTGCAGGGTCAGTTCAGCAGCGAGGCCAACGTCGTTGCGACCGCCAAGCATTTCCTGGGCGATGGTGCCACCGAATGGGGTATTGATCAGGGGGTCGCCAAAGTCGCCTTGGCCGACATGACCGGTATCCATGCCCAGGGCTACGCTGGCGCACTGGAAGCTGGTGTGCAGGCGGTGATGGTTTCGCTCAGCAGTTGGGACGATGTCAGCGCGGGCGTCAATCACGGCAAGATGCATGGCAGCAAGACGCTGCTGACCGATGTGCTCAAGGGCAGGATGGGTTTTGACGGTCTGGTCGTGACCGACTGGAATGGCATCTCGCAAGTCCCGGGCTGCAGTCAGAGCAGTTGCGCGCAGGCCATCAACGCTGGAGTTGACATGGTGATGGTGCCCGAGAACTGGCGCGCTTTCATCGCCAACACGATAGCGCAGGTCGAACGCGGGCAGATTCCGATGGCGCGCATCGATGACGCAGTTTCACGCATTCTTCGTGTCAAGCTCAGGGCGGGACTCTTTGGTAAAAAGCCATCGGCAGGGCTCCATGCGGGCAGCGCCGAGGCGCTGCAGGCGCGGGCACTGGCGCGCCGGGCCGTGCGCAGCTCCCAGGTCCTGCTGAAGAATGATCGACAGGTATTGCCACTGGTGCGTGCCGGCAGGATCCTGGTGCTGGGAAAGAGTGCAGACAGCGTTCAGAACCAGACCGGCGGCTGGAGCATGGGATGGCAGGGCACAGAAAATTTCAACAGCGACTTTCCCGCGGCAGACACGGTTCTCGCCGGTATTCAGGAACTGGTGGGACAATCCCGGGTCGATTTTCACGAGACCGCCCAGGGCGTCGATCTGAGCCGGTATGACGCGGTGATCGCCGTCATCGGCGAGACGCCCTATGCGGAATTCAGCGGCGACATCGCC
Source organism: uncultured beta proteobacterium (assembly GCA_903875275.1). GTDB lineage: Bacteria > Pseudomonadota > Gammaproteobacteria > Burkholderiales > Burkholderiaceae_C > Rhodoferax. Next base: position 37,200 of record CAIQVX010000191.1, on the reverse strand, counting down.
CTGTCCGACACCTTGCGTCACAGCGGACGCTATCCGGAAGATCTGTCGCTCTTGCAGGATGTTTTCGGCAAGGGTCGCCCGCTTGTCACCGTGTTCCTGTCGGGCCGGCCTGCCTACGTGAACGACCTGCTGAACCTGTCGGATGCATTTGTGGCAGCCTGGTTGCCAGGCACCGAGGGCCGGGGTGTGGCCGATCTGCTGTTCCGTGACGGCGCAGGGAAGGTGGCGCACGACTTCAGCGGCCGGTTGTCCTTCGACTGGCCCGGCTCACCCTGCCAGTCCGGGCCCGGCTTGCCGGAGCCGTGGCCCGCGCCCCTGTTTCGCATGGGCTATGGCTTAAACTACCGCAGCACAACAACCTTGGGCTGGCTGGACCTGCACGAAGCGCGCGCTGGATGCGGCAAGCAGGAGGCGGTGTCTATTTTCAACCTGGTGGACCGTAAACCCTATGTATTGCATGTCTCCAGTGCAGCCAACCAGTGGCTCAAAGTGAGGGTGGGTACGGACTTGAACAGCACGCTTGATCTGCCGGCTCACGCCCCTGCCATTCGTGTGCAAACCACCCAGGTCAATACGCAGCACGACGCCAAACTTGTCACCTGGTATGGGCCTGCCCGCTTCTTTGCCAGCGCCGAGCAAAAGCAGGGCCTGCGCTCCTACGCCATCGACCAGGGCGTGCTTCAGTTCGACATTCTGCTGAAACAGGCGGCGCAGGCCAAGGTCTCGCTGGCGGTGGAGTGCGAGGCGCCCTGCCGCGGCGAGGTCGACCTCAGTCAGGTGCTGGGCAGAATGCCTTTGGAGCGCAAAAAGACGCTCAAGATTCCACTGATGTGTTTCGACGAAACCGGGGCCGACTTCCTCAACGTGGATGTGCCCTTCAGCGTGGAAACCTCGAAGCCGTTTTCTGCCGCCTTCACACGGATCCAGATTGTTTCCGGCGCGGCCGCAGATGCCGATGCCCTGAGTTGCACCGACGTTGGTGTCCCTGGCAAATGACAAGGCTGAGCTAGACATGGCCACGATCAAGGATGTTGCACGTCTGGCAGGTGTCGGTGTCGGAACGGCGTCGCGCGTGGTCAGCGGCCATGGCTCGGTGGCCGCAGCCACCGCCGAGCGGGTTCGCAAGGCCATTGCAGAGCTTGAATTCCGCCCGTCCCACGCTGCGCGTTCCTTGTTGTCGGGTTCTTCGCAGATGATTGGTGTCTATATCCCGATGCTGAAGGGAACCTTTTACACGCCGATCCTGGGGGCCATCGACACCGAACTGCGAGAGACCGGGCGCCACATGGTGGTTGCCTTCGGCTGCGGCGACGGTGACGCCCGCCAGCAGGCGATGGAGGGCATCGATTTTCTGCTGGAGCGCGGATGCGACGGGCTCGTCATCATGAGCAATGCGCTGCTGGAAGAAGACATACGCTCGCTCGGTCCGAAACAGAACCGGGTGATGATGCTGAATCACTTTTTTGACAGCATTGCCGATCAGTGCTTCACCGCCGACCATGAGCGTGGCGGGGTGCTGGCGGCGCAGGCTTTGCTGGAGATGGGACACCGGAAGTTCTCCGTCATCTCGGGTCCGGCCACCTCACCCGACAACGTGGCACGGATTGAAGGCTTTATGTCGGAACTGGGTCGCGCCGGCATCGACCTGGCGCAGGTGGTGACCTTGCAGAGCGACTTTTCGCCCGAGGGGGGCTGGGCCTGTGCACGTTCGCTGGCATCCTCGGGCCATGAATTCACAGCCCTGTTTTGCGCCAATGACGAAATGGCGGTGGGCGCGCTGGCCTGTTTCCAGCAGGCGGGCATCCCGGTTCCGGGAACGATTTCGGTGATCGGATACGACGACACCCACAGCGCCGAGTACTCGGCACCGCAACTGACATCGGTTCACATTCCGTGGCGCCAGATCACCCTGAACGGCTTGCGCTGGCTTCTGAACCAGTGTTACGGCGAACATCAACCGGTGCAACGGAAGTTCCCGGTCAGCGTCACCTGGCGTGCCTCGGTCGTGAGGGAAGCGGGCGCCCAGGCGATCAAAGCGCACAACTAAGGGTACACACCGATGCCACGGGACGGGTCTGCCGACTAAAATTGGAATCCTTTCCAAAACAATGCCCTGCGAATTGCCAAAGACATGAAAATCCCGCGAACTGACGAGCTGGCGCTGTTGAGTCGGAGTGACTTTCCTGCTGATTTTCGGTGGGGGTGCTCCACCTCCTCGTACCAGATCGAGGGAGGGGTTCAGGAGGATGGTCGCGGTGAGTCCATCTGGGACCGCTTTTGTGCGACGCCTGGCCGGATCAGGGACGGCTCCAGCGGTGCGGTGGCCTGTGACCATTACCACCGCTGGCCACAGGATCTGGACCTGGCACGCAGTCTGGGCACCAACGCCTACCGTTTTTCCATCGCCTGGCCCCGAGTTTTTGCCAACGGCCGGGGTCGCATTGCCAATCCGAAGGGGCTCGACTTCTATTCACGTCTGGTCGATGGTCTGCTGGAGCGCGGTCTGGAGCCCTGGCCCACGCTCTACCACTGGGACTTGCCGCAGGCTTTGCAGGATGAGGGAGGCTGGGCGCAGCGCGCCACGGTCGATGCCTTTCTGGACTACACCGATGCCGTAACGCGTCATCTGGGGGATCGCGTCAAGCACTGGATCACCCACAACGAGCCCTGGTGCACGGCTTTTCATGGCAATCTTGAGGGGGTTCATGCGCCGGGCATCAGGGATCTGAAGACGGCATTGCAGGTTTGCCACAACGTATTGTTGTCGCACGGACTGGCGATCCCGGTGATCCGCCGCAATTCAGCAGGTGCACAGATTGGCGCTGCTCTGAGTCTGCACCCGCTCAAAGCGGCGTCGGACAGTGCGCAGGATGTGGCAGCGACACGGCGCCATGATGGTTTGCGCAACCGCTGGTTTCTCGACCCCCTGCATGGGCGCGGCTACCCGGTGGATACCTGGCAGTTGCTGGGCGACAAGGTGCCAGAAGTACAGGACGGCGACCTGGCGGCGATGGCCACGCCGACCGACTTCCTGGGCGTCAATTACTACTTTCCCGAAATTGTGGCCGACGCACCGGGTCAGGGGGTGCTCTCGACGCGCGTAATGGAACCGCAGAACGTTGAACGCACGGCTTTTGGCTGGGAAGTTTCACCCGAAGGTCTGGTCAGCCTGCTGGACCGTGTCAACCACGATTACCAGCCCGCCCGCATTTTCCTGACCGAAAATGGTTCCACCTACGAGGACGTGGTGGCAGCCGACGGTAGCATTGACGACCCGCAGCGCCAGCGCTATCTGCAGCAGCATCTGCTGGCACTGCGCGAGGCGCTGGCCATGGGGGTTCCTGTCAAGGGTTACTTTGCCTGGAGTCTGCTGGACAATTTCGAGTGGGCCGAAGGCTATATCCGGCGTTTTGGCCTGACACACGTTGACTTCGAGACGCAGCAGCGCCGGCTCAAGTCCAGCGGCAAGTGGTATGGCGCGTTCCTGAAAGGACAACTGTGATGTTCAATTTCAAGGCACTGGTTCTGGCGACAGGCCTCCTGACAGGCTCGGTTGCAGCCATGGCTGCCGGCCCCAAAGCGGAAGTGATTCACTGGTGGACCTCGGGCGGCGAGTCGGCTGCGGTGAAGAAATTCTCCGAAGCCTATACCGCCGCCGGGGGCGTCTGGGTCGATACCGCCATTGCGCTGGGCGAGCAGGCGCGATCGGTCGCCATCAACCGCATCATTGGGGGCAACCCGCCAACCGCAGCGCAGTTCAATACTTCCAAGCAGTTCCTGGATATTGTGGAGCAGGGCTTGCTCAACAACGTCGATGACATCGCGCTTCGTGATGGCTGGGAGAAGTTCCTGCCAGAGACGGTGCTCAACGTGGTGAGGGTCAAGGGCCACTATTACGCGGCGCCTGTCAACATCCACATGCCGACCTGGTTCTGGTACTCGAAAGCGGCGTTCAAGAAGGCCGGCATCACGACCGAGCCGAAGTCCATGGACGAAATGTTCGCGGCACTGGACCGTCTCAAGGCTGCGGGCCTGATCCCGCTGGCGCATGGCGGCCAGCCGTGGCAGGAGAACATCGTCTTCACGGCGGTGCTGGCGAATGTGGGCGGGACCGAGCTCTACCTCAAGGTCCTGCGCGACCGTGATCAGGCTGCCATTCAAGGTGAAGCGTTCCGCAAGGTGCTCAGCAGCTACAAGCGCCTTCAATCCTATGTGGACAAGGGGGCGCCAGGACGCAACTGGAACGACGCCACGGCCCTTCTGATCACCGGCAAGGCCGGCATGCAGATCATGGGCGACTGGGCCAAGGGCGAGTTTGCCCTTGCGAATCAGGCGCCGGGCAAGGACTACGGCTGCATTGCCGGTTTTGGCGCGCGCTCGCCTTACGTGATCCAGGGCGACGTCTTCGTCTTCCCCAAGACCAGCGACGCCGAGGCGGTCAAGGCGCAAAAGCTCCTGGCCAGCGTGATGCTCTCGCCAGCGGTGCAGGTCGAGTTCAGCAACAAGAAGGGGTCCATTCCAGTGCGCACCGACGTCGATGCGTCCCGGCTCGACATCTGCGCGCAGCAGGGCCTGAGCATCATGAAGGACAAATCGCGTCAGCTGGGTAATGGAGAGGTTTACCTGAACCCGGACCAGAACGGCGCCCTGTCCGACATCCTGACGGCCTTCTGGAACAAAAACCTAGCGGTCGAGAAAGTGCAGAAGGACATCGCGCTGGCGCTCAAGCGCTGACCTGGCGATCTCATCAGTCATGAAGACCAGGCTCACGCGCCTATCGTCCCGGCTGGTGTCGTGGACGGCTTTGCTGCCCATGGCCCTGACCGTGCTGGTGGCCTACGTCGGCACGGTGCTCTGGTCACTCAAGGTATCGCTCAGCAATTCGCGGACCTTTCCGTCCGACGAGTTTGTCGGGCTGCTTCAGTACCAGCGCCTTTTCGACAACGAGCGCTGGCTGTTGTCGCTGGAGAACCTGGCCTTGTACGGCGTTCTGTTCATCCTTGCGTGCATGGTGCTGGGTTTTCTGCTGGCGGTCTTCATTGACCAGAAGGTCCGGGGTGAGGGCCTGCTGCGCACGGTCTTTCTTTACCCCTACGCCATGTCCTTTGTTGCCACCGGTCTGGTCTGGCAGTGGATGCTCAATCCGGGCCAGGGCATCCAGCGGGCCATGCGCCAGGCTGGTTTCGAGAACTTCAGCTTTGACTGGATCATCGACCAGGACAAGGTCATGTACACCATCGTGATCGCCACCGTGTGGCAGGCCTCGGGGCTGGTCATGGCCATGCTGCTGGCGGGTCTGCGCGGCATCGACGAGGAAATCTGGAAGGCAACTCGCGTGGACGGCATACCCAGCTGGCGCGTTTATGTCTCGATCGTTCTGCCCATGCTTGCACCCTCGGTGGCCACGGTCTTTATTCTGCTCTTCACGGCGGTGATCAAGTTGTTCGATTCGGTCGTCTCCATGACCCAGGGCGGACCAGGCACCGCCAGCGAGGTGCCGGCCAAGTTCATCATGGACCATCTGTTCGGCCGCGCCAATATTGCGCTTGCGTCGGCCGGTTCCATGGTGCTGCTGCTGACCGTGCTGGCGCTGGTGGCGCCCTTCCTGTACGCGCGCAGCCGCGCCAACCAGCGCGAGGCGGCTTGATGAGCGCCGCGCAGGCCCGCCCCAAGCACGTGGAGGTCAAACTGACCCCGGCGCGAATCGGCCTTTACGCCTTTTTGCTCAGCGCAGCGCTGTTCTTCCTGTTGCCGCTCTACATCATGCTGGTGACTTCGTTCAAGACCATGGACGAAATCAGGCTGGGCAACATCTTCGCGCTGCCGGTGCGGGTGACGCTCGAGCCCTGGATCACGGCCTGGACGGCGGCCTGCACTGGCGTCTCCTGCGAGGGCATCCGCGGCGGCTTCTGGAATTCGGTCCGGATCGTGATCCCCAGCACCGTGCTGCCGATCCTGCTGGGAGCGCTCAACGGCTACGCCCTGTCATTCTGGCGCCCGCGCGGTTCCGGCGTGCTGTTTGCCGCGCTCATGCTGGGCGCCTTTATTCCGGTACAGGTCATGATGTACCCGCTGGTGCGCATCCTGGCCAGTCTGGGACTGTTCAGCCCGCTGGCAGGCATTGTGGCGGTACACATCGTCTTCAGCATGCCGGTGATGACGCTGCTGTTTCGCAATTACTACCTGTCGATTCCACAGGAACTGTTCAAGGCGGCGCGCATTGACGGCGGCGGCTTCTGGCGCATCTTTGCCCAACTGATGCTGCCCATGTCGACGCCCATCATCATTGTGGCTGCCATCATGCAGGTCACTGGCGTCTGGAACGACTACATCCTGGGGCTCGTCTTTGCCGGTCGCGACAACCTGCCGATGACGGTGCAACTCAACAACGTCATCAACACCACCACCGGTGAGCGCCTCTACAACGTCAACATGGCGGCCACGATACTGACTTCGCTGGTGCCGCTGTTCATCTATTTTGTTTCCGGCCGCTGGTTTGTGCGGGGCATCGCTGCCGGTGCGGTGAAGGGATAGGCCATGGCCAGCGTCAGTATTCGAAATCTCAGTGTCAGTTTTGCCCAGACCGAAGTCATCAAGGGACTCGATCTCGATGTGACCGAGGGCGAGTTCCTGGTGCTGCTGGGCCCCTCGGGTTGCGGCAAGTCGACCCTGCTGCACAGCATCGCCGGCCTGATCGATGTGGCCGACGGTTGCATCGAGATTGGCGGCCAGGACATGACCTGGGCCGACCCGGTGGAGCGCGGCATTGGCATGGTGTTTCAGTCCTATGCGCTGTACCCGACGATGACGGTGGAGCGCAACATGTCGTTTGGTCTGCGCATCAATGGCACGCCGAAAGCGGAGATAGAGCGCCGGGTGCAGCGCGCTGCAAAAATGCTGCATCTGGAGCCCTTGCTGCAGCGCAAACCGGCCCAGCTTTCCGGGGGACAACGTCAGCGTGTGGCCATTGGCCGGGCGCTGGTGCGCGAAGCCGGTCTTTTTCTTTTTGACGAGCCTTTGTCCAACCTGGACGCCAAACTGCGCGCGGAGTTGCGCCGCGAACTCAAGTTGCTGCACCGTAACCTGGGTTCCACCATGGTTTACGTGACGCACGACCAGGTTGAAGCCATGACGCTGGCGACGCGCATCGTGGTCATGTTCGGTGGCCGGATCCAGCAGATCGGTGCGCCCTCAGAGGTCTACGAACGGCCGCAAAACCTGTTCGTGGCCGGCTTTCTGGGTTCGCCCGGCATGAACTTCCTGAGCGGCAGGCTGCAACCCGACGGCGCCTGCACGGTGTTCGAGACCGGGCAACGCCGGCTTGACCTCACGCAGTACGATTTCAGTCAAAGACCCGTGTCTGCGCAGGACGTGGTGCTGGGCATCCGGCCGGAAAATGTGCGAATTCACGCGCAGGGTGAACTGCAGGGCAAGGTCTGCCTGATCGAGCCGATGGGAAATCACCACGTTGTCTGGCTGGAACTCGATGCACACCTGTTGTCCTGCGTGCACACCGGGCTGCTGAACTGCCAGGTCGACGACTTGGTCAGCTTCAGCATGGACATGGCGCAGGCCTCGCTTTTTGACAAGGCGTCGGAACAGCGGCTGTAAGCGCTTCGTGTGGTTGTAGTTGAAGGAGAGTTTGGATGGCGATAGCTCCACTGAAGAATATTGTGATTGTGGGCGGCGGCACCGCCGGCTGGATGACGGCCGCTGCCTTTTCCCGGATGCTGGGTTCGCACTACAGCATCCGTCTGGTCGAATCGGACGAGATTTCCACCATTGGCGTGGGTGAGGCGACCATTCCCGGCATCAAGATGTTCAATAACGGTCTTGAAATCGACGAGGACGAGTTTCTGCGCTGCACGCAGGGCACGTTCAAGCTGGGCATCGAGTTTGTGAACTGGGGCCGTATCGGCGACAGCTACATTCACGGCTTTGGCAAGATCGGGCAAGACCTGGGAACCGTCAGCTGCCATCACTACTGGCTCAAGATGAGACAGGCCGGTGCCGCAGCGGATCTGGAGGCCTACTCCATCAACAGCGCCGCGCCACGTCAATCCAAGTACGTTCGCAGCGTTGCCGAGATGCCGGGCTCGCCCCTGGGCGACATTGCCAATGCCTTCCACTTTGATGCCGGCCTCTACGCCAAGTTCCTGCGTGGCTATGCCGAGGCCCGTGGCGTGGTGCGAACCGAGGGAAAGATCGTCAACACCGTTCTGCGCGAAGCCGATGGCTTCATCAAGGCGGTTGTGCTGGAAAGCGGGGAACAGATTGAGGGTGATTTCTTTGTCGATTGTTCCGGCACACGGGCGTTGCTGATCGGCCAGGCGCTCAAGGTGCCTTACGACGACTGGTCACACTGGCTGCCTTGCGACCGCGCCATTGCCGTTCCCTGCGCTTCGGTGGAGCCGCTGCTGCCGCTGACGCGCTCGACCGCGCACTCGGCGGGCTGGCAATGGCGCATTCCGCTGCAGCACCGGATCGGCAATGGCCACGTCTACTCGAGCCGCTTCATGAGTCAGGACGAAGCGACCTCAATTCTGCTGTCCAATCTCGACGGCAAGCAGCTGGCTGAGCCACGTTACATCCCCTTTGTGCCGGGACGGCGCAAGCAGACCTGGTTCAAGAACTGTGTGGCCATCGGGCTGTCCAGCGGCTTTTTCGAACCGATCGAGTCGACCAATATCCACCTGATCCAGACCGCGATCACGCGCACCATCGATCTCTTTCCGAATTCGGGTTTCTGTGCCGCCGACATTGCGGAGTACAACAAGCAGACCCAGTACGAATACGAGCGCATCCGGGATTTCATCATCCTGCACTACAAGGCCACCGAGCGCGATGACTCGGCTTTCTGGCGCCATTGCCGCAACATCGACATCCCGGAAACACTGCAGCACAAGATTGACCTGTACAGCAGCAATGGGCGTGTCTATCGGGAAGGCGGCGAGTTGTTCGGTGAGATGAGCTGGCTGCAAGTGATGAACGGCCAGGGCATCCGGCCGCAAAGCTATCACCCGCTGGTGGACCTGCGCAGCCAGGAGGAGATCGCTGGCTTTCTGGGCGACATCAAGACCGTGATCGGCAAGTGCGTGGATGTGATGCCAACCCATGCCGAGTACATTGCCAAGCACTGTGCGGCGTCAAGCCCGCAGTAAGACACGGCGCTGATCGGCTGACTTTGAAGATGAAAGGCGTTTGTCAATGAGGCAGATTTCGAAATGGCCGGTCCTGACCTCGTCGGTGCTGGCGTGCCTGGCACTGGGCTGCTCCCAGGCTGCTTCCAACCAGAGCACGGCGGTGGATGCCGGCGCCGGCGCGGTGGCGGTTCAGGCCTGGGTCACCTTGACGGATCAGTCCAGGCTGTTGCAGCCAGTGGCGGGGATTCAGTTCAGGAGTGAGCCAGCTCTGGCGCTCAACATTGAGGTCGACCCCAGCCAGCGTTTTCAGGAGATGGTCGGCTTTGGCGCCAACATCAGCGATGCCTCGGCCTGGCTGATTCAAAACCGCATGAATGCCCAGCAGCGCTCGGCCCTGATACAGGATCTGTTCGGGCCGGCACCCGGGATCGGACTCAGTTTCACCCGGCTGACCATTGGTGCTTCCGACTTCTCGCAGCGCCATTACTCGCTGGACGACATGCCGGCTGGCCAAAGCGACTACGCACTGGAAAAATTCTCCATCGACCCGATGCGCTCGGAAGTGTTGCCGGTCGTGAAGGCGGCCCTGGCCATCAACCCGAACCTGAAGGTCATGGCCTCGCCCTGGAGTGCGCCAGCCTGGATGAAGACCAGCGACAGTCTGATCACCGGATCCCTGCGGCCGCAGGCCTACGGCGCGTTTTCCGCCTATCTGGCGCGTTTTGCTGACGCCATGGAATCCGAGGGCATTCCCCTGTTTGCCCTGACCCTGCAAAACGAACCCCATTTTGAACCGCCTGACTATCCCGGCATGCGCGTGGATTCGGCCAGCCGCGCCAAACTGATTGGCGAGCACCTCGGTCCGCTGCTGGCAACACGGGCCCGACCGGTCCGGATACTGGACTGGGACCACAACTGGGATGAACCGCAGGCGCCCCTTGATGTGCTCGCTGATGACAAGGCACGACCCTACGTGGCGGGGGTGGCCTGGCATTGCTATGCCGGCGATGTGGCTGCGCAATCGCTGGTGCATGACAGGTATCCGCAAAAAGAGACCTACTTCACAGAGTGTTCCGGGGGGGACTGGAAGCCTTACTGGCCCGAGACACTGCCCTGGTTCATGCGCCATCTGATCATTGGCACCACCCGGGGCTGGGCCAAGGGCGTGTTGCTGTGGAATATCGCGCTGGATGAAAACCACGGGCCGCACCTGGGCGGTTGCAAGGACTGCCGGGGCGTGGTGACCATCAACTCCGTGACCGGGGAGGTGACGCGCAACTTTGACTATTACGCACTCGCCCATGCCAGTCGTTTTGTGCGGCCGGGAGCACGTCGAATCCAGTCGGGCACCGGTGTGGCCGGTCTGGAAACCGTCGCGTTCCAGAACGCGGATGACAACTCGATCGCCCTGCTGGTTCTGAATTCTGCCGCGCAGACACTGCGGTTTTCTGTGTCCCAGGGTGGCCGGACCTTCGAGCACAGCATGCCCGGTGCGAGTGTCGCCACTTTCGTCTGGACACCCTCCCGTTAAGGCGGCGCCGTCAATGCTGCCGAAAATTGGTCTAATTTTGGGCTCTATTGGTACTATAGTGGGCTTTTATCTGCTACCATGTCCACCCGCCAAACTTGTCATTGGAATAGCGCATGCCTGAAGGGATGATCCAGCCGGTTTCCTCGTCGCAGCAAGCGACGGGCCCCGAGCTCAGCCTGCCCAATGCCACCGGCCTGCACGCCAGGCCCGCCGCCATGCTGGTCGCCCTGGCCAAAAAGTTCAAATCCAGTATCCGTCTGCAGCGCGGCAGTGATGAAGCCAATGCCAAGTCAGTGGTATCCATCCTGAGTCTGGCCACACAGCGCGGCGACCGGTTTCAGGTCAGGGCCGAAGGAGCCGATGCGTCAGAGGCCGTGGCCGCGCTCTCCGCCTTGCTCGCCGAGGGCTGTGGCGAAAAGCCGGAGCTACAGGTCACGGCACCGGCCGCTGCCGTGCTGGAGGCGCTCCCATCCGACCACGCATTTGCCGGTGTTTGCGCATCCCCGGGGCTGGCTGTGGGGCGCATCGTCCAGTACCGCCGCGCCGCGATCCAGGTTCGCCAGGAAAGTGGTGAACCGCCACATGAGCGCGATCGGCTCGAACTCGCCCTGCAACAGGCCATAGCCCAGATTGGCGAGCTCAGGCACGCAAGCGTTGACGCGCTTCAGGGCGGCATACTGCAGGCCCATCAGGAGTTGCTGCAGGACCCGGACCTGCTGCAGGGCGCTTTCCAGGCCATCGTGCAAGGCCAGAGCGCCGGTGTGGCCTGGCGCGCCGCCTGCGGCGCCCTGGCCGAGCGCTTTGAAGCTGGCCCCAGCGCCTTGCTGCGCGAGCGCGCCAATGACATCCGCGATGTCGGTCAGCGTGTGCTGGCCGTGCTGGAGGGCAGTGGGCCGGCACCAATCGAACTGGCGCCGGACTCGATTCTGGTGGCCCAGGACCTGACGCCCTCTGACACCCTGTCGCTGGACCGCAGTCGCCTGCTGGGGTTTTGCACCAGCACCGGCGGTGCCTCCAGCCATGTGGCGATCCTGGCACGCTCTTTTGGCATTCCCGCCATCTGCGGCATCGACGTCGGCGCGCTGGCGCTCGAAGACGGCACGCTGGTGGTTCTCGATGGCAGTGCGGGTCGCCTGAACGGCAAGCCCGACGCCGCTGAGATCGCGCTGGCACGCAGCCGCATGGAGCGCTTGGCCGCCAGCCGCAGGCAGGAGGAACTCGAAAGCGCAGCGCCGGCCCGCACCCGCGACGGCCAGCGTATTGAGGTGGTCGCCAACGTGCGCAACGCGCAGGAGGCGCATCAGGCGGTGGCACGCGGTGCCGAAGGCGTGGGCCTGCTGCGTTCTGAATTCCTGTTTGAGGGGCGCGATACAGCGCCTGACGAAGACGAACAGGCCGGTGCCTACCTGGCCGTGGCGCAGGCGCTGGGCGCACAGCGCACGCTGGTCGTGCGCACCCTCGACGTCGGCGGCGACAAGCCCCTGCCTTATCTGGTACTGCCCAGGGAAGACAACCCCTTTCTCGGTTTGCGCGGCGTGCGCGTCAGCCTGGAGCAGCCGCAGATGTTTCGCACGCAGCTGCGCGCCATCCTGCGTGCATCGGGCCACGCCCGTCTGCACATCATGTTTCCCATGATTGCCACTGTCGAAGAACTGCGCGAGGCCAAGGAAATTCTGTTGCAGGAGCAGACGGCTGCCGGCTGTGCTCCGGTTTCGGTGGGCGTCATGATTGAAGTGCCGTCGGCGGCCCTGATGGCGTCGCATCTGGCGCGCGAGGCCGACTTCTTCTCGATCGGCAGCAACGACCTGACGCAGTACACGCTGGCCATGGACCGGGGGCATGCCAGGCTTTCCGCGAAAGCCGACGCACTGCACCCGGCAGTTCTGAAAATGATCGCGCTGGCCTGCGATGGCGCGCGCGAGCACGGCAAATGGGTCGGCGTCTGCGGCGGCCTGGCTGCCGAGCCGATGGCGGTCCCGGTGCTGATCGGCCTGGGCGTGAGCGAATTGTCGGTCCCGGTGCCGGCTGTCCCGGCCATCAAAGCCCTGGTCCGGCGTCTGTCGCTGGCCGAGTGCCAGTCGCTGGCGCGGGAAGTTCTGACGCTGGACGGCGCGGCGCAGGTGCGCGCGCGCCTGGCACCCTGGGCTGTGAATTGAGGCAGCACACTGACGGCAAGCTCATTGATCCTGATTGAATAACGAAGAGGAGATGCACTGTGAATATTCTGGGTTATCTGCAAAAAATCGGCCGAGCACTGATGGTGCCGGTTGCCACCCTGCCGGCTGCGGCCATCATGATGGGCATAGGCTACTGGATTGACCCCAACGGCTGGGGTTCCGGCAGCGCCGCTGCGGCTTTCCTGATCAAGGCCGGCGCCGCCATCATCGACAACATGTCCATCCTGTTTGCGGTGGGTGTCGCCTACGGCATGTCCAAAGACCGCGATGGCGCTGCCGCGCTGGCGGGCCTGGTCGGCTACTACGTCCTGACGACCCTGCTGTCGCCGGGCGCTGTGGCCCAGATCCAGGGCATTGCGCCAGAGCTGGTGCCCAAGGCCTTCAGCAAGATCAACAACCAGTTTGTCGGGATCCTGACCGGCGTCATTGCGGCGGAACTTTACAACCGCTTCAGCCAGGTCGAATTGCACAAGGCACTGTCCTTCTTCAGCGGGCGCCGGCTGGTTCCCATCATCACCTCGTTCGCCATGATTCTGGTGGCCTTCGTCCTGATGGCGGTCTGGCCCCTGATTTACAACGGTCTGGTTGCCTTTGGCCTGAGCATCAAGGATCTGGGCGCGGGCGGTGCCGGTATCTATGCCTTCTTCAACCGCCTCCTGATACCGGTGGGCCTGCACCATGCGCTCAATTCGGTGTTCTGGTTTGACGTGGCCGGCATCAACGACATTCCCAATTTCCTGGGTGCCGCCAAGTCGCTGGCCGAAGGCAAGGCGGTGCTGGGCGTTACCGGCATGTACCAGGCCGGTTTCTTCCCGATCATGATGTTCGGACTGCCGGGCGCGGCACTGGCGATCTACCATACGGCCAAACCGGCCAACCGGGAACGCGTGGCTTCCATCATGATTGCGGCCGGCTTTGCCTCCTTCTTCACCGGTGTCACCGAGCCGCTGGAGTTCTCCTTCATGTTCGTGGCGCCGCTGCTGTATGTGCTGCACGCCCTGCTGACCGGTGTGTCGGTTTTCATCGCTGCCTCCATGCACTGGATCGCCGGTTTCGGTTTCAGCGCCGGTCTGGTGGACATGGTTCTGTCATCGCGCAATCCCCTGGCCAAGGACTGGTACATGCTGATTGTTCAGGGCGGTGTCTTCTTCCTTGTCTATTACTTCGGATTCCGCACCGCCATCACCGCCTTCAATCTCAAGACCCCCGGACGCGAGGACGACGAGTCGGCCTCGTCGCAGGAACCGTCCGTGGCGCAAGCCGGTGGCATTTCGGCACTGGCGCAGGCCTATGTCAAGGTGGTTGGCGGTGCTGCCAACATCGTGAATGTGGACGCCTGTATCACCCGCTTGCGCCTGACCGTGCGCGATGCCGATCAAGTTGACGCGGGGGCCGCCAAGGCACTGGGCGCCAGCGGCGTGATCAAGCTGAACCGCGAAAACGTACAGATCATCGTCGGTCCCACAGCCGAACTGATTGCCGATTCCCTGCGCAAGCATCTGAACGCCGCCCCAGGCGGCCAGACGGTCTCCAGTCCGGCCAGCGTGCCAGCGCCTTCAGGCGCGCCAGCGCAGACCGTGCTGCTGGCGCCGGTCACTGGCGAAGTGGTCGCGCTTGAAGACGTGCCCGACGCGGCCTTTTCCAGCAAGGCAGTCGGCGACGGGCTGGCCATTCGTCCGACCGGCCGCCTGGTGGTTGCGCCCTGTGACGGCAAGCTGGCCAACATCTTCAGCACCAACCACGCTTTCTCGCTGGTGACCGACAGCGGTGCCGAGATCATCGTCCATATCGGCGTTGACACCGTCAAACTGGCCGGCCAGGGCTTCAAGCGGCTGATTCAGCCCGGCGGCATGGTCAAGGCCGGGCAAGCGGTGCTGGAACTGGACCTGGAGTATCTGGCCGCCAACGCGGTCTCCACCCTCAGTCCGGTGGTGCTGACCAATGCCGATGAATTTGGCGCGCTCAGTGCCGTGGCCAGCGGTCCGGTGGTGGCGGGTCAGACCGTCCTGTACCGATTCGCACCACTGTGAGCACCGTCTTCGCCGCATTGAAAGGCTGGCGCCAGGCGCTCGCGGCCGTGTGCGGCGTGGTGCTGCTCAACCTGTGCGCTGTCTGCCAGGCCGCGGCGCCGGCCACGGCGCCCACGCTGAGTCTGCGCTGGGAGGTGCTGCGCAGCGTGTTCCCGGAGCAGCGCCCGGATGGCCGTTCCCTGTCGGCCTTCACCCTCACCAACCGGGGCAGTGAGCCGCTGCCGGCGCAGGGCTGGGCCATTTACTTCAACTGTGTCGCCGGCGTTGAACTCAGCGGTGTGGGTGGTCCGTTTCTGATGGAGAAGATGCCCGGCACCTGGTTCCGTTTTCGTCCGACCCAGGCCGCTGCCAGCCTCGGCCCCCAGCAATCCGTGCAACTGACTTTCCTGCACCCGGAAGTGATGCTCAAGACAGCCAAGGCGCCCACCGGTCCTTACATTGTGTTCGACGCCGACCCGCAGCGCGGTCATGCCATCAGTGACTACCGCATCGAGCCGCTGACGCGCCCCGAGCAATGGGCGCAGCGTGCGGGTGACACCCCGGCGCTGCTCACCACCGAGGAAACCTACAGGCGCAACGGCAGCATCATCGACCTGCCGGCAGAGTCGCTGGCGCCGGTCTTCCCGCGGCCGCGCCAGGTTGAACGCAGCAGCGGCGCGCTGACCTGGCGTGCGCTGCCGCCCGTCATCGCGGCGCCAGAGCTGCAGCGCGAAGCAGCACTGGCGGCATCCCTGTTGAAACCCCACTTTGCGGCAAGCACAGCGCGGGCCGGGCAAGCGCCATTGCGGCTGGTGGTGGCGGCCCTGGCGGGCCAGACCTCGTCCGAGGCCTATGAACTCACGGTCGATCCACTGCGTGGCGTGACCCTGACCGGTCAGTCCGCCGCCGCCGTGGCACGCGGTCTGCAATCCCTGCGCGAGCTGTTGCCCCTGCCAGACCCGGCGGCCCCGGGCGTCACTCTGGCGGCCATGAAGATCAGCGACGCTCCGCGCTTTGACTACCGTGGGGTGCAACTCGATGTGGCACGCAACTTTCAGTCCAAGGCCACGGTGCTGCGTCTGCTTGATCTGATGGCGCGCTACAAGCTCAACAAGTTTCACTTTCACCTGACCGACGATGAGGGCTGGCGCCTGGACATTGCGGGACTGCCCGAGCTGGTCCGGGTTGGCGCACGGCGCGGGCACACGCTCGATTCGCGCGAACAACTGCAGCCAGCCTATGGCTCCGGGCCGGATCCGGCCGACGCCTATGGCAGTGGCCATTACAGCGCTGCCGATTACATCGAAATCCTGCGCTACGCAGCCGAGCGTCATATCGAGGTCATCCCCGAGATTGAAATGCCAGGGCACGCCCGCGCTGCCGTCAAGGCCATGGAGAGCCGTTACCACCGGCTCAGGAACAGCGACCCCCAGGGTGCGCGTCGCTACCTGCTGAACGATCTGGATGACCAGTCCCGTTACCGCTCGGCCCAGCTCTACACCGACAATGTCATGAACCCGGGCATGGCGTCGACTTACGTTTTCATCGAGCACGTGATCGATGCAGTGGTGGCCCTGCACCGCAAGGCGGGAGCACCTTTGCGCACCCTGCATGTGGGCGGCGATGAACTGCCCAACGGTGCCTGGGAGAAATCTCCGGCCACGCTGTCCCTGATGAAGCGCGAGAAGCTGGCTTCGACGGTCGAGGTGTGGGACTATTTCTATGACCGGGTCGACCGCATGCTGCGCAAGCGAGCGCTGTTTGCTTCGGGCTGGGAGGAACTCGGTGCGCGCAAAGTGAAGCTGCGCGGCGAAGACAAGCTGATACCGAACCCGCTGTTCACCCAGCGTGGATTCAATCTCTATGTCTGGAACGATCTGGACGATGCGCAGGATCTCGCCTACCGCATGGCGAACGCCGGTTACCGCACCATCCTGGCACCGGCGACCCATCTGTACTTCGACATGGCGTACAACCCCAATCCGGATGAGCCGGGCGTCAACTGGGCCGCCTACACCGAGCTCGACACGGTTTTCGATTTCATCCCGTTTGACTTCATCCGCAAGTCGCCGACCGACCCGGAACGCGTCAGCGGCCGCGACGGTCTCACCGACTACGGGCAAACCAGGGTGCTGGGGCTGGAGGGCACGCTGTTCACCGAGACCGTTCGCGATCAGGCGCTGATGGATTACCTGCTGCTGCCGCGCATGCTGGCGCTGGCTGAACGCGCCTGGGCTGCGGATCCGGCGTGGGCGCGCGAAAGCGTGGCGAGCCGGGCCAAAGTCCTGCACGACGCCGACTGGTCAGCGTTCGTGAACCAGCTTGGCAAGCGCGTCCTGCCCCGACTCGACGCGCAGTATCCAGGCGTGAACTACCGGATCGCGCCACCCGGGCTGACGCTGGTGCAGGGCGAGGTGCTGGCGAATCACCAGCTGCCGGGGTTTACCCTGCGCTACAGCACCGACGGCTCGGAGCCGACGCTGCAAAGTCCGGTGGTGCAGGGGCCGATCGCAGTACGCGGCACCGTGCGCGTGGCCGCTTTTGCCGCCAATGGCCGGCGCGGCAAGTCAGCCGTGCTGGAGAATCGCTAGTGGTGTTGCAGCTCGATCCCCAGGACAGTTCACCTCTGTACCTGCAGCTTGCCCGGCAACTGGAACTGGAGATCCGGGAGGGGCAGTACCGGGCGGATCAGGCCTTGCCGTCGGAGCGGCAACTGGCAGAGCAACTGGGGGTGTCGCGTGCGACCGCGCGCTCGGCCATTGACCAGCTCGTCGAGCAGGGCTGGATCGTGCGCAAGCGCGGTTCGGGCAACTACATTGCCTCACGTGCGGCTCCCCGCTTTGAGCAGCCGCTGTCCCAGCTCACCAGTTTTTCCGAAGAGTTAAGGCGGCGCGGCCACACACCCTCGTCGCGCTGGCTGCAGCGCAGCGTGTCCATTGCCAGCAACGAGGAACAGCTCAGCCTGGGCCTGTCCCCGGGTGCCAGAGTGGCGCGGCTGGAACGCCTGCGCCTGGCCGATGAGGTGGTCATGGCTTATGAACTGTCGGTGCTGCCGCTGCACGTGGTACCTGAACCGATGCAGGTCGAGGGCTCGCTCTACGACTACCTGGCCAGCCGCAAGCAGTTGCCGGTGCGGGCACTGCAGCACATACGCGCGTTCAATGCGCAAGGCGTGCTGGCCGAACGCCTGGGCATCGCCGAGCGTGAGGCAGTGCTGTTCGTGACGCGCATCGCCTACCAGGCCTCGGGACAGGCGGTGGAGCTCACCCATTCCTATTGCCGCAGCGACTACTACGACCTTGTGGCAGAACTGAGGCGCTGCGAATGAGGTGCATCGCCGGCAACATCCTGACACCGCAGGGCTTCGTCTTCGGCACGGTCCGTTTTGGCGCGGACGGCAGGGTGCTGGAAGTGTCCGGTCAGGCGGTGCCCGAAAACCGCGTGCGCGAGTCGGGGCAGCCGCTGGTCATTCCCGGTTTTGTTGACCTGCATGTGCACGGCGGCGGCGGGCGCGACATCATGGAAGGTGCAGACGCCGTGTTGCGGGTCAGCGAACTGCATGCGCGCCACGGCACCACCAGCCTGCTGGCCACCACGATGACCGCGCCACTGGCCGATCTGGAGCTGGCATTCTCTGCGATGGGCCGCGCACAGCAGCGCAGCGCCACGGGGGCACGGGTGCTTGGCGTGCATCTGGAAGGCCCCTTCATCAACCCGAAGAAGCTTGGAGCGCAGCCTGACTTCACACGTCCGGTGCAACTGGATGAAATCCGGCGTTTGCACGCCCTGTTCCCGATTCGTCTGATCACGCTGGCACCTGAAGCCGATGGCAATATGGCCTTGATCGAGCCCCTGTGTCAGGCCGGCTTTCGCGTCCAGATCGGTCACACCACGGGCAGCTACGAAGATGGCGTGCAGGCCCTGGCCAAAGGTGCACGCGGCTTTACCCATCTGTTCAATGCCATGAGCGCGCTGCAGCATCGTGCCCCCGGCATGGTGGGTGTGGCGCTGGCGCATGCGGAGTTTGCCGAGATCATTCCGGACCTGATCCATGTGCATCCCGGGGCGATCCGGGTCGCCTTGCGTGCCATCCCGGGCCTGTACTGCGTGACCGATTCAACCGCTGCCGCCGGCATGCCCGACGGGCAGTACATGCTGGGAAGTCATACGGTGACCAAATGCCTGGGCGGTGTGCGCCTGGCCGACGGCACGCTGGCGGGCTCCACGCTGACCATGGACCAGGCCTTTTGCAATCTGGTTGAAAAACTGGGCCTGGGTCTTGCCGAGGCGAGCGCGCGCGTCTCGACCCACGCCGCGGACTACCTGGGCCTGCCGGACCGGGGGCGTCTGGCCGCTGGCGCCTGGGGCGATGCCCTGGTGCTGGACCGGGATCTGAAACTGCTCGAAGTCCATATTGAAGGAAAGTCCATTGACCACACAGATGCTGCTTGAGGCGCACGAGGCACCGGCTGCGGTGGCGCGCCAGCTCTCGCGCAACAGCGCCGATTACGAGGCGCTGGGCGCGCTGCTGCGCCAGCAGCCGCCAGCTTCCATTCTGACCATCGCGCGCGGCAGTTCCGACCATGCGGCTCACTTCATGGGCTACCTCATCATGGCGCGCCTGGGCCGGCTCGTCACCACGCTGCCGATGTCGCTGATCACGCTGTACCAGTCCCAGATTGCCTGCGACGGCTTGCTGTCGATGGCGTTCTCCCAATCCGGCCAGAGTCCGGATCTGGTGGCTCCCACCCGTTTCTTTTCGGAAGGTGGGGCTTGCACCGCAGCGTTCGTGAACGAGACCGACTCGCCGCTGGCACGCTGTGCGCGCTGGGTGTTTCCCCTGCATGCCGGTCCCGAGACCAGTGTGGCCGCCACCAAGAGTTTCATCACACAGATGGTTGCTGGCGCGCGTATGGTCGCGTCCTGGCAAAAGGACGAGCGGCTGCTCGGCGCGCTGTCGGCGCTGCCCGAGGTGCTGATGCGCGCGGCCAGCGCCGACTGGTCAGCAGCGGTGGAGAGCCTGAAAGGCGTTGACCGGCTGTTTGTGATTGGCCGCGGCACAAGCCTGGCCGTGGCAATGGAGGCGGCGCTGAAGTTCAAGGAGACCTGCGGCATCCAGGCCGAAGCTTTTTCTGGCGCCGAGATCAAGCACGGCCCAATGGCACTGATTGATGAAGGCTACCCGCTGCTGGTGTTCGCAGCGCGTGGACCGGCTCAGGCGGGACTGCTGTCGTTTGCGCAGGAAATGCGCGACCGCGGTGCGAGGGTGTTGCTGGCGGCACCGCCCGGGACCGCGGGTGCCAACCTTCCTATCGCCGAAAGCGCGTCGCCGGATCTGGATCCGGTTTCGGTGATCCAGAGCTTTTATCCCATGGTCGAAGCGCTGGCGCGCGCGCGTGGCATGAATCCGGATCAACCACGATTTCTGGCCAAAGTCACACGCACCCGCTAGGGTGCACGCAAACCGCATGCAACAGGAGCACAAACCATGGCGAAACTCCACTCCACCTGTATCGGCACCCTGCTGGCGAGCGCGATGCTGAGCCTGTCTCTGCTGGCGCAAGCGCAGGATGCCAGTCAGGACTGGCCCAAGCTGGCCGCGTACCGGGAGGCAAACCGGCCACTCGTGGCCGCACCGGCCGATCCGCGGCGTGTCGTTTTCATGGGCGATTCCATCACGGAATTCTGGACCCAATCGTTCTGGAGCAGGTCGCTGCTGAACCGTGGCATCAGTGGCCAGACCACGCCGCAGATGCTGCTGCGCTTTCGCCCGGACGTGATCGATCTGAAACCGAAGGCCGTGGTCATCCTGGCCGGCACCAATGATGTGGCTGGCAATACCGGTCCGGCCACCGAGGACATGATTGCCGGCAACATTGCCTCCATGGCTGAGCTGGCGCAGGTGCATGGCATCACGGTGGTGCTGTGCGCCGTGCTGCCGGCGGACCGCTTTTACTGGAATCCCGAACTCAGACCGGCTGACAGGATTGTGGCCCTGAACGAGAGGCTGAAAGATTACGCCAGCCGCAACAAGCTGGTTTACGTGGATTACTACACGCCCATGGTGAATGAGCGCAAAGGCCTGAAGAAGGAGTACTCGGAGGACGGCGTGCATCCCAACGATGCCGGCTACCGGCTCATGACCGAACTGGTGGCGCAGGGTATCGCGGCTGCCACCGGCATCGCGCCATGACGGCAGCGCTGCCGCGTTCGCAGGCGATTGACGTGCTGCGCGGCGCGACGCTGGCGCTGATGATCGTGGTCAACATGTCGATCAGCGAAGACAAGTCCTATGCGCCCCTGCTGCACGCTGTCTGGCATGGCTTGACGCTGACCGATCTGGTGTTCCCCACCTTTCTGTTTGTGGTCGGCGCCGCCATGAGCTTCACGCTGGAGAAGTACCAGAGCCTGGGTGACGCGGTGCTGTTGCAAAAGGTCCTGCGGCGCACGGCGCTGATCTTTCTGTGCGGCTACCTTCTCTACTGGTTTCCCTTTTTCGAGTTCGACAAGGCCGGGCAACTGGCTCTGCTGCCGCTGGCGAAAACCCGCATTCTGGGGGTGCTGCAGCGCATTGCCCTGGCCTACGGTCTGGCCTGCCTGATCCTGCATTACGGCAAGGAGCGCGGTGCCATCGTCTTCAGTGTCGTCACGCTGCTGGGCTACTGGTGGGTCATGGCCGCTGCGGGTGATTACACGCTGGGTGGCAATGCGGCCCTGAAACTCGACCTGCTCCTGCTGGGCGAAGCGCATATGTACCGCGGCGAAGGCGTCCCGTTTGACCCGGAAGGCGTGCTCGGCACGCTGCCCGCCGTGGTGAACGTGCTTGCCGGTTATTTTGCCGGGCGCCTGCTGCGCGCCAAAGGGCCGGGCTATGAGGCAATTGCGAAGCTGCTGCTCTGGGGCACTGTGCTGCTCGCGCTGGCGCTGTGCTGGAGCGCGGTGTTCCCGCTCAACAAGAAGCTGTGGACCAGTTCCTATGTGCTGTGCAGCGTGGGCGTTGACCTGTGTCTGCTGGCGCTCCTGGTGTACCTCATTGACCTGCTGGCCCTGCGGCGCTGGACCTATTTCTTTGAGGTGTTTGGCAGGAACACCCTGTTCATCTACCTGCTGGCAGAGATTCTGATGAGCGTCCTGTGGCTCGGCCATGTCGGCAAGCTGGCCCTGTTTGACTGGCTGTACCTGAACGGCTTCCAGTGGTGGGCCGGTGACCGCAACGGCTCACTGCTGTTTGCCCTGGTGTTCATGCTCGGCTGCTGGCTGACAGGCTACGTGATGGACAAAAAACGGATCTACATCAAACTCTGAGACAACCGCAGGCGCACAGACACCATGCCATTTCACTCTTTCAGGATTCCGGGGACAGCCGCCATGCTTCTCAAGCGCTGGGGACTGGCGCTGGCTCTGCTCGCGTCAGCCAACGCGCCGGCTTTTGATCTGCAGGCGCACCGAGGCGGGCGCGGACTGCTGCCCGAGAACACGCTGGCCTCTTTCGAGAATGCCATTCGCATGGGCGTGACCACGCTGGAACTCGACATCGCCATCACCGCCGAAGGCATCCCCGTGATCTCGCACGATCCGGCACTGAATCCGGCTTACACGCGCGACGCCAGCGGCCAGTGGATCAAGGCCCACGAGCCACTGATCAGGAACATGACGCTGGAGCAGGTGCAGTCCTTCGATGTGGGGCGGCTCAACCCGGCGCACGCCTACGCCAGGGAGTTCCCCGACCAGCAGCCACGCGACGGGCAGCGCATTCCGACGCTGGCCGCACTGTTCAAACTGGTCAAGGACCTGGGCGCCCGTGACATTCATTTCGACATGGAGACCAAGATCAATCCGCATTACCCGGCAAACACCCTGGCGCCCCAGGCGGTTGTGGAGCGCATGCTGGCTGTGATCCGGGAAGCCGGGATGACCGAGCGCGTGATGGTGCAGAGCTTTGACTGGCGCACACTGGAACTGCTGCACCGCATGGAGCCACGCCTGCGCACCATGTACCTCACCATGAACTCGCCCAGCTACAGCACGGTCAAGGACGGCGCCTGGACCGCCGGCCACCTGCTCAAGGACCACGGCGACTCGGTGCCGCGCCTGGTCAAGGCCTCTGCCGGGTCTGCCAGCGGCGTAATCTGGGCTCCGAACTTCAACGACCTGACGCCGGAACTGCTGGGCGAGGCGCGCGCCCTGGGTCTGCAGGTGATCCCCTGGACCGTCAACGACAAACCGCAGATGCTGCGTCTGATCGAATGGAAGGTCGATGGCATCATCACCGACTATCCGGACCGCCTGCGCGAGGTCATGGCGCAGCAGGGCATGAGCCTGCCGCGCGCGCCCTGAGCGAGCGGCTTCAGCGGGACGAACGCCGGTGTTGCAGCAACCAGTCGTACAGTGCAGGGTTGGCGTAGCTGCGGGTCCAGGCATCGTGCCCGAGGTCCGGATAAACCGTGAATTTCACATCGCCGCCACAGGCCCGAACCGCCTCCACCATGGCCGCATCGTCCTGCAGTTTGACGACGCTGTCCTGCTGGCCGTGAAATGCCCACACCGGCACGCCCTTGAGCTGGCAGGCCAGCGCCACATCACCGGCGCCGCAAACCGGTGCGATGGCAGCAAAGCGCTCAGGCCGACTGGCCGCAATATTCCAGGTGCCGTGACCGCCCAGGCTCAAGCCGGTGAGGTAAACACGCTCAGGGTCCACCGGCAGGCGCTCCATCACCGCGTCGATCAGGGCATGCACGGCCATGCTGTTCCAGACCGTGCCGGCAGATGCCTGGGGCGACACCACAATGAACGGCAGGTCGTTTTGCTCAGACAGCAGTTTGGGTGGGCCGTGCAGCTTCACCTGCTCGATGTCATCGCCGCGCTCGCCCGAGCCGTGCAGAAAAACCAGCAGCGGCCACTTGCGGCCGCCGGTCGGCTCGAATCCTTGCGGCAGGTACAGCAGAAAGCGCGTGGCGTCGCCAGCGCCGGGCGCCGGTGCCAGCGTCTGCGCATGCTGGCCCGCCGCCAGCGTCCAGTGTGGGTGCATGGAACAGCCTCCCAGAATTGCAAGGCCCGCAGCCCAGGCTGCCAGCGTGGTTTGCTTGATCATGATGTTGGTGCTCAGGAGCCCGGATTATGAAGCGCCGCCACTTCCTGCGCCAGGCTGCCAGAACGATGGCGCTGGGTGGTGTGTGCCAACTGCCGCCGGCAATCCGCTCGGCGCTCGCCATAGAAGCAGGTGGCGACACCGGCACGCTGCAGGATGTCGCGCACATTGTTGTGCTGACGCAGGAGAACCGCTCCTTCGATCACTACTTTGGCAGCTTGAAGGGCGTGCGCGGATTCTCCGACCGGTTTTCCGTTCCATTGCCGGGTGTGGGACCGTCGCGGTTGCGCACCGTGTGGCAGCAGGCGCGCACGGATGGCAAACCCGGCACGCTGCAACCGTTTCACCTGGACACCCGCGCCAACTTTGCCCTGATGCGCGCCGAAGGCACGCCCCACACCTGGCCCGATGCGCAGCAGGCCTGGGCTGAGGGCCGACTCGACCAGTGGACCCAGGCCAAGGGCCAGCATGCGCTGGGCTATTTCACACAGGCGGACCTGCCGTTTCACTATGCACTGGCCGATGCCTTCACCGTCTGCGACGCCTACCACTGCTCGTTCCAGGGCGGCACTTCGCCGAACCGGCTGTTCCTGTGGACCGGCAGCAACGACCCGCACGGCCTCGGGAACGGTCCCGCCACCTTCAACGATCTGTCGTCTTTTGAGACCCAGGCCGGGCGCGAGAGCTACAGCTGGACCACATACCCGCAGCGACTGCAGGCCGCGGGCATCAGCTGGCAGGTTTACCAGGACATCAACGACAATTTTGACGACAACCCGCTGGCTTACTTCAAGGAATTCCGCGATGCCCATGCCGGTGTCGCCGGCTCCTCGGCCGAGCTCAGGGCGCGCGCCTGCAGCACACGCAGTCTGGAGCAGCTCAAGGCCGATGTGCTGGCCGGTCAGTTGCCGCAGGTGAGCTGGATCGTCGCGGGCGAACTCGACTCCGAGCATCCGGGCCCGTCCAGTCCCGCGCAGGGTGCTGACTTCACGGCCCGCGTGCTGGAGGCGCTCACCGCCAGGCCAGAAGTCTGGAGTCGCACCGTGCTGATTCTCAATTTTGATGAAAACGACGGCTACTTCGACCACATGCCGCCACCCGCGGTACCGTCCTGGCTCAGCGCCGGGGCCGACGGCAGCCGGGCACTGCGGGCCGGGGACTCCACCGTGGACACGCACGGCGAGTACCACGAGAAACTGCTTGCCTACCGCAGCACGGCGGCCGACCGATCCCTGCTGCACCGACCCTACGGGCTGGGGCCCAGAGTCCCGATGCTGGTGATCTCGCCCTGGAGCCGGGGTGGCTGGGTGAACTCGCAGGTGTTTGACCACACCTCGGTGATCCGTTTCATGGAGCGGCGCTTTGGTGTGATGGAGCCCAATATCTCGGCCTGGCGTCGTGCCGTCTGCGGTGACCTGACGAGCGCCCTGGATTTCAGGCGTCGCAGCCGACCGGCTGCTCTGAAGCTGCCGCCCACGGCAGCCCTGGCCGCGCGTGCCCGTGCGTTGCCAGGGCGCAGCATGCCGGTCGCGCCCGTGCAGTCCGCGCCGCCGCGGCAGACTCCGGGTACGCGGCGTTCACGTGCCTTGCCCTACCAGTTCCATGTGCACTGCAACTGTCAGGCACAGCCACAGACGGTGCGGCTTGAATTTATCAACGTCGGGACGGCCACGGCGGTATTTCATGTCTACGACCGGCTGCACCTGGACCAGCTTCCACGACGCTACACGGTGGAGCCGGGAAAGACGCTGACGGGTGACTGGCTGCTTGCCGACGCAAGCGGCGACTACGATTTGTGGTTGCTGGGCCCCAACGGATTCCACCGGCATTTCACCGGGCAACTGAGCAGGCTTGGCCCGCACAGCAACCCGGAAGTCGAGATCAGCTATGACCCGGCGCGGGGCGAGTTGGTGGCCCGGCTTGACAACCGCACGGATGTCGCCTGCACGCTGGAGCTCAGCGCCAACGCCTACTTCGGGCGCGGGCTCGTGCGCTACCGTCTCGCTGCGGGCGCGCAAGCGGTGCAGCGCTGGAACATCCGATCCAGTGGCTGCTGGTACGACTTCAGCTTGCGCTGGCGGGAGCAGGATGCCTTTGTCCGCCGTTTTGCGGGGCGCATGGAAACCGGGGCCGACAGCATCAGCGACCCGGCCGTGGGTGCCTAGAACGCCAGCGTGTGGGCGGCGTCGAAGCCGAGCGAAACCATTTCACCCACCTGAAGACTGCCGTCGCCCGCTGGCACCTTGGCTGTCAGCAGGGTCTCCAGACCCTGCACCTGCAAATGGATGATCGACGCATCTCCCAGGTGTTCGGCCAGCATGACCTGGGCCGCAACGCCGGAGCCGGGGCTGCACAGATGCAGGTGTTCGGGTCGGATGCCAATCTTTTGCGCCTGGGGCGAAACTGTCCCGGCGGCATTCCACAGCGCCTGATGGGCCTGCGATGCTGCGGTGTCCGGGCGTGAAATCAGGTTGATGCGGGGCGAGCCCAGAAAGGTCGCCACAAATTCATTGGCGGGACGCTGGTACAAATCCATGGGGGTGCCGATCTGCTCAATGCGCCCCTGGTTGAAGACCGCGATGCGGGTTCCCATGGTCATGGCTTCCACCTGGTCATGCGTCACATAGATCATGGTGGTGCCCAGGCTCTTGTGCAGGCGCGACAGCTCGATGCGCATGCTCACGCGCAGGGCGGCGTCCAGATTCGACAAGGGCTCGTCAAACAGAAACACCTTGGGCTTGCGCACAATGGCGCGGCCAATCGCCACCCGCTGGCGTTCTCCGCCCGAGAGGGCCTTGGGCAGGCGCGGCAACAGGTGCGTGATGCGCAGGGCCTCGGCGGTTTGCGCCACCTGCTGCTCGCGCTCCAGCTTTTTCACGCCCGCCATGCGCAGCGAGAAGCCCATGTTCTCGGCCACCGTCATGTGGGGGTACAGCGCGTAGCTTTGAAACACCATGGCCGCACCGCGCTCGGCGGCGCTCACCTCATTGGCGCGCACGCCGTCAATCAGCAGCTCACCGGCGCTGATGCTCTCCAGCCCGGCGATCATGCGCAGCATGGTCGACTTGCCACAGCCCGAAGGTCCCACAAACACCAGGAATTCGCCGTCGTCGACTTCCAGATCCACACCGTGAATCACGGCCGTCTCGCCGTAACTCTTGCGAATGCCGCGCAGCGCAAGTCGTCCCATGTCAATTCCCTCCGGCCGCGGTGGCCCGCAGAAAGTTGCGGTACCACAGGGCACTGTCCTTGAGCGTGCGCTGCTGCGTGTCGTAATCCACCCGCACAATGCCAAAGCGCTTGGCGTAACCGGACGACCACTCGAAATTGTCGAACAGGCTCCAGACAAAGTAGCCATCCACCCGGACGCCCTGGCGCATGGCCTCGTGCACGGCCGCGATGTGACCCTGGATGTAGGCCTGGCGCTGGATGTCGTGGACTTCAGCGCCGCTCACTTCGTCCTTGAAGGCGGCGCCGTTTTCCGTGATCAGAATCGGCGGCAGCGCATAGTCACGGTGCAGGCGCAGCAGCAAGGCTGTCAGGCCCTGCGGACAGACCTCCCAGCCCATATCGGTGACCGGATTGCCGCTGGCCTTCACGTCCCATGGCTCGGCCGCGCTGACGACGGTGCGCATGTAGTAGTTGATGCCCAGAAAGTCCAGCGGAACCCGGATCTTCTCCATGTCGCCAGGCATCACCGTTGGCGCGTCCTCACCCAGTTCGGCGAGCATTTCGCCCGGGTACACGCCCTGCAGCAGTGGTTCTACATACCAGCGCAGGCCGCTGTCGTGGGCGCGCCGTGTGGCCTCGCGGTCAGCAGGCGACTCGGTGGCGGCCTCGACCGGTGAGAGGTTGAGCACAATGCCCAAGTCAGCACTGCAACCCAGCTGCCGCATGGCCGTGACGGCCATGCCGTGGCTCAGAAAGAGGTGGTGGGCCACCTGGATTGCCACTTTGCGACTCTTGAGGCCGGGTGCAAAGATGCCTGTTTCATGGCCCAGCACGGCAATCACCCAGGGCTCGTTGTGGGTGCAGATTGAACTCACGCGGTCTCCCAGACGGCGTGCCACCTCGCAGGCGTAATCGACAAAGCGCTGCACCGTTGCGCGTTCGCTCCAGCCCCCCTGCGCCTGCAAGGCTGATGGCAGATCCCAGTGGTTCAGCGTCAGGTAGGGCTTGATGCCGCGCGCCAGCAGGCCATCCACCAGGTTCTCGTAAAACGCGAAGCCGGCGTCGTTGAAAGCACCCGAGCCCAGCGGCTGCACACGCGGCCAGGAAACCGAGAAGCGGTAGGCGTTGACACCGAGTGCGGCGATCAGGTCCAGATCGGTGGCCCAGCGCTGGTAGTGCTGGCAGGCCTCGCGGCCATCACTGGCGTCCGCAATGGCGCCGGGGACGCGGCAGAAATCGTCCCAGATCGAGGCGCCTTTACCGTCGGCATCAGCTGCCCCTTCAATCTGGAAGGAACTGGTGGCCACGCCCCAGACAAAGTCGCGTGGAAAGGAGTTGCGGGAAAGGCTTGTCATGTTGATGTCGTTGGCAATGAGGCTCAGCCGCGCACGGCGCCGGCGGTCAGGCCGTCTATCAGGCGGCGGGAGGAGATGGCAAAAAGAACCAGCAGCGGCAGCGTCGCAATAGCAGCGCCGGCCATCAGCGCGCCCCACTCGGTGTTGGCCGGGCTTTGCAGGCTGCGCAGCGCCAGCGGCAGCGTGTACATGTCGGGTGAACGCATCACGATCAGCGGGCCGATGAAGTTGTTCCAGGACGCGATGAAGGTGATGAGCCCGAGCGTGCCCAGGGCCGGCTGCAGCAGCGGCAGCACCACACTCCAGTAAATGCGCAGTTCGCCGCAACCGTCCATGCGCGCGGCCTCGATCAGGTCGCGCGGGATCGCCGAACTGATGAACTGGCGCATCATGAAAATGCCGAAGGCACTGGCCGCGCCGGGAATGTAGAGGGCGCGCGGCTGGTCAATCCAGCCCAACGCGTCCATGATCATGAAGCTCGGGATCATGCCCAGGAACGAGGGCAGCAGCATGGTGCCCATGACCAGCGTGAACAGCGGCTGCTTGAAGCGGAATTCAAACATGGCAAAGGCATAGCCCCCCATGCTGCAAAACAGCAGCGTCAGAGCCGTCGCGGCCAGCGCCACATACAGACTCCAGCCCAGACTGCGCCAGAATGCAATGCGTTCGGTGAGGATGCCGAAGTTGAGTGCAAAGTCCTTGCCGAACCACAGAGGGGGCGGCAGGCTGAAGATCTCGCTGCGCGGGTGACTCGCGAAAACAAACATGAAGTAAAACGGCGCCAGCATGATCAGCAGGCCGACACCGACCAGCAGGTAGGCGGCCCAGGGAGCCAGAGGCTTGCGCTGGATCATGCTGTCCCCCTGCGGTCCCGGAACGCCCGGTTGGTCAGCCAGGTCAGCAGGGCGACGAACACGAACAGCAGCCACGACAGGGCGCTGGCGGTGCCGAAGTCGTTGAACTCGAAGGCGGTGCGGTACATGTACATGGCACTTGTCATGCCGGCCTGGTCGGTGCCACCACGCCCGCCGGTGAGGATGAAGGGTTCTTCAAACAGCTGCAAGCCGCCGATGACGGAGAGCGTCACGCCAAAGTAGATCATGGGTTTCAGGCTGGGCAGGGTGATGAACCAGAACTGCTGCCAGCGCCCGGCGCCGTCCATGGTGGCGGCTTCGTATATGTCGTTCGGGATGGTCTGCAGCGCCGCCAGATACAGCACGGTATTGAAGCCCAGGTAGCGCCAGAAGACAACCATGGCGATCACCGGCTTGATGTTGCCGGACTGGCCCAGCCAGTCGGTCGGCTGCTGCGGCAGAACACTGTCCATGCCGGGCAGGTGGGCCAGGAACTGCAGTCCCTGGTTGACCATGCCGTACTCGGTGGAAAACAGGGTGTTGAACATCATCGCAATGGCGACGGTGGAGGTGATGTAGGGCAGAAAATAGATACCCACCACGGCGTTGCGCGTGCGGCGCAGGCGCAGGTGGATGAAATACGCCAGCGGTATCGCCACCAGATGTTGCGGGATACCGGCCGCTGCGGCCAGCCAGAAGGTGTTTTTCAGGGATTTCCAGAACCACTCGTCCTGCAGCGCAAAACTGAAGTTCTCCAGACCCACGAACTTCATCGCTGCCAGCCCCGCCGTGGGCTCCCACGACTGGAATGCCAGGTACAACGAAAACGCGAGCGGAAAGATGCCGAACACCAGAAACAGCAGCAGAAACGGGCTCAGGAAGACGTAGGGCGCCAACTGGGGCGACAGGCGCGGCAACAGCTGGCGTTTCATGGTCAGGTTGGCTTGCGGTTTCTGCAACAGGTGCGCAGCTCAGCGCCGCGCGCGCCGTTCCAGCAGGCTCTTGGCGTCGGCCAGCGCTGCAGCAATGTCCTTGCCCTGGTCCAGCACCTTGTCGAGCTCGGTGTTGATGATTTCATCGGCAATCGGATCGAGCTTGTGGACATCGATGGCGTTGATCTTCAGTGCCGCTTCGCGCCAGAGCAGGCGCGCCTTCTGGCCGCCCAGGAAGTCCAGCGGCTGTTCGTAAAACGGGTCGGTGTGAGCTTCCAGCAGGGCCGGAAAGGCGTCTCTGACCTTGAAGGCGCTGAGCTGCATTTCGCGGCTGAGCGTCATCATCTGAATGAACTCCCAAGCCAGCGCCTTGTTTTTTGCCGCCTTCGGGATGGTGTAGAACGTGCCGCCCCAGGCGGCCCAGGATTTCTCGGGCAACTGGCTGGCACGCCACTGGCCCTTGGTGCCAGGCGCGAGCCAGTTGGCAAGGTGGGCGGCGAGCCAGGCGCCCGACATCTGGGTGGCAATGTTGCCGCTCTTGAAGCCCTGTGACCATTCTGTGGACCAGGCGCCAATCTTGCCGTCAAGCTTTTGCTGGCGTACCTTGCGCGCCAACTCGAAGGCGCGCACAAAGCGCGGCGAGTCCACGATTACCTTGCCGGCGGCATCAAAGTACAGACCTTCACCCGGCTTGACGTTGGTGCGGATCAGGATGTCTTTCATGTCGCGCGCATGGGCCAGCAGGAAAGCGCCGGTCGTCGCCTTGATCTTGACGCCCGAGGCCACAAAGGAGTCCCAGGATTGCGTCAGTTCGGCTTCGCTGACCCCGGCCTTCTTCAGTACGTCAACGCGGTACAGCAGGGTGCCCGGACCAATGTCGGTGGGCGCGGCGACCACGGCACCACTGGCCGTGGTGCCCTGCTTGAAGGCAAAAGGAACAAAGCGCGCCTGCGTGTCGCGGATGCGGTAGGGGGCCTGGGCCAGGTCTTCCAGTCCGCCGCCTGCGGCAAAACGGCCCACGTAGCTGAATTCCAGCGCCATCACATCCGGCAGGTTGGAGGAAGTCGACAGCGCGGTGGTCATGGCCGTATGGTGGTCATCGAAGGCGCGGCTGACCAGTTTGATTTCAACTTGCGGGTGCTTCTTCTGCCACATCGGAATGGCGGCTTTGATGATTTCGTCAACCGCCGGATAGGCCGTCACGTAAAGCGTCTCGGCCTGGCACAGACTGGCGCCCAGTAGCAGCGCCAGCGGGGCGAAGGCCTTGCGCAGCAGGCCTCGGGTGCTTATACGCATCCTTGTCTCCGGTTCATTGAAGGTGAAAATGGAAAGGTTTCCATATTACTCTGAAGCAGCATTCTGGCTATCCGGGCGAACCCGCCCCCCCGGGCTGTTGCTGGAGCCGCCTGGCCGGCTTGCCATAGACGCGTTCAAAGATCGGTGTTGCCATCAGCGTCGTGATGATGGCCATCATGACCATGATGGCGAAAAGACCGGGTTCGATGATGCCGCGCTGCAGTCCGATGTTCAGGATGATCAGTTCCATCAGCCCGCGTGCGTTCATCAGTGCTCCCACTGCCATCGCCTCGCGGTGGCTTTCGCCATGCCAGCGGGCGGCGGCGTAACAGGCCACGCCTTTGCCCAGCGTGGCGGCCAGCAGCACCACACCCGCCAGCAGCCACAAGGAGACCGTGTTGAGCAGGCCGATGCGGGTGTTCAGCCCGGAGTAGACAAAAAACACCGGCAGCAGGAAGGCGGTGGTGAGCGGGTAGATGGTGCGGTGCAGTTCGGCAGCGAACTTGCCGCGTGGCATGGCGATGCCCATGACAAAGGCCCCGAAGACGGCGTAGATCTGGATGTAATCGGTGAACCAGGCTCCCAGCATGACCAGCGCCAGTACAAAAACCAGCAGCGCTGGGCTGATTTCGCCCTCTTGCTCCACTTTCTGCCCCAGCGGCCGCAGCCAGCGCCGCAAACCCAGCAGGGCGAGCGCGCCGAACAGCAGTCCGCCCCCGATCGCATAGACAGCGAGTTCCGGCCGGTTCTGGAAACTGGCCAGCACCACGGCCAGCACGCACCAGGCAGCGGCATCGTCCAGCGACCCTGCGGCCAGCGCCAGCGTACCCAAAGCCGTCTTGGACAGGCCCTGCTCAAAAATGATGCGCGCCAGCATCGGGAAGGCGGTGATTGACATCGCCGCACCCATGAACAGCATGGCCTGCATCACGGTGGTCCGTGCCGAGAACAGCTGGCTGTCGCCGACCAGGTAGCTGGCCAGGGCTGCGCCCAGGCTGAAAGGCACCACGATGCCGGCCAGTGAAACCGAGGCCGCACTGCGCATGCGCGACTTGATCAGGTCCAGATCAAACTCGACGCCGATCAGGAACATGTACAAAACCAGGCCGACCTGGCTGAGCGCGAAAAGGATCGGCTTGGACTCGGCCGGAAAGAGGTAGGCGCTCCATTCAGGCCACAACCAGCCCATCAGCGAGGGCCCCATCAGGACACCGGCAATCATCTCGCTGACCACCTGGGACTGGCCCAGGCGCTTGAAGACCAGCGCTGTGGCCCGGCACACGGTGAGAATGAAGGCGAGCTGCAGGAACAGCAGCACCGAGAGGTCAAAACTGCTCATGCCGGGTTTCCGAGCCAGCGCTGAACGGCCTCAACGCGCGCACGCTCGACGCGTGCGCCGATGTCCTGACCATTTGCTCCCGCCGAAATGGCTTGCTGTGCAACGTGGTCGGTGTCAACACTTTGCGCCGCAGCCAGTGCCGCCAGCAGGTGCGGCGCCTGCGGGTAGGCCGACTCCGCAAGCCCCAGGCGCCCGCGCGCATCGCATTCGCAGGCCTGCGTCACCTCGGAAAAACGCTGTGGTTTGCGAAAGGCGTCGCAGCGTTGCAGCAGACGCACCAGCGCCGCTGCGCCAAGCTCGCTGCTGCGGTGGATGTTGCCGTGCTCGCGCGCCACCACCTCGGCCAGTTCGCGGCACTGCACGGGAATGCGCAGGCGCTGACAGATGCCTTTGACCATGCGCTCGCTGCGCAGCTCGTGCCCGTGGTGCCTGGGAAGCAATTCAGCGGGCGTGGTGGCCTTGCCCAGATCGTGGAACAGGCAGGCCAGGCGCACTGGCAGCGAAGCCCGCAGTCGGGCGCTCATGTCCAGCACCATCATCAGGTGCACGCCGCTATCCACTTCGGGGTGGTAGTCGGCGCGCTGCGGCACGCCCCACAGGCGCGCCACCTCGGGCAGCACACGTTCGAGCGCACCACACGCGCGCAGCACGGCAAACATGCGCGAGGGCGTGTCTTCCATCAGCCCCCGGGCCAGTTCCTGCCAGACCCGCTCGGCTACCAGGTGGTCGGCTTCGCCGCAGTCCACCATCTCCCGCATCAGCTGCAGGGTCGCATCGGCCACGCTGAAGTCGGGAAAGCGCGCGGCCAGTCGGGCCACGCGAAGAATGCGCACCGGATCCTCGCGAAAAGCGCCGGTCACGTGTCGAAAGATCTTGTGCTCAAGGTCCTTGCGTCCGCCAAAGGGATCAATCAGCTGGTCAGTTGCGACCTGGGTCTGATGCGTGGGCTGGACCGGGTCGGCCGCCACAGCAATGGCGTTGATGGTCAGGTCGCGTCGCGCCAGATCCTGCTCCAGCGTCACGTCCACCGCGGCGTGGAACTGGAAGCCGTGGTAGCCGGGCGCGGTCTTTCGTTCGGTGCGGGCCAGCGCAAACTCTTCGTGTGTCTTTGGATGCAGAAACACCGGAAAGTCCTTGCCCACCGGCAGGAAGCCCTGCTGCAACATCAGCTCAGGCGTGGCGCCCACCACAACCCAGTCGCGGTCCTTCAGTTCCAGCCCGAGCAGGGCATCACGAACCGCACCGCCAACCAGGTAGGTTTGCATCTCAGCGTCGCAGGCGATAGGGCTCTTCGAATGGCAGGAAATCCTGCTCGGCTAGTGCGGCATCGGTCCAGGCCTGTACACCCGGCAGTGCCAGCACGCGCCCGACGTAGGCCGCAATCGTTGGCGTCATTGGCAGCGCGTAGGTTTTTAGCCGTGTGCAGATCGGCGCAAAGTAGGCGTCGGCCACGCTGAAATCGCCAAACAGCAGCGGTCCGCCGTGCTCGGCCAGCAGGCCTTGCCACATGGCGAGCAGACGCGCCACGTCGCTGCGCACTGCCGCCTGGTCACGCCAGATCAGCGCGCCGGTTTCGGCCAGCGAGGCTTCAATGTTCATCGGGCAATGGCTGCGCAGACCGGTAAAACCGGCGTGCATTTCAGCGCACACACTGCGCGCGCGGGCCCGAGCGGCACGATCCGCTGGCCACAGGTGTTTTTCGGGAAACTGCTCGGCCAGGTATTCGGCAATGGCCAGGGTGTCCCAGATCGCCAGGTCACCGTCCATCAGCAGCGGCACCTTGCCAGTGGGCGTCAGCTGGGTGACGGCCCGTTTGAATGAGGAACCGGCTTCAAAGCCGTCAAAGCGCAAAGCTGTTTCTTCAAACGGGATTCCGGCCTGCTTCATCAGGACCCAGGCCCGCATGGACCACGAGGAGTAGTTCTTGTTGCCGACGATCAGTTTGAGCATGCTTTCTGTCCCCCAAAGGTTGTTGTCAAGGCAGATCCGGATTCGCTTCGGTTTCCGTGGCGTCCTTCGGACCAACGACGCCGAGCCGGCTCTTCAGGGATTGTGCTTGGGCGCTGATCAGGGCCGCATAGCTGGTGGTGTTGGACAGCACTTTTTTCACGTAATCGCGGGTCTCGGCAAAGGGAATGTTCTCGGCCCAGATCGCGGCTTCCAGCACCGGGCCGCCACTTTGGCCGCGCCAGTTGCGGGAGCGGGTGGGGCCGGCGTTGTAGGCCGCTGCCGTCAGCGCCATGGAGCCGTCAAAGGTGTCCAGCACCAGCTTCAGGTAGCCGGTACCTATGGCAATGTTGGTGTCCCGGTCATGGATCTGGTTGGCCCTGAAATCGGTCAGTCCGATCTTGCGCGCGGTCCAGCGCGCGGTGGCCGGCATCAGCTGCATCAGCCCTGCCGCTCCCACGCTGGAATGCGCATCCATCACAAAGCGGCTTTCCTGGCGTATGAGTCCGTAGACAAAAGCGGGGTCCAGACCCAGCTCGCGGGCGCGCCGCAGCACGGCCTCTTTGTGTGGCATCGGAAAGCGCTGCTCGAAGTCAATGACTGAGCGGGTGCGCTCACTGCTGTTGATGCAGCGGTCCCAGACTTCGTGCTGGCAGGCCAGGTCGGCAGCGGCCAGCAACTCGCGCTCATTCATGCCGCCGCGTTGGTGCAGATTGGCGCTGTAGTTCCACTCGCGCACCCCCTCGCTGCGCAAGCCGATCTGAATTGCGTACAGGGCGCGGTTCAGGCCGGCGTTCAGTCGGGCGCCGTCCTTCTCCTGTGCCGTCAGGGGCGCAGGACGGGCCGGCACGCTGATGCGCTGGCCCAGTTCTTCGAGCGCCAGTTGTTCGTAGAAGCCGCGCACACTGGCAATGCCCTGCAGCAAGTCGCTTGCCTGTTTGCGGTCTGACTCCGACCTGGCCAGTTGCAGCAGGGCGCGCGCTTTCCAGTAGCTCCAGGTGGCGTCGCGGCGCGCCTCCGCGCTCATGGCGTCGATGGTGCTGGAGACCGTGCGCCACTGACCCTGGCGCAGCGCGGCACGCACTTTCCAGCCCAGGTGCTCGTCGTCCAGATCGGCGTCGGCGGCCTTGGCAAAGTACTCGACGGCCTGGCTCGACAGGCGTTGCGCGGCTTGTTTACCAATAGCGCCCCAGACCCAGGAGCGCTGCTCCGGGTTCAGGTGCACGCTCCAGTGGTTTTCCAGCACACTGGCGGCACCGTCAGGATCCTGGCTCGACATCCGGATCAGCGCCAGCACCACCGACTCCCGGGCCACGCGCCTGACCGCCACCACACGCTTGGACAGGTAGCGCGCGGCGTTGGCGCTGATCTCATCCACCGGCGCTGCTGCCGCCGCCGAGATGATGCCGGCCGCCGCTTTGGCAACTTTGGGCCGGTTCATTTCCATTGCCAGTCGCGCCTTGCGCCAGATATCGGCTTCGCTCAGGACCTTGGCGGTGTACAGATGGGCTGCAGCGTAGGCACAGCCATCGTCGGCTTCTTTCTGGGCGTACCAATGGCGCTTGAGCCCGGCAGCCGCTTCGGCGCTGTTTTGAAGCGGCTCCAGGGCCAGGGCATAGCAGCGGACCTCGCGGTCGTCGCCCATGCGAAAAAGCGTCTGCTCGGCTGCGAAATCGGTCCAGTAACGGCGCTGGCCCAGCAGCAGCAGCCAGTCGTTGCGCAGGCGGTCTTCCTGGTAAGTGCCGGCGAAGCGCCTGAAAAACTGCTGCACCTCTTCCGGTGCCGCGGTTTCCAGGCGGGCACGCAGTTCCCAGTAGGCCGCCCAGGGCTCCAGCGGATGGCCCGCCACCTGCGGCAGCAGGGCGCTCAGTCGCTTCTCGTTGTCCTTCTTGAAGGCCTGACTCATCTCCAGAATCAGCGCGTCGGCCGCTGACCTGTCGGCCGCACCTGGCTGCGCGCGCGACAGCGTTGGCGTCATCACGCTCAGAAAACCCGTGAGGGCAATCGATGTCAAAATTGGGCGAAACTGCATGTGGGGATTATGGATAACTCTGACGGACAAAAGGCTTTGGAGAAGAAAGCCCTGCGCAAGAGCCTGATAGAACAACGCTTGAGCCTGCCGGATCGACTACAGCGCGCCGAGTTATTGCAGCGTGTGCTTCGCATCTGGCTGGTGGGGCGCCCCGACTTTGTCATCGGTGCCTACTGGCCGATCAAGGGTGAGTTTGACCCCCTGCCCGCCCTGCACCGCTGGAAGGAAGACGGTGAACTGCTGGACCAGCCGCAGCCGCGCCGCATAGGCCTGCCGGTGGTGGACAAGGTCCACAAGACCATGACCTTTCACGCCTGGTACCCGGG
>CAIQVX010000190.1 GCA_903875275.1 uncultured beta proteobacterium | reverse complement strand
GCTCGCTCCGATGAAGGCTTGCGTCCCCGCATACACCACTTGGCGCACCCAGCGATGAATCAAAGAAAGCTTTGTCTCAGAGTGGTATGTGCCATCAGTCATCGCGATGTGCCGCGCACCGTGCAACCGCGCGTATGCATATGCGAACAAATGCGAAGGATTGAACCCCGTGGTAATGACAACATCGGGGCGAAAGAAGAGCAATTTCCCCCATAAATCGGGGTTGGCATGAATGAAACGACCACGGAAACTTACGAATTGTTCACGTAAGAACACCTGCTTGAACTTGCCCGCCGCCAGATCCCATTCGCGATCCGGTTCGCGTCCACTACAGAAGAACGCACAGAAATCGATGCCGGGCGCGACAGCCACCTGCTCGAATACGGGCAATCGATAAGGGGCCGGAATATTGGTCACCATCGCCACCTTTAAGCGCGTGATAGGCATTCCAGCGTCTGCCCCGACTCTTTCCGTTGACGAACTCATATCCGGCTCATTGGGGTGCGTCTGGATGCCCTGCACGGCACTTCGTCATTACAACGTACGTTCTTGGCTGGTCCGCGCCACGGAGTATGGCCAATTGCGCACCTCCTGCCTGACCATCCAGGCAAACGCTGGTCGCAACAACGGTGTGAATTACTGGAATCATTTGCCGCTATCCCTTTTTGACTGGACCATTCTTTGGCAATTGTCACTGATACCGAAAAATTGTTCGAGCATTTCATGATCACAATCGACTACACACCTACACCTGACAGGCAGCAGGGCTAACGTTTATCCACCTCTAGTTCCTAGTTCTTATACTCAACAACGACCGGTCTGCCATCCAATGCAATTTTCCTCCCTGCCGGCAGGGACTCGGAAAAACGCCCCCAACGTGTTGCCTCGTGCTTGAGCACCACAGGGACGGGCATCACATTCTTTCCGGCCAACCAGAGCACTTTGAAGTGTCGCCCCCCCACGGTCAGTTGGCATTGCCACAAGTTCCCGGTGGCTTGACAGTGCACGGCCTCCAAACCATCGAGCAGACGTATGGCCGCTGAAGCCGCCGCACTG
The DNA here is from genome assembly GCA_903875275.1 of uncultured beta proteobacterium. Taxonomy (GTDB): domain Bacteria; phylum Pseudomonadota; class Gammaproteobacteria; order Burkholderiales; family Burkholderiaceae_C; genus Rhodoferax. The sequence continues at coordinate 648 of CAIQVX010000190.1, read as the reverse complement.
CCATAGTCCTGACGGGTATCCGGATTGAAGAAGCCCATGCCTTTGTTATCCCACGCGTACCAGTAAACTCGCGACACCCCCTCGGATGCGTTGAGCAGATAGCTTCGCAACGTCACCGCATACACGAGATCTTCCAGCGACATCCCCGGCCACTGCTTTGCCTGCGCGGCAAAGGGCCAGCCAACCTCAGTATTCCAGAGCGGCACCTGGCCAAGCCCGTGCTTCGCCAGAACTTGCCTTATTTCACGGATGATTCGCACTATTCGTTCAGGCTCTTCGCCAAAATAGAAATGTTGACTGACGACATCAAAATACTGCCCGCCGCCGGCAGCAAGAAAGCGATCCAGCTTCAATACCCAATCACCCGAGGAATGGAACGACGGAGAGAGCACACATGCTTGAGGGTCGGCGCGCTTGATCTCCTCGTAGGCCACCCGCACAAGGCTGACCATGGCATCAACAGAACCCGTAAAGAATTGTGCGGGGTCCCCTCCTGAACCAGGCTGCGTGAATGCCGGATCGCTCGGGAAGCTCGCTTCATTCCATGGTTCGTAGCACTCGATGCGTCCACGGAAAGTCGTCGCTATGGTGCGAACATATCGACGCCAGTCTTCAATATTAGCTGGCTCCGCGGCACACCCAAACCCG
>CAIQVX010000189.1 GCA_903875275.1 uncultured beta proteobacterium | reverse complement strand
ATACACACTTCCAGACAAACCCAACAGCCGCTTGCAAAAATACCGCCTCACTAAACGCGGACTGGCACTGCTGGCCGACAAGAACTCAAAGGGACTGGATTAAGACCGTCTCGCATTTGCCGCCGCAACCGCACCAGCAACCGCAACTTGGTCACTCTTGGCGCCGTCCAAACGCAAGCGCGTCAGACCCGCTCGAAAGATCTCGCCTTCCTTGATCGCGCTGGTTCCTGAGAGTCTGCGCGTGGCTTGAAACTCGCCGATGAAAGTGCCATTGCTGCTGTTCAGGTCTTCCAGCATCCAGGAAGAGCCGTTCCAGAAAATTCGCGTGTGGCGACGCGACAGATCAGGGTCATCGGTGATCAGCAGTTCGCAGGGCGCGACGCGTCCAATCGTGATCGACGGTGGCGAACCGACGGCGTCAAGCTGCACCACCTCGCCGTCACGCGATCCGCTCATGAAGGTCAGGGTTAATGTCTGTGCCATGCTTCAACGCCCTCGTTAATCTTGAGAAAACACAATCTTCGGCGCACCCGGTGCAGACTGTGCTGATGCCGCCACGGTAAAACGTACCGGACCGCCTTTCAAGCGATTCGCAAACCAGGCATCGACCAAAGGTTGAACCACCCACTCATCGACAGCCCGCTCAAGTGGCCGCGCGCCCATGTCCGGGCTGTAGCCACGATCCAGCAATACGTTTCTGGCAAGCTGGTCAACTTCAATCGTCAAGCCCTTTTCAGCCTCAAACATTCGCGACTTCTGCGCCAGAATCTGGTCGAGAATTTTGGCAAGGTGGCTCCGGTCCAGCGGCTGAAAGCCGATGACTCCGTTGATGCGGTTAACTAACTCACGGCGCAAGAAACGCTCGGCCAGCGTGCGCAGTTCGTCTGCGTCAGCGGTGCGGAAGTCCACTTCGCCTGCACCCAGGTTGGAAGTCATCACAAAAATTGCATTCGAGCAATCAATCAGCCGACCCCGGTTGTCGGTAATCCGGCCTTCGTCAAACACACCCAGAAAGATGTTCATCACATCCGGGTGCGCCTTCTCAATCTCATCAAGCAACACCACGCCATTGGGATGGCGCCTGAGCGCCTCACTCAGTGCGCCGCCCTGATCATTGTCCTTGTACCCGACCGGCGCACCAATCAGATTGGCAACTGTATGCGCTTCGTGGTACTCGCTCATGTCAAAGCGCAGTAGCGCATCGGCCGAGTCAAACAGAAAGCGCGCAAGCTCCTTCGCCAGACTGGTCTTGCCGACGCCGGATGGCCCAAGGAACAAGAACACCCCAACGGGCCGGTTGCTCGCCTTCACGCCAGCCATCGCCGCGCGTACCCGCCGGCTCAGTGCCGTGACTGCAGCCTCCTGACCAACCACCTTGTCGCCCAGAACTTGCTCCATGCGTGTGAAGCGGGCGCGGTCGTCCTCGGTCATTCGCTGCACCTGGATTCCGGTCCATTCTGAAATGACAGCGGCAATGTCCGCAGCCGTTACGCGATTGCGCCCCCCAATCACCGAGCGAGCGGCGGCTATGTCAATCGCATCAATCGCCTTGTCGGGCTGATGCCTGTCCTTGACATAGCGGTTGCTCAGGCTCACAGCAGCCTTGAGTGATTCCGGGTCAAACTCCAGCTTGAAGTCGTGGTCCGAATGCTTGGCAGTGATGCGTGGCGCAACGATCTGCAAGACCCGCAGCGTCGCCTCCGCAGACAACTCGCTGATTTGCACCGGGGAAAACCGCCGCTCCAGCGCCGCATCTTTACGGATGAACTGGTTGAACTCGTCCTGTGTTGTCGCGCCGATGCAGTCAATGTCGCCGCGCGCCAGGGCGGGCTTCATGATCTGGGCGGCGTCAAGCGCGCCACCACCGCCACCGGCACCGACGATGGTGTGAATCTCGTCAATGAACAGAATCACGTCCGGCGCTTGCGACGCCTCACGCACGATGGCCGAGATGCGCTCCTCAAACTGGCCGCGCAGCGAAGTTCCGCTCATCAACTGCCCCATCTGCAGTTCAACAATGCGCTTGCCACGCAAAATCGGCGGCACCACGCCCTGCGACACACGCCAGGCCAGCGCTTCGACGATGGCGGTTTTGCCGACACCGGCATCGCCAAGCAGGATCGGATTCGACTTCTGCGTGCGTGCCAGAACCGTGACCATTTGCTCGATTTCGCGCTCACGCCCAATCGCATCCGAAAGACGCCCTTGCTCCGCAAGATTGCGCAGATCGCGCCCCCACTCATCCAAGGTCGGCGTCGGGAAGGTCACCGGGATCGCGGTCCTCGGCTGGATTCTTTCACCTGGCACGGCAGGCGAGGAGGTCGACGCGCTTGGCGGTGCAGGACAGGCTGGTGAAGCACTTGTGGGAACTGCATTTCGTCCAGCAAAACGGGTTGCATCGGCCGAGGGCTCGCCCGCATCGCCGCCACCAAGAATGCTCAGAAGCTTCTGAGTGACAACACCTTGCGCGACGAGAAACCGCACGAACAGGTTTTCGCCTTCCATCAAAATGCCCCGCGCGAGTAGGCGGGGTGTCAGCTCGCCTTCTGCTGAGGCAAGTGCAAGGATGGCCGTGAGTCGGGGTGTTGCATTGGCGGCGCCGGGTTGGGAGTTGCCGGTACTCACTTCCTTTTCAAGTCCTTGCATCAGCGTGGATGCATCATGACCGAGCTGATTCAGTGCTGCTGCAAGCGGATAGACCGGATCGCTGAGCAAGGCAAGCGCAAGGTGTTCAACGCCGACATGCCCGTGTTGAAGACGTTTCGCCTCTGCCAGTGACATGGAATAGAGGGACGTGCATTCGGCCCTAAATCTTGTGAGCATCAGTTTTCTCCCGCTCGGGACGGTCAATCATGTTTCTGTGACGGCATTTGCACGAACATTCATGGTGATCCTCATAGGTCACGATACGGCCTTCAGTGCGTCTTCTGCAGCCCTCTTTCCCTGCAATGCATATTCATCGCGCGGATTGTTCGTGAGCGTTTGATCAAAGACCTCAATGGCTTCCCTATAGCGCTTGAGAGCGCGAAGCACGGCTCCTTTGTTATTTCTCGTAACGGCATCACTTTGATTGATCGCTAACGCCCGGTCGTAAGCTTGGATAGCCTCCTCATAGCGCGCAAGACTCGTAAGCGCATCGCCTTTGTCGCTCCACGCGATCGCATCATTCCCTTCAATCGCGAGCAACCGTTCAAGTGATTTAATCGCTTCGCCCCAGCGGCCTAGATTGCGAAGCGCAAGGCTCTTCATGCGCCAAACGGATGGATTGTGCTGATCACCCGCAAGTGCGTGATCGAAGGCATTTACTGCCTCTTTATACAGGCTTAGATCGTGAAGCGCGAGACCTTTGTTGTACCAGCTCACGGGATCACGCTGATTGATCGCGAGCGCGCGGTCGTAGGCCTGGATCGCCTCGTCGTAGTGTCTCAGATCACGTAGCGCGTTGCCTTTATTGTTCCAAGCAAAGGTAAAAGTTTGATCAATTTCGAGCGCACGATCAAAGGCATGAACTGCTTCCACCGAGCGCCCGACATTCAAGAGCACATATCCTTTGCTGTTCCAGGCATCGGCATCATCTTGTTCTATCGCCAGACCTTTGTCGTAGGCTTTGATTGATTCCTCGTAGCGCTTTAGACGGTAAAGCGCCAAGGCACAATTTTTCCATGCGAGTGCATCATTTGGATCCAGTGCAATCGCATGATCGTATGTCTCAACTGCCTCCTCGTAGCGCTTCGAAATGAAGAACACATTTCCTTTTAGAAGCCATGCACGGACAAATTTGTCGCTGATATTCAGCGCATTGTCACAAGCCTCAAGTGCCTCGGGGTAACGCTTGAGGTCGCTAAGCGACAGGCTTTTGTTGTACCAAGCTATTGCAAGATTCGGGTCGATCGCGAGTATCCGATCACAGATCAAAAGCACTTCTACGTGGCGGTTGAGCTTCCCGAGCGAATAACTGGCGTCGACCAACTCAGCTGTATCGAATGCAAGCGATGAGAAATTGAGTACGACTGCTTTCCCGGTGAGTCGGTGATACCACTCGGCGAAGAATGCTACGACTTCATCCCAACTCTGTGGCCGCACCGTTGGTCCTTTTTCGAGGCAACGGCGAACAAAGTGGTCGATCTCGCCGGGCAGTTCGGGCTCGAGGCTGGTCAAAGTTACAGGCAACCTCTCAAGGTGGACTTGCTCCCAATCACGCTCGCTCGACGCTGGGAACAACCGGTGCGCTGTGAACATCTCAAACAAGATGCAGCCATACGCATAAATGTCGCTTCGCGCATCCAGCGCGTCGCCGCGCCATTGTTCTGGCGACATGTATGCGGGTGTTCCAGCGTCGGACTGTGCTGCTTGTACGAGGCCAAAGTCGGTCACCATCGCCTTCCCATCGCCGTTGACCAGAATATTGGCGGGCTTGAGATCGCGATGCACGAGGTTCGGCACCTTGCGCACCGCATGCTGCATGCCCTGCGCGATTTGCAGCGCCATTGCAACCGCCACCGGCAAGGTCAGACGTGGGTGACCGAGCCATCCCCGCAGGTCGCCCTCCATACCCTCCGGACCACGTACGTACTCGGTGATGACATACGGCAGGTTCTTGAATCGCTCCACCAGATAGGCGCGGACGATGTACGGGTGCTTTTCCAGTGAAATCCAGACCGTCGCCTCGCCCTCGAACATAGAAAGCACTTGCTTGTCGTGGGCGTACCGTGCCCGAACGGTTTTAAGCGCACGCGGTAGCTTCGTCTCATGATCAAAGCAGCCGTAGACCACGCCCATGGCACCGTGATGGATGGCTGAAACCTCATACCGGCCACAGATCTTCTCGCCAACCTTGTAAAACTCGCTGACATCAGGCTGCGCGCTGGCAGCGTCACGCGCAAGTTTCGACTGATATCCTTCCTGCGCAATGCGAGTTTTGTCGTCGGGCATCGCAGTCACGTTGCGCGCGAGTCGTGTGCTGTAGGAATCTCCAGCGAGTCGGGTTGCGTCGGTGGCATTCATTGTGCGTGTTCCTCCCGTTGTCCCGATCATCAACACCAAGTTGAACCGGTGGCTTATCCAAGTTAGTGCTGCGGCCAAGAATAGGAGCATTATCTTGCTATTGGCGAAAAGGTAAAGGTTGTGGTCAATGAAGATACGTCGAATACATCTGCCCCAGGATGCAGTCGCGAAAATGGTGGCATCGGACCGTGAGTTTCTGCTATTGGCTGGCCATATGCAAAATGAGATCAATTCGGTCCACAAGGTTTTTGCCTGGTGTCTTCACGGCGGTCGGGCGCCGAGTGAATCGTCAATCATGAACTTGGCAGACGGTGCACAAGCCATGATTTACGCACGTGTACTGACAGGCAAGTTGTGCGAAGCGTGGGTAGCACTTGGGAAGGCCTGGTTCGGCACCAAAATCTCTCAACGACTTGAACCGAAACTTCATCCTCTTGCCCGCGACGCAAGCACAAAACTGAAAGCCTATTTCAGCCGGCCAAATGCAATCCATCTGGTCCGAAATTCATTCGCATTCCATTACTCGGCGACGGCTGTCGGCGCTAGCTGGGAGACCGTAGCAGGCGGTCTCACGTTCGAAGTCATCCTCGGTGGAACGGTCGGCAATAATCTATATCTCGGCGCCGAGCTTGCTGCAAACGCAGCACTACTGAAGACAATAGACCCGGTCAATCCAGAGCAAGGCTTGCGCGTTTTCTTCGACGAAGTGCAATCGACGGCAGCGAACTTCACTGACTTTCTCGAAGGTGCAATCATGGTCATCCTTGAAGAGCTGTTCGGTACGGATATTGGAAAACTTGGGCGTGAAGAAGAGATCTTTCCTAGTCTCGCCTACTCGAAGGTCGAAGTTCCTTACTTCTGCATACCGGACACCAGCAAATGACGATTCCCCGACGCGACGTTGAACCTGGCGAAGGCGCGCAACGTTGACGTTGAAACCCTACCTAGCCAAACATGTTTCGCCTACAGAAAGTATCAAATTACGGAACGTCCACTCCTGCTGTGGCAAGAACGGTCTTGCAGAGTCATAAGCTCTTGCAGTTCTTTGACCGCCCGGACTCCGAGAAGGAAGCTGCAGTTAGCGTGCTGTTCGAGTTGCAGCGCCACTTGGTCAAGTGCGTGGAAATTCGCGATCAGCTTGCGGCGGAGATAACTACCGGGCATTTGGAGGCTGAGTCGAAAGGCTTCAAGCAGGCGGGCGGCGGCGCAATTTCGCTACCTGGGGTCGGCGACCTCCAGTCAAAATCGGAGACATTTCTTCAATCGGCAAAACTGGCCATCGCTGAGGCGGGCAGTCTGACCAAGCCGTTCTATGGCAAAGGGTTCAGTCACAAATATCATAAATTCCTGGCTTGGACTGAGACCAAGTTCGGAGCATCGGATGACTTTGCCACGTTGGTTAAAAGCTGGGAGCCATACGTTAAGAGGATTGTCGGTATGCGCAATGCCGTCGATCATCCAGCTGACTGGCCCGGAGGTCGGCTCATGACGACCAACTTTGATATCACGCTTGGCACTGTTGGCTATGAGCTTGTCGATCCGAGCTGGGGGCTTACCGGTGAACCGCTCACGCCGATTCTTGCTGACTTCGACGCCGTCATCGAAAAGACGATCGTTCTCGGTGAAAACGTGATCGTCTGTCTCTTCTATAAGTTGAAGGGCAACTCGCCAATTGAGATTCTGGAAATACCCCTCGACGAGCGCGATCAGGACAATCCACGACGCCTCACCATTGGCATTCTGGGTACATGAGAACCATGCGGGACCACTGTTACAGTAACGTGGCCAAACAAGATACGCAGGCATCCCGAACATGAAGCCCCAAAAGACATCCAGTAAGCCGCGCGCGATAAGTGCCGAAAAACCTGCGGTCGTTACTGCCGCGCGCGAACTGACCATGGCTGCAACCAGCCCGACCACACTGCTTGCTGAGGTGCGGGCGCTAATTCTTGAAACGCGCCAGACGGTGGCGCAGGGTGTCAACTCCGCGCTGGTGCTGCTCTACTGGCAAATCGGTCAGCGCATCCGCACAGACATCCTGAAACACAAGCGGGCGGAATACGGGGACCAGGTTTTCCACTCACTGAGTGAAAAATTGACTTCCGAGTTCGGGCGCGGCTTCACTGAGAGAAACCTGGCCAACATGGTCCGCTGTGCCGAGGCTTTTCCCGACGCAAAGATTTTGCACACACTGTGTGCAAAATTGAGCTGGTCGCACTTTCGCCGGATCATTTACCTTGACGATCCGGTCAAGCGCGACTTTTACGCAGAGATGTGCCGCCTTGAACAATGGAGCGTGCGCACCCTGAATGACAAGGTGCAGTCGATGTTGTTCGAACGGACGGCTCTATCAAAAAAGCCCGACAAGCTGATGGCGACGGAACTGAAGAAGCTGCGCGATGAGGACAAGTTGTCGCCAGACCTGGTTTTTCGCGACCCGTATCTACTGGACTTTTTGGGGCTGAAGGACAGCTACGCCGAGAAGGATCTGGAGGCGGCGATCCTGCGCGAGATTGAGGCCTTCATCTTAGAGATCGGCGTTGGTTTTTGCTTTGTTGCCCGGCAGAAGCGGATGCAGATCGATGGCCGGGACTATTACCTCGACCTGCTTTTTTATCACCGCAAGTTGCGCCGGCTGGTGGCGATAGAGCTCAAGGTCGGCGACTTCGAGGCGGCAGACAAGGGCCAGATGGAGCTCTACCTGAGCTGGCT
>CAIQVX010000188.1 GCA_903875275.1 uncultured beta proteobacterium | reverse complement strand
TCCACCGGTAAATCCAAGAGCGACAATTCTGCATAACCCAGGCTCATGGCCAGTATATTATTAAAATCATGGGCGATACCACCCGCCAGTCTCCCAACCGACTCCATCTTTTGCGACTGCAGAAGCTGTTTTTCGAGTTTGACCTTCTCTTCTTCAATCTGCAACCGGTGGGTGATATCCGTCATTGTGACAACTGCGCCAAGTATATTGCCGTTTACTTTGATTGGATAGGAAGAGTACTCAGCGGGAAATGATGAGCCATCTTTGCGCCAAAGCACTTCACTGGAAATACGGCAACCCTCTCCAGTCAGCTTGGCAAGCGAAATTGGACAGATTTCCTCCGGATATGGCCGACCGTCAGTATAGCTGTGGTGAATCAGGCTGTGCATGTTTTGGCCGATGCATTCATCAAGCCGATAACCGAGATTATCTAGGCCAGCCTTATTCATAAAGGTGCAATCGCCATTCATGTCTATGCCGTAAATTCCCTGATCGGTGGCTTCAAGTAATCGGCTGATATGGTCTCTGCTCTCCTTTAGCTCATCTTCCGCCAGCTTTCTCTCGGTTATGTCAGTAGCAGAACCAAAAAGGATCAGCTCACCATCGTTTACTCCTGCAGTACAGACACTGGTCTCTGCTATCCAGCGTATATTCCCCTCCTTGGTGGTCATTCTGAACTCTATGTTTTTACGGTCTCCAGGCGTGAGGCTGAAGAGATAAGCCATGACTTCCACCCTGTCATCAGGATGAACAACCGGTAGCCTGGCCACAATATGCGAGCCCGCACCCATCAGCGTGGCAATGCTCAGGTGCAGTGCCGCCTGCCCGCTGGCGGTTGTGATGGCGCCTATGCCGCCTTCGAGCGCCGAGATGCGCTGCTCCAGCACCGCGTTGGTCGGGTTGCTGATGCGCGAGTAAACGTGGCCCGCGCGCTCCAGATTGAATAATGCCGCCGCCTGGTCGCTGGACTCGAAAACAAAGGAGGTAGTCAGGTGAATCGGCACCGCGCGCGCACCGGTCGCAGGGTCGGGCGCGGCACCGGCATGCAGTGCCAGGGTGTCAAAGCCGGGGTCAGAGTAGCCGGACATGGTTTTCCTCGTGCGTTGCTAAACAGGGCTTCATTATCCGGTCTTGCAATTTCGTCATTGCGAGCGAAGCGCGGCAATCCATGCGTCGTGCTAACATTGTGCCTACATTTCGTGGAGTCAAAGCATGCATGTGGCAGTTCGAAAAATGGGAAATTCGCAGGGCATCCTGATCCCGAAGCCGATACTTTCGCAAGTCGGTCTTGAAGGTACGGCTGACTTGCAGGTGAAGAACGGCGTGATCGAGATTCGGCCTGTCAAACGCAACCCGCGTGAAAGCTGGGCCAAGGACAGTCAGGCCATCGCTTTGGCCGAAGATGACGCGCTGGTGTGGCCTGATTTTGCGAATGAGGGCGACGCGGAGCTCGTTTGGTGAGCGCGGTGACGGTAAAGACGGGCGAAGTTTGGCTGGCCAACTTGGATCCCACGGTCGGCAGTGAAATCCAGAAGACACGTCCGTGCGTCGTCATTTCCCCGGCTGAGATGCACGATTACCTGCGCACCGTCATCGTGGCGCCCATGACCACTGGGTCACGCACGGCTGGTTTTCGCATCCCCATCACGTTTCAGGGCAAGTCGGGCCTGATTCTGCTTGACCAGATTCGCACATTGGACAAGTTGCGATTGGCAAAAAGAGTTGGTGTCATTCATGGTGCCACGCTGGAGAAAGTGCTGAGGACATTGCAGGTCGTGTTTGAGCCGGCTCAAACATAGGCTGTCCCGTATTTGCTCCACGGCGCAGGACTGGGACGCCTCAGGGATAATCTATACCCATGAGCGGTAACACCATTGGAAACATGTTCGCAGTCACCAATTTTGGTGAATAC
>CAIQVX010000187.1 GCA_903875275.1 uncultured beta proteobacterium | reverse complement strand
CCCTCCTGGATGAAGGCGATGGTGCCGCCCACGGCAGCTTCAGGCGCCACATGGCCAACCACCATGCCCCAGGTTCCGCCCGAGAAGCGGCCATCGGTGATCAAGCCGACCGATTCACCCAGGCCCTGTCCGACCAAAGCCCCCGTGGGTGCCAGCATTTCAGGCATGCCGGGCCCACCCTTGGGGCCAAGGTAGCGCAACACCATGACGTCTCCAGGAACAATTTTTCCAGCAAGAATGGCGGCCAGACCCGACTGTTCATCATCGAAGACGCGGGCGGGTCCCGTGATGACAGGGTTCTTCAACCCTGTGATTTTGGCAACACACCCTTCAGGCGCCAGATTGCCCTTCAATATCGCGAGATGGCCGTGCTCGTACATCGGGCTGGACAGTGGGTGGATCACATCCTGATCGGCGCGGGGAACGGCAGGAATATCCTTCAGGACTTCGGCAATGGTTTGTCCGGTGATCGTGATGCAGTCGCCATGCAACAGGCCCGCTGTCAGCAGCATCTTCATGACCTGTGGAATACCGCCAGCGCGGTGCAGGTCAACGGCCAGGTACTTTCCGCTGGGTTTGAGGTCGCACAAAACCGGGGTCTTCTGGCGCACGCGCTCGAAGTCGTCGATCGTCCAGTCCACGCCGGCCGCGTGTGCGATGGCCAGAAAATGCAACACCGCATTGGTCGAACCGCCGGTGGCCATGATGACGGCAACCGCATTCTCGATCGACTTGCGGGTCACGATATCGCGCGGCTTGAGGTCCTTTTTGATGGCTTCGAGCAGTACGCGCGCTGATTCACGGGTTGAATCGACTTTTTCGTCGTGCGGGTTGGCCATGGTGCTGGAGTAGGGCAGGGAGATGCCCAGGGCCTCAAAGGCGGACGACATGGTATTGGCCGTGTACATGCCACCACAGGAGCCCGGGCCGGGCACGGCACGGCGCTCGATTTCGAGCAGGTCTTCATCGCTCAGGCGACCTGCCGCGTTTTCTCCCACGGCCTCAAAAACGCTCACGATATTAAGGTCCTTGCCCTGGTAATGACCCGGCAGAATGGTGCCGCCGTAGACAAAGATGGCCGGTACGTTGGCGCGAAGCATGCCCATCAGACCGCCCGGCATGTTCTTGTCACAGCCACCGATGACGATCACGCCGTCCATCCATTGGCCTTGAACACAGGTTTCGATACAGTCGGAAATCACTTCGCGACTGACCAGCGAGTACTTCATGCCTTCCGTGCCCATCGACATGCCGTCCGAAATGGTGGGCGTTCCGAAAACCTGCGCGTTGCCACCGGCCTCCTCGATTGCGGTGATGGCCGCATCGGCCAGTTTTTGCAGGCCGCTGTTGCAGGGCGTGATGGTGCTGTGGCCGTTGGCCACGCCAACCATGGGTTTCTTGAAATCATCCGCCTCGTAGCCCATGGCGTAATACATGGAGCGATTCGGTGCACGCGATTTGCCCTCGGTGATGTTTTTGCTGCGGGGATTGAGTACAAGGGGTTCGTTCGCCATGGGATGTTTCTCGTAACAAGGATTTGAATGTTCAGGCCAAGGCAGAACCTGGTCACTGTTTCGTATATTCTGCGCATTTTATAGATCACGGGGCTCGCTGCCCTTGCATGCACAATCTGGCCATGTTGCTTCATCCCCAAATCAATCCTGTGGCTCTGCAGTTGGGGCCTTTGGCTGTCCACTGGTACGGCTTGACCTATCTCGCCGCCTTCGGCCTGTTCATGTGGCTGGGAGTGCGGCGTTTGCGGCATGAACCCTTCTTGTCACTGCGCGGAGCACTGGCATGGAGCCGCAAGGATGTGGAGGACATCCTGTTTCTCGGCGTCATGGGCGTTGTCTTCGGCGGACGAATCGGCTATTGCCTGTTTTACAAACCCTTGTACTACCTGGCACACCCGTTTGAAGTTTTCGCGGTCTGGCAGGGGGGTATGAGTTTTCATGGCGGCATGCTCGGTGTCATTGTTGCGATGATCTGGTTCGCCCGGTCGCGCGCCAGACCCTGGCTGCAGGTGGCTGATTTTGTCGCTCCCTGCGTTCCGACCGGATTGGCTGCAGGGCGGGTAGGCAATTTCATCAACGGTGAGTTGTGGGGGCGCGTGTGCAGCCCTGATCTGCCCTGGGGTATGGTGTTTCGTGGCGCTGGTGATTTGCCTCGTCATCCGTCTCAGATGTACCAGTTTCTGGGCGAGGGCTTGCTCCTGTTTGTCCTGCTCTGGTTGTATGCCAGCAGGCAGCGGCGGGAGGGGCAGGTGGCAGCAGTGTTCCTGACGGCCTACGGCATTTTGCGCTTTGCCGCAGAGTTTTTTCGGGAGCCCGATGCGCATCTGGGCATCTTGTCCCTGGGTATGAGCATGGGTCAGTGGTTGTGCCTGCCGATGATTTTGGGCGGTATCGGCCTGTGGTACTGGGCGAAGTCCCGGAATCAAGGCTGAGTTTCCCCGACGCCGTCGGGCCAAGGGAAAGTCCCGGCTTCCGCCCGCATCGAAGAATTTTTAGAATGAGCCGATAACAGGATTCGGCCACAACCTTGGAGACAAAATGACTTTATCGAGACGAAATTTCATTCATGGCGTCGGCAGCGCAGCGCTCGCCGCAGCGGCGCCCGCAGTATGGTCACAGGCCGGAGGCGCGGGCTTGAAAATATCGCACCAGTTTCCCGGTGGGACGCTCACTGAGGGCGATTTCCGGGACCGTCTGTGCCGGCGCTTTGCGGTGGAGGTGGAAAAGCGGTCCGCGGGGGCACTCAAGGCTTCGGTCTATCCTGGTGCATCACTGATGAAGACCAACGCCCAGTTTTCCGCTGTACGCAAAGGCGCACTCGACATGAGCCTTTTTCCGCTGTCCTATGCCGGCGGTGAGGTGGCGGAGACCAATATCGGTCTGATGCCAGCGTTGGTACCAAGCTATGAACAGGGAGCGCTCTGGAAGAATGCCGAGGTTGGCAAACTGTTGTCCAAGGTGCTCGATGACAAGGGAATCATCATTGTCAGCTGGGTCTGGCAGGCGGGTGGCGTTGCCAGTCGGGTGCGCCCTTTGTTGACGCCGGACGATGCCAAGGGCCTCAAGGTACGTGGTGGTAGCCGTGAGATGGACATGATGCTCAAGACTGCTGGGGCCTCCGTCATTACATTGCCCTCCAATGAAATCTACGCAGCGATGCAGACCGGGGCTATGGACGCTGCGATGACATCGAGTACCAGTTTCATCTCATTCAAACTCGAGGAAATTGCGAAACACCTCACCAGCGGTCGCAACAGGACCTACTGGTTCATGCTCGAGCCCCTGATCATGTCAAAAGAGGTGTTCGCACGATTGCCAAAGGCTCAGCAGGACGTGGTGATGGCGGTGGGGGCCGAGTTGGAGGCGTTTGGTCAGGAGGCGGCGCGCGCCGACGACAAACTGGCGGCCGAGATTTATGCCAAGGCCGGTGCCAAGGTCTATGACATGGACGAGGCGACGCTGAAGAAGTGGCAGGTGATCGCGCGCGAAACAGCCTGGAAGGACTTTGCCGAAAAGAGCGAATCCTGTGCCGCGCTGCTCAGAGCCGCGCAAAAGCTGGCATGACGCAGGGTATTGACGTCGGGTCCGCGGTGCTGGGTGTGGACCCTGACACCCCGCGCCTGCTTCTGCCTCTGGCCATCGTACTGATGCGGCTCAATCGCGTCATGGTGGTCATTGGCATGTTTTCGCTGCTGATCGCCTCGGCCGTTCTGACTTACAGCGTCGTCTCACGCTACGTGATGAAGTCGTCCACGGACTGGCAGGACGAGGCTGCGGTCTTTTGTCTGGTGGGTGCGACCTTCCTGTGCAGTTCCTTTGTGCAGGCGCTCAGAGGCCACGTCGGCATCGAAGCCATCGCCAGCCTGCTGCCAAAATCAGTCAATCGGCTGCGACTGGTCATGGTGGATATCCTGAGCCTGCTGTTCTGCAGTTTCTTCGCCTGGAAATCATGGACCCTGTTTCACGAGGCCTGGGTCGAGCATCAAACCACGTCCTCGTCGTGGGCTCCTCCGCTGTCGATACCCTATGGCCTGATGGCCGCGGGGATGACCTTGTTGAGCTTGCAACTTCTGATTCAGCTCAGTGCACGAATCAATACCCTGATCAACCGTCCAAGCGGGGTGGTGCCATGACCATGCTCGGCCTGGGTTTGCTGTTTGGCGCAGTGACCCTGATTTTTATGTTTTCAGGTGCGCCGATTGCCTTCGCACTGGGCAGTGTGGCTGTACTTTTCATGTACCTGTTCATGCCCGCGTCCGCACTCGATACCGTGACGCAAAATGTCTACGAGGAGATGGCCAGCATTACGCTGCTCTCGATTCCTCTTTTTATCCTGAAGGGAGCGGCCATTGGACGATCACGGGCCGGTCAGGATTTGTACGCCGCCATGCACGTCTGGATGGGGCGGATACCCGGTGGACTGGGCATTGCCAACGTCTTCGCCTGTGCCCTGTTTGCCGCCATGGCCGGATCGAGCCCCGCCACCTGCTCGGCGATCGGCAGTGCCGGGATTCCCGAAATGCGCAAGCGCGGTTACTCGCCCGGGTTTGCGGCGGGCATCATCGCTGCCGGAGGAACACTGGGAATTCTGCTGCCACCGTCGATCACCATGATCCTGTACGCGGTTGCCGCCGAGCAGTCGCTCGGACGTCTGTTTCTGGCCGGCATCTTTCCTGGTCTGCTGCTGGTGGCCCTGTTTGCAGTCTATGCAGCCTTGCGCTACCGGAAGGAACACCGCCTGGCGCGCGCCGAATTCGAGCGCTCGGGAGCGGCATCGGCCCTGCTGCTGGATGAGACTTTCACCAACCGGCAGAAATTTGAGATGCTGCCGCGAGTCGTCCCTTTTGTGCTTCTGCTGATCGGCGTCATGGTCGCCTTGTACGGTGGCTTTGCAACGCCTTCCGAGACCGCAGGTCTGGGGGCACTGCTGGCGCTGGCCCTGATTGCCGGCATCTATGGAGTCTGGCGTCCGCGCGACGTGGCGCCCATTCTGACGGCGACCTTGCGCGAATCGACCATGCTGATGATGATCATCGGCATGTCCCTGCTGTTCTCGTACGTGATGAGCTTTTTGCACATCAGTCAGTCCACTGCGGAGTGGGTGGTCAGTCTGCACTTGTCCAAGTGGGTGCTGCTGGCGGCGATCCTGTTGATGGTGATCGTGCTGGGCTTTTTCCTGCCGCCGGTGAGCATCATCCTGATGACCGCCCCCATCATCCTGCCGCCGCTTAAAGCGGCCGGGTTTGACCTGATCTGGTTCGGCGTCCTGATGACCATCGTGATGGAAGCTGGCCTGATTCATCCGCCGGTTGGTCTCAATATTTTCGTCATCAAGAATATTGCCCCTGATATTTCGCTCAGCGAAATTATCTGGGGCGTGCTGCCCTTTGTGTTGCTGATGTTTCTGGCGGTGCTGCTGATCTGCGTTTTCCCCGGCATTGCCACGGGTCTGCCGGATGCAGTCATGGGCATTCTGGCGGCCAAGACATGAGTGACAGCGTTGAACTTGTTGTTTCGGCAGCTGTAGCCACGGTCACTCTGTCGCATCCCGGCAGGTTCAATGCCATGTCAAGGCGGATGTGGCGGCGTTTGCGCGAGGTCTTTGACAGCATCGAGTGCATGCCGGAACTGCGTTGTGTCCTGCTTCGGGGCGATAACGGAAATTTCTGTGCGGGCGGTGATATTTCGGAATATGCCGATTTCCGTTTTCAGGAGTCCAGCCTGCGCGATTTCCACGAAAACGAGGTCTGGACCGCACTGCAATCCATGTTGAACTGCGCGGTACCGCTGGTGGCAGAGATCACCGGCAATTGCATGGGGGCCGGTATCGAAATGGCAAGTTGCTGCGATATTCGCGTGGCTGGCACCTCAGCGCGCTTTGGTGCACCCATTGCCCGCCTGGGCTTTCCCATGGCACCGCGCGAGGCCACCTTGGTTACAAGGGAAGTCGGGTTGACTGTGACACGTCAGATGCTCCTGGAAGCGGCGATCTTTACCGCAGACGACATGAAGGCGGCCTCCTTTCTGAGCCGGGTGGTGCCTGACGACCAGTTGCACGCTGAAGTGCTGGCAACGGTTCAGCGCATCAGTGCCCTGTCCCCGCAAGCGGCACGCCTGAACAAGCAGACGATCCGATCGCTTGTGGCGTTAGGCGGCGCTGAAAGCGAAGGCGATGCAACCGTGTCTGCTCCAGCGGCTGATAGTTATCGCTATGCCGACAGTGTTGAACATCGCGAGGGCATTCGCGCTTTTCTCGAGAAGAGAGCACCCATATTTTGAATTTCTGTGGATGGCAGGGCGCCATCCGGAACCTCATGCAAAAACCAACCGAAACCTCCAAGAAGAATCGCAACCTTTACCTCGCCTTGCGCGCAGCGTTCCCGGAAAAGTTGAGTGATATTGCCGTGGAAACCGAGGATGGTCTGTGTTACAGCTGGCTTGACCTTGATCGTGCCAGTGCGATGCTGGCCAACCTGCTGGCGTCGCTGTTGTTGCCCGACGGTGCCAGGATCGCAGTCCAGGTTGACAAGTCGGTGGAGGCCATGCTGCTGTACCTGGCCACCTTGCGTGCCGGATTTGTCTACTTGCCGCTGAATGTCGCCTACCAGAGTGCCGAAATCGAGTATTTCATTGGAAATGCGGAGCCGTCAGTGGTGGTTTGCACCAGCAAGAACTTTGGCTGGGTCAGCCAGCTTGCTTTCAAGGCCGGGACACAGAATGTATTTACGCTCAATGCTGACCGGACCGGATCGTTGCTGGACCGTGCGGCCTGTTGTGCCGACCAGCATCCGGTCGCTCATCGCCTTGACGATGATCTGGCCGCCATCATCTACACCAGCGGTACCACGGGGCGATCCAAGGGAGCCATGCTGACGCACGCAAACCTGCTCAGCAACGCCGAGGTCCTGCGCGATTACTGGGGATGGCGCCGTCCGCAGGAGGGGGCCGATGTTCTCATTCATGCGCTACCGATCTTCCACGTCCATGGCCTGTTTGTCGCCATTCATGGAGCGCTCCTGAGTGGCAGCAAGATGCTCTGGCTGAGCCGGTTCGACCCGGCATGGGTTATCGAGAGATTGCCGCGGGCGACCGTGTTCATGGGCGTGCCAACGCTTTATGTCCGGTTGCTAGCGGAACCCGGACTTGACCGGGCGGCAGTTCGAAACATGAGGCTGTTCATCGCGGGCTCTGCGCCTCTGCTGATCGAAACGTTCACGCAGTGGCAGGAACGCACCGGTCACACGATTCTCGAGCGCTACGGCATGAGCGAGACCGTCATGCTGACTTCCAACCCCTATTTCGGGGAGCAGGGAAACCGGCGCGGAGGCACGGTCGGATTTCCATTGCCGGGTGTGAGCCTGCGCATCCGTGACCAGGAAGGCCGCGAGGTGGTGGTGGACGAAATCGGGGGTATCGAGGTCAAGGGTGCCGGTGTTTTCAAGGGCTATTGGCGCATGCCGGAGAAGACGGCTGAAGATTTTACCAATGACGGCTATTTCCGGACCGGCGATGTGGGCAGGATCGATGAAGCAGGCTATGTGACCATCGTCGGACGCAGCAAGGACCTGATCATTAGCGGGGGCTACAACGTCTATCCGGCTGAAATAGAGGGCTACATCAACGAAATGCCCGGTGTGGCAGAAAGTGCTGTCGTCGGGGTCGAGGACTCCGATTTTGGCGAGGTTGGCGTGGCAGTGCTCACGGCCAGGCCGGGTGTGGTGTTGGACCCGGCCGCAATCATCGCCAGCCTCAAGGCAACCCTGGCGAACTTCAAGATACCCAAGCGCTGCTACGTCGTCGACGAGTTGCCCCGCAACGCGATGGGCAAGGTTCAAAAAAACCTGCTCCGGGCCCAGTACCGCACCGGACCCTTTCGCTGACTAACGCAACACCAGCACCGGCACGTGCGAATGCGTCAGAACCTGCTGTGTTTCACTGCCCAGCAAGAGCCGCTTGATACCGCGGCGGCCATGTGAGGCCATCACGATCAGGTCGCATTTGTATTTCTTTGTGGCGGCAATGACGGCATCCGAGATCAGGTCGGACTTGACGGTTACGGCCTTGGTCTTGACGCCTTTGGTCAGCGCTGCTTTCTGCACCGCATCGACGATCGCCTGCGCGTCGTCAGCCCACTGCTTCTCAACCCGGCTGATTTCGGCGGCTTGCAAAGCCAAGCCACCCTCAAAATAGCTTTGCGGATAGCGCGGAATGACTTTCAGGGCAACAAGTTCCGCACCGGTCAGCGCTGCCAGCGCAATGGCGCTGCTGACCGCCTTTTTCGACAGTGGCGAACCGTCGGTGGCGACAAGGATCTTCTGGTACATGAACTTCTCCTGTTGAGTGACGGCTCAGAGCTTACTCCGATCGCTGGGCGGCAACTTGATTTTGGTCAGTTAAACTGCCCGGATACCCGCGCACATCTGGATCCCATGCCAATCGAAAGTCCTGCCTTCATTGTGGCGCCACCCCTTGTCAGTGGCAGTGCGCAACTCCGGCACTCCGGCGATCCTGCTGAATCCGCTGCCACCGTTGAAGTCTTGTCACTGCTGGACGACCCTCAGGAGTGGTCGGCGTTCAGTCGGGCTGACGAGAGGCGCGATGGCTGTTGGGAATCCAATCTTCTGATCGAGGGCATGCATTGCGCCGCGTGTGCGCTGACGATCGAGGCGGCCCTGCTGGGCGTCCCAGGGGTGGTGGAGGCGAGCGTGAGTGCAGGCAGCCATCGCGCGCGCGTCCTCTGGTCTGCAGCCTCGGTTCGTCCGTCGGTCTGGATGCAGGCCATCGAGGCCAGTGGTTACCACGCGGTTCCTGCCAACGATGCGTTCGCGCGAGAGCATCGCAAGGTCGAGGGGCGCAAGGCCCTGTGGCGCCTGGCCGTTGCCGGGCTGTGCATGATGCAGGTCATGATGTATGCCTATCCGGCCTATGTTGCAGCGCCGGGAGACCTGACGCCTGAGATGGAGCAGCTTCTGCGCTGGGCCTCGTGGGTGCTGACATTGCCGGTGATCCTGTTTTCCTGCGGTCCGTTCTTTGGCAACGCCCTGCGGGACGTGATGCGACGGCAGGTCAGCATGGATTTGCCGGTCGCAGCGGGAATGCTGATCACGTTCGCTGTCAGCACGGCTGGCACGTTCGACCCGCAGGGTCACTTTGGACGCGAAGTGTATTTCGATTCGCTCACCATGTTTGTCTTCTTCCTGCTCTCCGGTCGCTGGCTGGAACTGCGGCTGCGTGACCGTACCGCGGGCGCCCTGGAGGCGCTCATGAACCGTTTGCCGGACAGTGTGCTGCGTGAAAAGGCGGATGGCGGGCTGGAGCGTGTGTCGGTGCGAAGACTCCAGGTGTCCGACTTGATTCTGGTCTCACCTGGTGAGACATTCCCGGCCGACGGTTGCGTGTTGCAGGGGGAGACCATGGTCGACGAGGCGCTGCTGACCGGCGAGTCGCGACCGGTCGCGCGTGGTCTGGGTAGCACTGTCATTGCTGGCAGCCACAACCTTTCCACTGCCGTTCGGGTGCAGGTTCTGAAAACGGCTGGGCAGACACGCTTTGCGCAAATTGTGGCCTTGATGCAAAGCGCTTCCACCACCAAGCCGCCGTTGGCGCAGCTCGCGGATCGAATTGCCAAACCGTTCCTGATCGCAGTCCTGCTGGCGGCGGCGGCTTCGTGCGCCGTCTGGTGGGGACGGGATCCCGGTCACGCCCTGATGGTCGCTGTTTCAGTGCTGGTCGTCACGTGTCCCTGCGCCCTCTCGCTGGCCACGCCAGCGGCCATGCTGACCGCCGCTGGGGCCCTGGCGCGGCGCGGCGTGTTGGTGCGGCGCCTCGAGGCTTTCGAATCCCTGGTGGCCATTGACACAGTCATCTTTGACAAAACCGGGACACTCACCCGCGACGTGCTGGTGCTGGACTCGGTCAAGGTGCGTGCAGGAATGTCTGACAGCGATGCTCTGGCCATGGCGGCCGCCTTGGCGCAATTTTCGCTTCATCCGGTATCCAGAGCCGTGCTGGCTGCTGCCGACCCGGTGTCAGCAGTGACCTGGCAGGCCAGCGCGGTCCAGGAGTTTGCCGGCTCCGGTGTCCTCGGCCGTGTTGCGCGGCGTGACAGGCCAGAAACCGAAACGCAGTTGCGTCTGGGAGCGGCGGAGTTCTGTCAGGTCGAAGCGGACTCATCCGACAACTTGCAGGCCCACCTGAGCGATGAACGGGGCTGGCTGGCGACATTCGAATTGCGCGAAGATTTACGGCCCGACGCCAGGGAGTCGGTCGCCTGCCTGCAGCGCGGTGGCATTGAAGTGCTGTTGCTGTCGGGTGACGGCACAGCGGCGGCGGCAAGAATTGCAAGGCAGGTGGGAATTGTCAACTACCAGGGGCAGTGTTCTCCGGCGGACAAACTTGATTTCCTGCACAGGGCGCAGCAAAAGGGACGTCATGTGGCCGTTGTTGGAGATGGACTCAATGACGGACCGGTATTGGCGGGCGCCCACGTCGCCTTTGCTTTCGGACGGGCCGTTCCCCTGGCGCAGGCGCAGGCAGATTTCGTCGTTCTGGGCGACCGGCTCAGCGCGGTTGCGACGAGTTTTGAGGTCGCACGGCGGACCTTGCGTGTGGTGCGGCAGAATCTCTGCTGGGCTGCAGCGTACAACGCCGTCTGTGTGCCGCTGGCTGTCGCAGGCATGCTTCCGGCCTGGCTGGCGGGACTGGGAATGGCTCTGAGCTCATTGCTGGTTGTTCTCAATGCGCTGCGCCTGTCGACAATGCCCGCGTAGCAGAATGTGCCCATGGATATACTTTATTTGCTGATTCCGCTGTCTGTTGTTCTCGTCTTTTTCATACTGGGCGGGCTCTGGTGGGCGATCCACCGTGGCCAGTTCGATGACATTGAGGCTGAGGGCGAACGAATTCTTAAGGATTCATGAAAAAAAACGGGAAAATTGACGTGAGTCACTGGTCGGGCAGCTTTGACGTGCGAAACTTTGGCCGATCCAACCAAGAAGAGGTGTAAATGATATTTCCCAATTCACTAGCAACAAGCTACAACGACAAGGTCGTCAGGCAGTTTGCCATCATGACCGTGGTGTGGGGTGTGGTGGGCATGCTGGTCGGCGTGATCATCGCTGCCCAACTGACCTGGCCCGAACTCAACTTCGGCATACCGTGGTTGACGTATGGACGCTTGCGTCCACTGCACACCAATGCGGTTATTTTTGCGTTTGGCGGTTGTGGCCTGTTTGCCACCGCCTACTACGTCGCGCAGCGCACCTGCCAGGTGCGCCTGTTCAGCGACAAACTGGCAGCCTTTACATTTTGGGGCTGGCAATTGATCATCCTTTCGGCCGCGATCTCCCTGCCACTTGGTTTTACCTCTGGTAAGGAATATGCCGAACTGGAATGGCCT
>CAIQVX010000186.1 GCA_903875275.1 uncultured beta proteobacterium | reverse complement strand
TTGCTGCGCCATGGCGTTGAAGGCCCGTGCTGTCTGCGCCAATTCGTCTTGCCCCTTGGCCAGAACGCGATGGTCCAGGTCTCCTGCAGCAAAGCGCTCACTGGCCTGACGCAGTGCATTCAGCTGGCGCACCAGATAGCTTCCCAGCAGCCAGGAAAACAGGGCGACCAACAGTATTTCGAGTCCGGCCACTCCAGCGGCCCAGCGTCGTGCCGAACCCAGCAGCACTTTCAGACTGTTGACGGAGACGCCGATCTGCACTTCGCCATGGCGGATCCCGCCTGCCAGCACCGCTTGCGACTGTTCGAAAATACCGTCTCGAGCCTGATGCACTGTCTCTTCCTGATGGAACGGACGCGCCAGAATCGTCGCTTCACCGCGCTGGGCCAGCACGGTGCCGCGGGCGTCCAGAATGCGCACGTATTGCATCTGCCCGGAACTCATGGCCTCGGCCACCAGACTGTCCAGCGTTGCCAGGTCCTGAGAGATCACTGCGTCCTTGGCGGCCACCACCAACAAGCGGGCACCCAGTTGCACACGACGCACCAGTTCGGCTTCGTTCGACTCGCGCAGGATCGACAGGGCGCTACCCACCAGCACTGCCAGCAGCGCGACTTCAATCACGGCGACACCGAGAATGGTTTTGGTGCGAAAACGCATGGCGGACGGCTTTACGACAGCAGGCTGTGATTCATTGCTTGCCGTAGCGTTCCAGCAAATTGATATCCAGGGCCCGAATGTCACTCCACTCCTTGTCCTGCGCTCCGACAACACCCTTGAACGCCAGCGGCGTCAGCAGTCCGCGCCCGCTCTCGTCCAGCGCCAGTGACGCCATGGCCGCCAGCACTTTCGACACGATCGCCGCCGGCACCCGCGGATGGGCGGCAAAAGCATGCGGCGTGTAGGCCGGCGTCTCGGACAGAATGCGCAAGGTATTGCGAATTTCTACCGGCAAGGCCTCGAAAGTACGCTCAATGCCGCCGCCCGCTTCCTGCAGACCCGATGCCACAGCACGGTAGACAGAGTCGTGGGAGGCGACAAAACGGGCGTCAATTGCAATTTTCAGGCGGCCGAATTCGGCTTGCGGCAAGATGCTCGCCGCAAAAGCCGCTGGTGCCGGAAAGACGACCGTTTTTCCCGCCAGGTCAGCCGGCTTGCGGTAGCTGCTGTCTTTTCTAACGACCAAAATGCCCTTGATCCGGCGATCCTGCTCCTTGGCAAAGGCCTGGTAACCGACACTCTGGTGGAAAACAACGTAGTGGTAGGGATTCATGTAGGCCAGGTCGTACTCAGCCTTGGCCAGGCGTTCTTCGAAGACCGGGATGCTGGGCGCGGTTTTCAAAACCAGGGCAACACCCGAGCGGCGACTGATCTCGGCAAGCAGCGGCCCCCACTCTTCTGCCAGACGGCTCGCTGATTGCTGCGGTACCACGCCAAATGACAGCGACTTCTGGCCTTCTTGCGCCAGCGCCTGCAGGTTCAAACCACCCAGACAAAGAACGACAAGAGCGCAGCGCATTGCAGCGCGCGAATTTTTTATCCAGTTCGAAAGGGGCTGCATCCTGCGCAGTCTAGCGGATGCGCGGCTCTGCCAGCAGTTGCTCGGGCAAGGTGAAGTAGGCAGCGGTGGCGCCCCGATTCTCCTTGGCCTGCGCCAGCTCGGCGCGCGCGACGCTGCGCAGGTGCACCTCGTCCGGACCATCAAGCAGTTGCATGGCGCGGCCCCAGGTCCAGAAATAGGCCAGCGGTGTGTCCGGCGACAGGCCCATGGCACCAAACACCTGCATCGCCCGATTCACCACCCGCGTCTGCAGCCGGGCGGTGACCACCTTGATGGCGGCGACGTCGGCGCGCGCCTCCTTTTGCTGACCCCGATCGAGTCGCCAGGCGGCGCGTAGCACCAGCAAGCGGGCCTGGTCAATTTCCAGCCGCGATTCGGCAATCCACTCCTGCACATTGGCAAAGTCCGCCAGGTACTTGCCAAAGGCGTGGCGCTCCAACGTTCGCTCACACATCAAGGCCAGGGCCAGTTCGCACTGGCCGATGGTGCGCATGCAGTGATGAACCCGCCCTGGACCAAGCCGCGCCTGCGCCATGGCAAAACCCGCCCCCGGCTCGCCCAGCAAGTTGCCAAGTGGCACGCGCACGTCCCGAAACACGATTTCGCAGTGCCCTTCGGGGGTATGGTGCTGCATGATCGGGATGTTGCGTTCCAGCGTCACGCCCGGCGCATCCCGTGGCACCAGCAGCATGCTGTGCCGCGCGTGCTTGGGGGCCTCGTCGTCAGCGCTGCGGCACATCACAATCAAGAGACGGCAATCGGGATGCGCAGCGCCGGTGACAAACCACTTGCGACCATTGAGCACCCAGTCATCACCCTCACGGCGGATGCGGGTCTGCAGATTGGTCGGGTCCGAGGACGCCACGTCCGGCTCCGACATCGCAAACGCACTGCGGATTTCACCTTCAAGCAAGGGTTGCAACCAAAGTCGGGTCTGCTCCGGCGTGGCGAAAAGGTGCAGCAACTCCATGTTGCCGGTGTCGGGCGCACTGCAGTTGAACACTTCCGAAGCCCAGGGCATGCGTCCCATGACTTCCGCCAGCGGCGCGTACTCCAGGTTGCTCAAGCGCAGACCCGGCTCATCCGCACGCAAGCCCGGTAAAAAAAGATTCCACAAGCCCTCGGACCGGGCAAGCGCCTTCAGGTCCTGCAGAAAAGGCGGCGGAAAAACGCCCTGGCCTACAGAACGGTGCCATGCCGCGTTATAGGGCAGCACGTAGCGGTCAATGAATTCTTCCAGGTGCTGACGCAATGCCAGCACCCGCTCTGAGTACTCAAAATCCATGACCGACCTTTCTGCATGGCGAGGACCCCCCTCACCTACCCGCAGTCTGCCAAAGAAGTCTGGCGCTGGCTGTCACTTTGGCGCTCGCCAGGGGCGCCGAAAGCCCTAGCGACAGCCCATTGACAGCACGCTGCCCTCGGCCCCGGCAACGCGCAGTTCGGGGCCGTCGCCGCAGCGGTAGACAATGCTCAGACGCTTGACGCGACCCGAAGCCGGATCACCGCACAGGTCGTTGTTGACCGGTACATCGGCATGCCTGCGCATGGCAGCGATTTGCTGGACGGCCTCGCGCGCATCACAGACCTGGCCATGAAATCCATATTTGGCATCCAGGATCCTCATGTGTCCGCGCGACGGTCCGGACGGACCCGATTGCAACCTGGAAGCCTCCATGGCATCGCGATAACCCTGATCGTAGCCTCGGCGATAGTCAGCGCTCTGAGCCAGGGCGGCCTGCGCCGCCAGGCCCAGTGTCGCAAATACCAGAACCGACACGCTGCGTTTCAGTGTGAATGGGCTGTTCATCCGTGTTCTCCTTGACTGAGATGAATCTCCACTATACACAGTCGTCAGAGACCGCGCACGCTGGAGCGCTCCGAGCCGCCGCGAAGTGATGAATGCGGAATAATCAAATGTCCTATTGACAGAACAATAGGACTGTTCTTAGGATGCGGACATGCCGCAGTCCATGCCCATGACCAAATACCACCAGATCTATCTGCTGTTGCGCGAGCAACTGCACGAAGGCAGGTTTGCGCAGGGGCTGCCGGGTGAGCTGGCGCTGATGAAGCAGTTTTCAGTGGCCCGCGTCACCGTGCGCCGGGCTCTGGAGCAGCTCGCGGCCGAAGGCATGATCTCCAGGGAACCGGGCCGCGGCACGCGCGCGCTCGATGTCAGCGCGGCGAACGCATCGATTGGCCCTGAAAAAGGACAGCGCGCAAGCCTCACCGGCCTGCTGGAAAACCTGGTCAGCATGGGCCTGCAGACCAAGGTCAGCGTGCTCGACGTGGAGACGGTGACGGCCTCTGCCAGCGTGGCCCGGGCCCTGCAGCTCAGCCCGGGTGACCCCGTGCAAAAGGCGGTTCGGGTTCGCAGCACCAAGGAAGGCCCCTTGTCGCACATCACCACCTACGTACCGGGCGACATCGGCCGCAGGTTTGGCCGGCGCGAACTCGCTCGCAAGCCGATTCTGGTACTGCTGGAGGAGTCCGGCGTCAAGGTCGGCCGCGCGCAGCAAACCATTTCTGCCAAGCTGGCCGATCTGCTGGTGGCCAGGCACCTGGACGTCGCCGTCGGCTCGGCCCTGCTGGCCGTGCGCCGACTGATCTACGATGAGCAGGAACGCCCGATCCAGTGGCTGCACGGCCTGTACCGGCCCGACCGCTACGAATACGAAATGCAGTTGTCCCGCGTTGGCAGCATCGATGCC
>CAIQVX010000185.1 GCA_903875275.1 uncultured beta proteobacterium | reverse complement strand
TCATCACCTCGATGGTCCTGAGTTCGCGCACGCGCTCGACGAACTGCTTGTCGGTGGTGAATTCAATAAACTGGTCTGGCATTCGGGCTCTCGTGCGCTTCGGTGCTGGTTTACTTTGCCGCGAACCCGAAAACTTTTCTGGCCAGGGCCGTCGCTGCGCCGACAGGGTCCGCGCGTATCGCCTTTTCCTGCTCCGCCATCATCAGGAACAGGCCGTCAAGTGCCTTCTGCGTGACGTAGTTTTCGATTCTGGCCTGCTTTGCATCAACCAGCCCCAGCTTGGCGCCCTTGCCGGCGATTTCGTTGTATTTCCCGGCCAGGCCCACGTTGGCGGTGGCCTTGCTGACGATGGGGAGGAACTTTTCCGTCAACTGCTCGCTTGTGGTCCGGCGGAAATACTCGGTCGCAGCGGTGTCGCTGCCGGCAAGAATGCCCTTCGCGTCCTGCCAGCCCATGTTCTTGACGGCGTTGAGCAGCAGTGGTTTGGCCAATGGCACGGCCTGCTCCGCAGCACGGTTCATGGACGTCACCAGTTCCTCCACCTGCTTTTGCATACCCAGCATCCGCAGCATGCCCTCAACGCGCTTCAGGGCATCGGGCAAGGGAATGCGCACCTTGTCATTGCCAAGGAAGCCGTTTTCCGTGCCCAGTCTGGAGACAGCAACGGCGCTGCCCTGCGTCAGTGCATCTTTCAGACCACTGCCAGCATCCGCATTGCTCAGGCTGCCCAGGTCAAGGGCGAGCGCCTGAAAGCAGAAGACCAGCCCGCCAATAAGTCCGGCAAAAACACGCATGAAACTCTCCTTGGCAACACGATATCATCAATTCAAATTTAACCCGAGCCATTCCCATGCAAATTGATCCCGCACTTCATTCCAGCGCCGAGAACTACAAACTGCTGACCAACCTGGTGGTGCCACGCCCGATTGCCTGGGTCAGCACACTCGGTCAGAGCGGTGGGGTCAACCTGGCGCCTTTCAGCTTTTTCAATGCGCTTGGCAGCGACCCGGTGTACCTGGTCATCAGCGTGGGGCGCAATGACAAGGGCGAACTCAAGGACACCGAAAAAAACATTCAGGCCACTGGCGAGTTTGTGGTGAACATGGTGACCGAGGACCTGTTAGACGCCATGAACCTGTCGGCGGCCGATTTCCCACCGGACCAGAGCGAACTGGAGGCGGCACACCTGGGCACCGTGCCCTCGGTTCACATCAGGACGCCGCGCGTGGCGCAGGCGCAGGTGAGCATGGAATGCAAGCTCTTCAGCGCGCAGCAGCTGGGTGCCAACATGCTGTTCATTGGTGAAGTGGTGATGTTCCACGTTGCCGATCATCTGATCGGTCCACGTCTGCGTGTCAACGGCTTTGCGCCCATTGGTCGCCTGGGTTCGCCCTCGGTCTATTGCCGCACGACCGATCAGTTTGATGTGGCGCGCATCACTTACGCGCAGTGGCAAACTAAAGCTCAGTGAGCGGCAGATGCCGTGATCCAGGCAGCGGTTTGGGCCACGACATCGGCCTCGATGCCGTTGAAACCGTGGTGGGCAAAGGCT
>CAIQVX010000184.1 GCA_903875275.1 uncultured beta proteobacterium | reverse complement strand
GGTCAGTGACCTTTACCGTTTTTGATTTGTGGCAGGGCGTTGCCGAGGCCCATTAGGCATCAGATTTGCCTAGTCGTGCAGTTTTTTGTGGCAACTTTGGCTGCCAGAAAGCTGCCCGTCGTGAGAGACTCGATACGCTGCAGAACTGAAGTACTTTTCTCTCGATGGCAGACCTTCAATTTTGATGGTGAGCTTCGGAGAACCCAGTTTTATCGCGCAGCATCCGGTGAATTCATGGTTTGGGCAGCGCTTCATGGGTGAGCAGAGCCCAAAGGACGACACAGTCCACGGCAATATGGAGGACCACTGTGAGTTGCAATCTAAAAGCAACACCGTCTTCGGCGAATGCTGTGCTAAGTTTCCTGCTAAGAAAGCTGAGTTCTCGTGTCTTTAGTCGAACCTCATCTCGAACGCCGGTTGCCAGGCGTGTCGCTGGCCAGAGTACGCCAAGATTCGCAAAGAAGAAAACCATCATGCCGATTGAAATGCCAATCGATTGCTCTTGCGACATTGACTTCCCTCCGGAAAGCAACCAACCTGCAGTCGCAAATATCGCCGCTGACCAGTACGTCCAATAAGCATTGATGCGCGACTCGAGTTTCTCGTTAAGGTCAATCAGGTCTTTCAGTTCCATGGGTTCTCCTTGAACTGCACATCGTGGGGTCGGCCCGCCAACGCGACTTCTCGCAGATCTTCATCACCAAGCAGGGCGCCATATTGTTTGTATTGCATCAGGTTCGGACAAGCTGATTTGCGGCTGATGGTCAGACAGCCGAATTTGCAATCCTGACGGTCCGCACAATCACTTCAGAAGTGGCTGTGTCAATCACGCGGTAGCGCATGCGGTCGGTGGCCATGCCTTCGGCAGTGCTTGAACTGGCGTCGAACGCCATGTCGATGCCGTAACGCTGGGCTTCAAAGCGATGATCGAGACCGTAGTGCTTGTGTCCGAACAACATCAGGTTGATACGGTCACGCAGTATCTGCAGCAGGGAGTTGGCGTCTTTCAGCCGCAACTGGCCACGGCCGAACCAGCTGTAAATCTTCGAGACGAAATGGCGGTCAGCGATGTCGGGCCGGATTGAATAGCTGGAGATGAAGGGGTGGTGATGCAAATGAACGACCTTGTACAGACCGCGCAGCCGCGGTTCGTCCAGCAGCCGGTTGAGCCTGTCGAGTTGCTCGCCGCCGAGCTCGCCCTCGGCAAACAGGCCTTTGACAATGCCGAACTCTGCCGCCATCGAGTCCAGCCCTATAAAGGCACAGGAGCCGATGATGCGAAGCACCGGAAACTCATGGGGCTGATCGCCAAATACATGACTGGCAAAAGTCTTCCTGAACGACGCGGCGCTGCTTTGCCTGATCCGCCACGAACAGCCATAGTCGTGGTTACCGGGAGAAAGCAATATCGGGACGCGCGGCCCATCCCTCCCTTCAAGCTTCTTGAGCAAGGCGAGCCCGGTCTGTGCCTCGTCGACCGCCTCGCGATCGAGCAGGTCGCCAGTGTGCACAACGACCCAGTCCGTGTCTGAGCCGATCAGGCCCCGGATGTCCGCAATGACTTGCGAGAAGCGCTCGGCGGCGTCCCCGCTTCCGATATGCGTGTCGCTGATGTGGATGATCTTCATCAGGCTTCCTCCGTCAGCAAGGACTCGACTGGCAATGGCCGGTGGCTCATTGCCAGCGCCATGAATGCGTCGGCCGGCATCGGACGCGCAAACCAGTATCCCTGACCAATATCACAGCGCTGCTGAGCCAGCCAGCGGGCGGTCGGGTCGTCCTCGATGCCCTCCGCCACCACACGCAGGCCAAGGTTGTGGGCCAGATTGATCGTGGACGCGACAATGGCCTGATCTCCGGATTCCGACAACAAACTGCGCACAAAGGCCTGATCGATCTTGAGCTCATGAATCGGCATGTTCTTCAGATACGAGAGCGATGAGAAGCCTGTTCCAAAGTCGTCGATGGAGAGTTTGAAACCGAGATTTCTGAGTTGGTGCATTACCTCAAGGGAGCGTTCGGGTGAGGCAATAAAGCAGCTCTCGGTAATCTCCAGGTTGAAAAGATCCGCCGACACCTGAAACTCCTGAACCGAGGCCTGCAGATTCTCGACAAGACCCGGGCTCAGAAGCGTCATGGCCGAGATGTTGATGGACAGGTGCAGATGCAGTCCATCCTTGAGCCATCTTGCGCTTTCCGCCATACAGCGCCTGACCAGCCAGTCCGTCAGGGGGCCTATGAGCCCTGACTCTTCGGCAATGGGGATGAAAACCGCGGGCGAGATGCTGCCCTCGACCGGATCGGTCCAGCGTGTCAACGCCTCTGCCCCGATCACATGGCCGGTCGTCATGTCCACCTGAGGCTGCAGGTACAACTCGAACTGGCTTCGCTCAAGCGCCTCGCACATGCGGCCAAACAGAAGATGATGCCGCTGAAAGATCTGCTCCTGTGCCGCGTCGTACAGCATCCAGGGCAACTCGCTCTTGCGTGCCTGCAGCATGGACTGTTCAGCCTGGCGCAAAAGGACGTCGGCGTCACTGGAGTGCTGTGGGCAGGCACTCACGCCAACGGTGAACTCCACTCGCAGCGTGTAACCCTGCACCTGGACTGAGACCTGCCTCTGTTCGATGAGCTTGTGCAGTCTTTGCTGATCCAGTGTGGGTTGATCGAGCCAGTAAACCACCACAAATTCATCCCTTCGGGTGCGTGCCAGCATGCCCCGATCCTGCACGGTGGCCTTGAGTTGATCTGCGATGGCAAGCAGGAGTTTGTCCGCGCCAGCGTTGCCAAGAACATTGCCCAATTCATGCAGGCGCTGCACCAGCAGATTGCACACGGCAAGCCCCTTGGCCTGGGCGCTGGCGCGCTCGATTTCCGACTTGAGCCGCGTCACCAGTTCGATACGGTTGGGCAAACCCGTGAGCACGTCGTGCGTCGCCTGATACTGGAGTTGCTCAAGATAGGCCTTGGCCGCTGCAGTTCGTTCGGTCACACGTTCCTGGAGCTTCTCCTCGAAACGCGTGCGAAGCAGATTGAAGCCCGAGGCAATAACGGTAAAGCCGCACAGGACTTCAAGGTAGTGCACGCTGAAGCTGGTGGTGTAGCGGTAGGCAAAGGGCAGGTACTTGTGCCAGCTGAAGAAATGCAGAGCCACCAGCACGATAAAGGCGGTGCTGTACCACCAGCCACGGCGCTGCCCTTTCAGAAAGAACGCAAGAAAGGGGAACACGAATCCCCAGAACAAGCCCGTTCCCTGCACGCCACGGTAAACAATGAGAATCCCGAAGATCGCAAGTCCGGCCAGCAGAATCATTCCCTCAGCCAGGTCCAGTGCCGATTGCCTGTGCGCAAGGATTGCTGCGGGCAGAAGCAGAAGTGTGACGGCCAGCAACTCGATCGTGCCGACAACCAGCAGACCGGAGACAAAGAGGTTGTGAAACGCGAACGGCAGACCGACGACTGCGCCAATGAAAGAGGCCAACTTGATCTGGCGGCTACGCTCCTCCGGGCCAAACAGCTCATCGTTGCCCGCACCCAAAACCCGTGCAAGGGCACGAACTGGGCGCATCAGGCTGGCTATTCCCATACTTGTCTCCCCGACCCGCAAAGGGATCGCTTGGCGATACCGGAATCTGCTTGTAACATCATGATACATGTCAATGGTTACCAAAGTCACCTTGGTGCCAGCAAATTGAACCGACCAGGCAAGAGTCGGGTTGCCGGCGCCAGTTCATGGGCTACACCGATCATGAAAAAGAAATTTGAAGATGTTCTGCTACTTTGTGCCGCTCTGGTGGCTTGGACATTATTCAGTCTGTACAGACGTTTGGCCACCTGGTTGGTACCGGGTCTTCTGGTTCTGCTGGTGTATTTCTGGTGCGATTTGAACCTGTTGACCCAGTGGTTCGTGATAATCGCAGCCATTTCAGCGATTGTTTGGGCACCCTGGCAACTGTACGTGTACGGACGTGATCGATTGCCGGAATCAGTCGGGGCTGGTGGCATCAGGCTTCGGATCTGCTCCCGGTTCATTACCTGGATCGGCACACTGAAATATTACAAGAAACCCTGGGTGATCGTGGAGGAAACAGCGACCTACCAGGTCCAAGGCAAGGACATCCGCGAGCTGACCGGTGGCGACGCCGCTGGAGTGCTGCAACCGGGCGACATTATTCTGCGTGGCTTCGACGGGTATGTGGACGGTGAGTTCATCCGCCGGACCGGCGGCGCCACCGGATCTGGCCAGTTGTTTTCTCACGCGGCGCTGTACGTCGGGCGCATTCAGGAGGCCGACCGGGCCATTGCATGCCGCCGGCTTAAGGTCGTTGGGGAGGATGGCGAGTGGCGGGACGCAACGCCGGCGGAACAGGACGCCATGCGCAACAATCCAGCGTACTTCCAGACCGGCCCGCAAATGGTCATTCACTCGATGGCCAAAGGCGCCTTCGTTGAAGACATCCTGACCTTTCTTCGATGCGATCACGTGGCGGTTCTGCGACCGCCGCCAGAATTCAGATTGCAGGACGCAAGGCCAGGAGCGCGACCCTTGGTCACGCTCACAGGCGAGGCCGAGGAGCTTGACCGGCGTTTGCAAAACGGCGAAACACTGTTGCTCGCAGAGGTGTTCGCGGCAGCACGTAACTCGGCCTTAGGACAAATTGGCGCGGGTTACGACTGCCTTTTTGAGGACTGCAAGACGTTTCAGCGCTTCAGTTGCTCGGAACTGGTGTACTACTGCTACAAAAGCGTACATCGAGTGCTGGGACTAGCGCCGCAGACGCATGCCATCGCGGGCTTGTTCAAGCGCACAACCGTATCACCAGCGGACCTGTACGCAGCAGCCACAATGAGCCACATACCGGGCAAGCTCAAGATTGTGTGGCAGAACGTCCCGCCAGCGACATCTCCGATCGTGGTGTGAAACCCAATGCAAGCTATTGGATACAACTGACGGATTCAGACCAAGTCGAACTGAGCAGCCGGGAACTTTCTGTCGTAAGGGACTCCTAACGCTGCGACACCGACACAGCGCTTGAGCCAAGCGCTAATTGTCATCTCGGCGGGACATCGTGTGGGAAGGACCGAAGTGACGGATCAATGTACTCCCACGGGGCTGCTTGGCTCACATGTATGTGAACCTGAGGGTGAAATGCCGCTGGATCATCGAGCGTGCCTGCACGAATTGAAAGCAAGTCGGGAAGACGTTCCAGCCGCCCAAATAGCTGGGAGCCGCACTTTGAGCAAAATCCCCGATAGATGCTCTTGCCGCTTGAGCCCTTTGACTCGTAGTACGTCACTTGGCCTTCAATCGAAAGTCCTTGGACCGGAAAGAAGATGATTGGAGCGGAGGCGCTACCACTCACTTTTTGGCAATCGCGACAATGACAATACAGTTGATACACAGGTGCCGCATCGCTCTTGTAACGCACAGCCCCACAAAGGCAACCACCGTTCATTTCAACTCCTTGGAACGTAGCGAGCCATTCAATCATGGCGCCTTTCTGATACCCCGAAGCTGACCGTGACGACAGGCCGCAACCGCCGCTTGCGCCAAAGACACTGTGCTGCCCAGATGCTTCGACTTGTGGGCTCTAATGTGTCCATGAAGTGGTGCCGCCAACGCTGGAGCCGTTGCCGTTCAGACTTTGACTTGATGCGGGCCATCAGCGTGCAGGCGAAGCTCCCGTCCCACTCGCAATTTCATCATCAAGAGCCTTCTGCACCGCCTTGTAAAACGCCTCCCGTGATGCGACGGCAACAGGGTCTGTGGCACCACCCGCCCAATTGCTGTTGGACGCGATGACAAGTTTTCGCTTGGGATCAATGAAGATGCCCTGGCCGAAGATGCCGCGCGCGGTGAAGCTGCCGTCGGCATAGGTCCACCACAGGTAACCGTAGCCCCGATCTGGCTTGCCGATGCTGGTCTGTGCGGTGGTGGCTTCAATCAGCCAACCGTCGGGAACAATGCTCTGCCCGTTCACTGTGGCGCCATTCAGGATGAATTGCCCGAAACGTGCAAAGTCGCGCGACGCAGCCTGGATGCAGCAGCCGCTGATCTCTTGCCCGGTCTTGCTGAGGATCCAGGTCGCCTGTTGTTCCATGCCGGCCGGAATCCAGATCTTTTCTGAAAGATAAGCCGCCAGGGGCTTCTTTGTCGCCTGGTTAAGGAGTATGCCCACCAGGTTGGTCTCTCCCGTGCTGTACAGCCAACGCGTGCCGGCTGGCACCTCGCGCGGAAGTTTGCGCATGTAACTCACCAGCGCGTCCACACCCTCTTCGGGTTTGTGGTTGTTGAACCTGGCCACATCCGAGTTCGGGTCCGCGTAGTCTTCGTTCCACTTCACACCCGATGTCATGGTCAGCAACTGCCGGATGCTGACGTCGTCGTAGGCCGAGCCCTTCATCTGCGGGATGTAGTTGCT
>CAIQVX010000183.1 GCA_903875275.1 uncultured beta proteobacterium | reverse complement strand
TGGTTTGTACCATGGCCGCTAGGTTCAGATGTTGATCAAAGTCAAACCGTACGCATCACCATCATTTCCTTGATTTTTCCAATGGCACGGGTCGGATTGAGTCCCTTCGGGCAGACTTCCACGCAATTCATGATGGTGTGGCAGCGAAACAGTCGGTATGGGTCTTCCAGGTTGTCCAGGCGTTCGGCGGTGGCCTCGTCGCGGCTGTCGGCAAGGAATCGGTAGGCCTGCAGCAGACCAGCCGGACCAACAAATTTATCGGGGTTCCACCAGAAACTCGGACAGGATGTGGAGCAACTCGCGCACAGGATGCACTCGTACAGTCCATTTAGCTCATCGCGTTCCTGCGGACTCTGGAGACGCTCCTTTTCCGGGGCAGGGTGGTCGTTGATGAGATACGGCTTGATCGAGTTGTACTGCTTGAAGAACTGCGTCATGTCGACAATCAGGTCACGCACGACGGGCAAGCCTGGAAGTGGCTTGAGAACGATGGTGCCTGGCAGCGTCAGCATGTTAGTCAGGCAAGCCAGTCCGTTCCTGCCATTGATATTCATGGCATCGGAGCCACAGACGCCCTCGCGGCAGGATTTGCGAAAACTGATACTGGGGTCCTGTGCCTTGAGCTTGACCAGTGCGTCCAGCAGCATTCGTTCGCTGCCGTCCAGTTCCACGTCGATGCTTTGCATATAGGGCTTGGCGTCCGCATCCGGGTTGTAGCGGTAAATCTGAAAGGTACGTCTTGACATATTGGTTCTCTTCAAAAACTGCGCACAGTTAGTGGTACGGACTCGGTGGTCAAAGGCTTCATCTGCACCGGCTTGTAGGCGAGTCGGTTGCCGTCGCGGTACCACAAGGTGTGCTTGTGCCACTCGGCGTCATTACGCCCATTGGGATGCTCCGGGCTGTCTGCGTAGTCATCGACGGAGTGGGCTCCTCGACTTTCATGTCGTGCAGCGGCCGAGACAATGGTGGCCTGCGCTGCTTCGATCAGGTTTTCAACTTCAAGAGCCTCGATCCTGGCGGTGTTGAAGATTCTCGACTTGTCCTTCAAGTTGATCGACTTCACCCGGGTTCTTAGGGCGGCAATTTTTGTCACCCCCTCGTCCATGCTGGTCTGCGTGCGAAATACACCGGCATGCTGCTGCATGGTTTTACGGATTTCGTTGGCCACGTCCTGTGAATATTCGCCACTGCTGGCACCGTCCAGGCGAGCAACACGTGCCAACGTCGTGTCTGCGGCGTTCTGTGGCAAGGGTTTGTGTGCCCTGGTTTCCTTGTTGAACTCAACGATGTGATTGCCTGCCGCGCGCCCAAACACCAGCAGGTCGAGCAGGGAGTTCGTGCCTAGCCGGTTTGCGCCATGGACGCTGACGCAGGCACACTCGCCGACAGCATAGAGGCCGTTCACAACTTCGCTCTGGTTGGCTGCGTTTTGGGTGACGACCTGGCCATGGATATTTGTCGGGATTCCACCCATCTGGTAGTGGATCGTGGGCACGACCGGGATGGGTTCTTTCGTGATGTCCACATTGGCAAAGTTGTGGCCGATTTCGAACACCGATGGCAGCCGCTTCATAATGGTCTGAGCACCCAGATGCGTCATGTCAAGATTGATGTAGTCCCGGTTCGGCCCGCAACCACGGCCTTCCTTGATCTCTTGGTCCATGCAGCGAGAAACATAGTCGCGCGGAGCCAGATCCTTGTAGGCCGGGGCGTAGCGTTCCATGAAGCGTTCACCGTCAGCGTTACGCAGGATGGCGCCTTCGCCGCGGCAGCCTTCAGTGAGCAGCACGCCTGCTCCGTGCACGCCCGTGGGGTGGAATTGCCAGAATTCCATGTCTTCGAGGGGTATGCCAGCGCGCGCAGCCATGCCCAGACCATCGCCGGTATTGATAAATGCGTTGGTGGAGGCTGCAAATATGCGGCCAGCTCCGCCGGTGGCCAACAGAGTGGTTTTCGACTCAAAGATGTGAATATCGCCTGTTTCCATCTCCAGCGCCGTGACGCCAACGACATCACCGGCTGCGTCACGAATCAGGTCGAGTGCCAGCCATTCGACAAAAAAGTTCGTCTTCTCCTTCACGTTTTGCTGGTAAAGCGTATGCAGCATGGCGTGGCCGGTACGGTCCGCTGCAGCGCAGGCACGTTGGACCGGCTTTTCGCCATAGTTGGCGGTGTGGCCGCCAAAGGGGCGCTGGTAAATTGTGCCGTCAGGGTTGCGGTCAAATGGCATGCCCATGTGCTCCAGGTCGTACACAACCCTTGGAGCTTCGCGGCACATGTATTCGATGGCGTCCTGGTCGCCCAGCCAGTCCGAACCCTTGACAGTGTCGTAGAAGTGGTAGTGCCAGCTGTCTTCCGACATGTTGCCCAGTGAGGCACCAATGCCACCTTGTGCCGCAACGGTATGGGAACGAGTTGGGAACACCTTGGACAGCACAGCCACTCTCAGGCCAGCACGGGCCAACTGCAGCGAGGCGCGCATGCCGGAGCCGCCGGCACCAACGATGACGACATCGAATCTGCGTCTTGGAATCTTGGAGGTAAGGGTCATGATGGGAGCTCAAAAAGAGTGACAGCGGCGCTGTCGTGAGTTGATGGATGTTTCACGCGCAGTTCTATAGGCGCCAGAGCACCTGAAGCGCCCAACCGACACTTGACAACAGCCAAAGCAGTGTGAGTGCCCGCAGGAACAGCCGTACTCCAAGGGATTTGATGTAATCCATCCAGATTTCGCGCATGCCAATCCAGACGTGGACGGCCAGTGTGATGATGACGCTGAATGTCAGGGCTTTCATCCATTGTGGAGAAAAGATGGACGCCCAATGCTCGTAGCCGATCGGGCCCCTGCTGAAAATGACCTGGACCAGGACAAGCATGGTGAAAACAGCCATCACAGCCGCAGTGATGCGTTGCGCCAACCAGTCGCGCAGGCCGTAATGTGCGCCTACCACCAGGCGCTTGGAACCAAAATTAACGGACATGAGGTGTTCCTTAGTAGATGCCAAACAGCTTCGCACCGAGCACCAGTGTTAGGCCGATGCTGGTCGTCAGGGTGAAGATCGCCGAGGCCCTGCCGAACTCCTTGGTCACTGCAGCGTGGCTGACGTCCATCCAAAGGTGGCGCACGCCAGCAATGAAATGATGCAGGTAGGCCCAGATCAAGGCCAGCGCGACAAATTTCCAGACTACGCCGGGTAAGCCGAACATGCCCACGTTGAAAGCCAACTTGAACTTCGAGAACGAAATTTCAGATGAAACGGAGCTGTCAAACATCCAGATGATGAAGGGCAGCAGCAGGAACATCACCAATCCGCTTGCACGATGCATCCCTGACACGACGGCCGCCGGTGGCCAGCGGTAACCCGGCAGGTCTCTGAAAGCGTGGATATTGTGGAACTTTGGTCGCTTCTCTTCTGAGTTTGTCGCTGATTCAGACATATCATTATTTCCAAATATTGCTGGTAGCCGCCGCATGACGGTTGTTCTTGGCTGGGTTGAAATTCTAGGGCAGGGGGGCCGACTCTTCGGGCTTAGCTCAATCTGTTGTGATAGTAATGGGTATCTGTGCGGTAGTAGCCACGGCGCAGTTCCATGGGCACGTCCTTGTAGGTGTAGGCAATGCGCTCGACACTTAGGAGCGGCGTTTCGACAGCAATCTTCAATAGCTGAGCGTGAATTTCGGTAGCTGGTTCCGCGCGGATTTTTTCGTCAGCTCGAACCATGCGCACATTGAACTCGGTTTCGAAAAGGGCGTACATCGGCCCCTGACAACTGGTGAGGCGCTCGGCAGTCAAGCCCTGAAACGGTGCTGCCGGCAACCAGATGTCCTCAAGAATGGCGGGAGTGCCGAGAAAACTCAGTACGCGTCGTGCCTGCAGCACTGCATCTCCCGATCGCAACGCCAGCGCACGTGCGACCTCCGCGCTGGCGCTGCAACGACGGCACTCAATGATGTCCCGATGGGCCGGGCCCTCGCTGCCAGGGTTGCCATTGTTGGGAACCAGTTTGAGAAATCGAAATTGAACTTGTTGCTCTGAGTGAGTGGCGACGAACGTGCCCTTCCCCTGTCGTCGTACCAGCAGGTTTTCCAAAGCCAGGTCATCGATGGCCTTTCGCACCGTTCCCTGGCTCACACGAAAGCGGGTCGCCAACTCCATTTCGCTGGGAATCACTTCTCCGGGTTTCCATTCGCCAAGTCGCAAACTGTTGAGAAGCAGACCCTTGATCTGTTGGTACAGGGGACTGAAGGAGGGAGCGATGGACACTCTGCTGTCGCTGACAGCAGGACTGGCCTCAGTGGGTGAAGTGGGTGCTGGGGACATGTTTGCCGAACCTCTGTCAGCGCGATTCGCGGGAGTTGAATATTATCTTATATAAGACATAAGACAAATTTCCCTATCAGGGTTTTCGAGAGTAAACTAGCAGCGCATTCTGTGGGGCTCCGCCGTCATGTCAGAGCCGCCCTGGAACCCGGTTTCACAACAACTCTGGAGTCTCACCATGAGCAAAAAACCCGTCCGTGTCGCCGTCACTGGCGCAGCAGGTCAAATTGGTTACGCAATCCTGTTTCGCATCGCCTCTGGCGAAATGCTGGGTAAGGACCAACCCGTCATTCTTCAGTTACTGGAAGTTCCACTCGAGAAGGCTCAGCAGGCTTTGCAGGGAGTGATGATGGAACTGCAGGACTGTGCTTTTCCTTTGCTGGCCGGTATGCAAGCTCATTCCGATCCGATGACGGCGTTCAAGGATGCTGATTACGCCCTCCTGATCGGATCGCGTCCGCGTGGTCCGGGTATGGAGCGTGCCGAACTGCTGGCCGTTAACGGTGCCATTTTTACAGAGCAGGGCAGAGCGTTGAATGCGGTGGCCAGTCGCAACGTGAAGGTTCTTGTGGTCGGCAATCCTGCCAACACGAACGCCTATATCGCCATGAAGAGCGCACCTGATCTGCCGCGCAAGAATTTCACGGCCATGCTGCGTCTGGATCACAACCGGGCACTCAGCCAACTCGCGTCCAAGACCGGTAAGGCAGTGGCAGATATTGAAAAGATGGCGGTTTGGGGAAACCATTCTCCGACCATGTACGCTGACTACCGGTTTGCGAATATCAACGGTGCCAGCGTTAAGGACATGATCAACGATCAGGACTGGAATGCCAATACCTTCCTGCCCACTGTTGGCAAGCGCGGCGCAGCCATCATTGCCGCTCGCGGTGTTTCGTCGGCAGCTTCTGCAGCCAACGCCGCAATTGACCACATGCGTGACTGGGTTCTCGGCAGCAACGGCAAGTGGGTGACGATGGGTATCCCCTCGGACGGCCAATACGGCATCCCGAAAGACACCATGTTTGGTTTTGCGGTGACCTGCGCGGATGGTGAGTACAAGGTGGTGGAGGGTCTGCCAATTGATGCGTTCAGCCAGGAATGCATCAACAAGACACTTAAGGAACTGCAGGACGAACAAGCTGGTGTTGCCCACCTGGTTGGTTAGCACGGGTAATCCAGTGTGACATCGTCGCGCAGACGGCTTTGCGGCCAACTGCGCGACGTTTTTTTGCGCGGTGCGCTGGTGGGCGGGCGGCAATTTCTGGCCCTTGCCTGTCGCGCATGAACTAAACCGGTTCCGGGAGATGCCATGAAGTATGTTCTTGCTTTTGCCATTGTGATGAGTTTGCCGGGAGTCGCATCGCCCCAGGTCAGTCAGTCTGCGTCCGGCCCGACGAAGGCGACCTCTTCTGCTACCGTCGCGCCGAAGTTGACACCGGGTGTACGGCGTTCTGCGCTCAAGGCAGTCGAGGAAGTGACACCCGTGGACGATGACATTCAAGTGAACCTGACGCCAGAAGAACTGGAAATCGCGAAATTGGTTCATATTGGTGTGATTCCCTGTGAACTGGGTTCGTCAGTGTCGATCACACCGAATGAAAAGAAGCCTGGCATTTTCTGGGTTCGAACCAAGACTGCGACTTTCCGGATGCATCCAGTCATCAGTCGAACTGGCGCCCTCAGGCTTGAAGACCCCAGAGCAGGCGCCATGTGGTTGCAATTGGGGAACAAGTCAATGCTGATGAGTCAGAAACTCGGTCAACGCCTCGCAGACGAATGTGTCAGCCCCAATCAGGCCGTCGTGGCTGAGATGCTCAAGAAAAATCCGGTGCCCGGCATTCTGGATGCGCCTCAGGCGAGCCCAGTGAAATAGTTGAAAATTGGCCCTGCTTGTGTGGGCTCATCCATTTGTTGATTTTGATAAGGAGTAATCATGTTGCAGAACTATCGCGTTCATGTCGCTGAACGCGCGGCCCTGGGCATTCCCCCGCTACCACTGTCTGCAAGGCAGACAGGAGATTTGATTGAGTTGCTGAAGAATCCACCCGCAGGCGAAGAGGCTACGTTGGTCGACTTGCTGACGCATCGGGTACCGGCCGGCGTGGATGACGCGGCGAAGGTGAAGGCGAGTTATCTGGCTGCGGTCGCTCATGGCACGGAACAATGTTCGCTGATATCACGCGCGCAAGCGACAACGCTGCTGGGTACCATGCTGGGTGGTTACAACATCAGTCCGTTGATTGACTTGCTGGACGACCCAACGGTAGGGACTGTGGCCGCCCAGGGACTCAAGAAGACTCTTCTGATGTTTGATCAGTTCCACGACGTCAAGGAAAAGGCAGATCAGGGAAATGCCAACGCCAAGGCGGTCTTGCAGAGTTGGGCCGACGCAGAGTGGTTCACCTCGCGACCGGAAGTGGCACAGTCGATCACATTGACGGTTTTCAAGGTTGATGGCGAAATCAACACAGATGATTTGTCACCAGCTCCGGATGCATTTAGTCGGCCCGATATTCCGTTGCATGCGCTGGCGATGCACAAGAATGCTCGACCTGGCATTGTTCCCGAGGAAGACGGAAAACGCGGGCCGGTGAAGTTCATTTCTGACCTTAAGGCGAAGGGTAATCTGGTGGCTTACGTCGGTGATGTGGTCGGTACCGGCTCGTCCCGGAAGTCAGCGACCAATTCGGTCTTGTGGTTCACTGGCGGGGATATTCCGTTCGTGCCGAACAAGCGCTTCGGTGGCGTTTGTCTGGGTTCGAAGATCGCGCCGATCTTCTATAACACGATGGAGGATTCGGGCGCACTGCCAATTGAACTGGATGTTAGCCAGATGCAAATGGGCGACGTGATTGAACTGCGACCCTATGACGGCAAGGCTCTCAAGAATGGCAAGGTTATTGCCGAGTTCAAAGTCAAGAGCGAGGTGCTGTTTGACGAAGTTCGCGCTGGCGGCCGAATTCCGCTGATCATAGGACGCGGCCTCACGGCGAAGGCGCGTGAGGCGCTTGCCTTGCCGGTGAGCACACTTTTCCGCTTGTCCCAGAACCCTGAAGACACTGGAAAGGGGTTTACTTTGGCTCAAAAAATGGTAGGCCGTGCCAGTGGGCTGCCGCAAGGTCAGGGCGTCCGTCCCGGGACTTATTGTGAACCCAGGATGACCAGTGTTGGGTCGCAGGACACGACAGGCCCCATGACACGTGACGAACTGAAAGACCTGGCCTGCCTGGGTTTCAGTGCTGATCTGGTGATGCAGTCGTTCTGTCACACGGCGGCCTATCCAAAGCCTGTGGATGTGAAGATGCATCACGAGTTGCCCGAATTTATCAGCACGCGAGGTGGTGTGCCGCTACGCCCCGGCGACGGGATCATTCACAGCTGGCTCAACCGCATGCTGCTACCGGACACGGTTGGGACCGGTGGTGACAGTCACACACGTTTCCCCATTGGCATCAGTTTCCCTGCAGGCTCCGGCCTGGTTGCCTTTGGTGCGGCCACAGGTGTGATGCCGCTGGATATGCCTGAGAGTGTGCTTGTGCGATTCACGGGGAAAATGCAACCCGGCATCACGCTGCGCGATTTGGTCAATGCGATTCCGCTGTACGCTATCAAGGCGGGCTTGTTGACCGTCGCCAAGCAGGGGAAGAAGAACATCTTTTCGGGTCGGATCCTGGAAATTGAAGGTTTGCCAGATCTCAAGGTGGAGCAGGCCTTTGAGCTTAGCGATGCGTCGGCTGAACGCAGCGCTGGTGGTTGCACTGTTCATTTGAACAAAGAGCCCATCGTGGAGTACATCACCAGCAACATCACCATGCTGAAATGGATGATTGCTAGTGGCTATTCTGATGTTCGAACGATCAATCGGCGCATTAAGGCGATGCAAGCCTGGCTTGCGGATCCACAGTTGCTCAAGCGCGACGCCGATGCGCAGTACGCAGCCGTCGTCGAAATCGATTTGGCCGAGATTCAGGAACCCATTGTGGCTTGCCCCAACGATCCGGATGACGTCAAGACTTTGTCTGAGGTGGCGGGCGCAAAGATCGACGAGGTGTTCATTGGCTCCTGCATGACCAATATTGGTCATTTCCGGGCCGCCAGCAAGTTGCTGGAAAACAAGCGTGATATCCCGGTCAGGCTATGGATGGCACCGCCGACCAAGATGGACGCCAAACAACTCACTGAGGAAGGGCATTACGGTGTGCTCGGCGCCGCTGGCGCACGGATGGAAATGCCCGGTTGTAGCTTGTGCATGGGCAACCAGGCGCAGGTCAAGGAAGGGGCCACGGTGTTCTCCACTTCCACGCGGAACTTCCCGAATCGCTTGGGTAAGAACAGCTTCGTCTATCTGGGCAGTGCTGAACTCGCTGCGATCTGCTCCAAGCTGGGGCGAATTCCGACCAGGACTGAGTACATGTCGGACATGGGCGTCCTGACGACGGTCAGCGAGAAGGTTTATCAATACCTTAACTTCGACCGAGTCAAGGATTACATGGATGCTGCCAGTGCTGTCGTGGCGGAAGGAACGGCTCAGGCGTAGTCGCTTAACGGCCCTTCCCGAAATCTGGCGCGTGGGACGCCCTGCAGCTTAGGATGCAGGGCGTTTATGGTCGTTGCCTGATCCAGGCAGCGGGACAATTCGGCCCATGAATGCATTTCGATTTGTTCCTTTAAGCTTGCAGACGGTCTTGTTGCTGATCGGTAGCAATGTCTTCATGACTTTTGCCTGGGAGGGCCATCTGAAAAATCTGTCAGCTGCGCCGTGGTACATCGCTGTTCTGGCCAGTTGGGGTATTGCGCTATTTGAGTATGCGCTTCAGGTGCCTGCAAACCGCATCGGCTTTCAGCAAGCTGGCCTCAGTGTTGGTCAACTCAAAATTGTTCAGGAGGCAATTACGCTTGCGGTATTCGTACCGTTTGCTTTGCTTTACCTCAAGGAGCCGTTCAAATTGGATTACGTCTGGGCCGCTCTGTGTATGGTTGGAGCGGTATATTTTATTTTTCGAACGGCATGATCCTGGGAGCGCTGTTTGGAAGGTCAGGCGGTTAAACTTCGTGCAGTCGTGCAGTCGTGCGGTTTTTGACATGATCCCTTCAGGAGTCCGCCATGTTTTTTGGCAAGCTGTTGCCGCGGGAAGGCAATTTTTTCGAGATGTTCAATCAGCATGCGGACCGCATCGTGGAGGCTGCACGGGCATTTTCCAAACTGGTGG
This sequence comes from uncultured beta proteobacterium, assembly GCA_903875275.1. Classification (GTDB taxonomy): domain Bacteria; phylum Pseudomonadota; class Gammaproteobacteria; order Burkholderiales; family Burkholderiaceae_C; genus Rhodoferax. Next base: position 11,628 of record CAIQVX010000183.1, on the reverse strand, counting down.
CGAACTACAGCGATCAGCACCTGCGCCAAAAGTACAACCAGGATGTGGACAATGCCGAGCGCGCCGCTGACCGTGTTACGCACGACGTTAACAAGGCCATTCATGTCACATTCATAACGCCGATTGACCGGGAGCAGATTCATACCCTGATCAATACCATGGACGACATCGCCGACCTGATTCAGGACTCGGCAGAGACAATGGCTCTGTATGACGTGCATCACATGACTGAAGACATTACTCGCCTCACAGACCTGAGTGTGAAGTGCTGTGAGCGTGTGCGCGACGCTGTTTCAATGTTGGCCAAGATTGCGGACCCGGCGACGGCCGCCGCCGCACTGAAGACGTGCGAGGAGATCGATCAACTCGAATCTGACGCTGATCGGGTAATGCGCAGTGCCATGAGCAGACTCTTCCGTGAGGAACCGGACGTGCGTGAAGTCATCAAATTGAAAGCAATCTACGAACTGCTGGAGACGATCACCGACAAGTGCGAAGATGTCGCCAATGTGATCGAGGGCATAGTCCTCGAAAATTCCTGAGAGCAGGCAGTCATGGCGTCGGTTCAGGTTGGGTTTTGGGTGGTTGCGCTGTTGGTCTTGTTAGCGCTTGCATTCGATTTCATGAATGGATTTCATGATGCGGCGAATTCGATCGCCACAGTCGTTTCAACGGGCGTACTCAGACCTGGTCAGGCTGTTCTTTTTGCGGCAATCTTCAATTTCATCGCGATCTTCATTTTTCACTTGAGTGTGGCAGCCACTATCGGAAAAGGCCTCGCCCAGCCGGGTGTTGTTGATGTGAATGTGGTCTTCGGGGCACTGGTAGGCGCGATCAGCTGGAATCTCATTACGTGGTACTACGGGATCCCGAGCAGTTCATCCCATGCGTTGATTGGCGGTATCGTTGGCGCCGTCATTTCCAAGGCCGGGTCGTCAGCGCTGGTGTTTTCCAGTATCCTGAAAACGGTGATTTTCATTTTTGTCTCGCCTTTGATGGGATTCTTGCTTGGGTCCATGATGCTGATCGCTGTGTCGTGGCTTCTTAGACGCAGTACGCCAAGCCGGGTTGACCGGTGGTTCCGCAGACTGCAACTGGTATCTGCGGGTGCTTACAGTCTGGGGCATGGCGGAAACGATGCGCAAAAGACAATTGGCATCGTCTGGATGTTGCTCATTGCCACCGGATACAGTGTCGCAGGTGACCGGTCGCCGCCAACCTGGGTTGTCTTGAGTTGCTACACGGCGATTGCAATGGGGACTTTGTTTGGTGGCTGGCGCATCGTCAAGACGATGGGTCAAAGGCTAACCAAATTGAAGCCGGTGCACGGCTTTTGCGCCGAAACCGGAGGAGCGATTACCCTATTCGTTGCGGCCATTCTTGGCATTCCTGTGTCAACAACCCACACGATCACTGGCGCGATTGTCGGAGTCGGCGCGACCCAGCGGGCCAGCGCCGTGCGATGGGGTATCGCCGGCAACATTATTTGGGCCTGGGTTCTAACGATTCCGGCTACGGCTTTTGTCGCAGCGATTGCGTACTGGATCAGTTTGCAGATCTTCTAGCAGGGCGCAATCTCAGCACCCAGCCCCAAGGGCTTGTCCATCAAGACTACATCCAGCCAACGATCAAACTTCCAGCCACAGGACTTTAGAACTCCAACCGGCGCGAACCCAACGGACCGGTGAATGGCGACTGACCCGGCATTGGCCGAGTCGCCGATTACTGCAATCATTTTTCGAACACCAGCATGCTCGGCCTGCAATGCCAGTTCGGCCAATAGTGCGCGGCCAATGCCAAGGCCCTGCGCGCGCGTGTCCATATAAATCGAGTCTTCCGCAGAAAATCGATAGGCTGGTCGGGGCTTGAACCAGTTGCAATAGGCAAAGCCCAGCACCTCTGTCCCCTGGACTGCAACCAGGAAAGGTAGGCCTCGGTCCAGGACTTCAGCGCGTCGACCTTCCATCTCGCCCAGCGACGGCGGGGTGACTTCGAAAGTTCCTGTGCCGGTGAGTACATGGTGGGCGTAGATGTTCACAATCTGGGGAATATCGCGTGGCTGGCTTGGTCGGATTGTGGGCATAAGAACTGTAAACGTTATAATAGCGGACTATTCAGCGTGTCGCTGGCCAGGTGGTCATGTCGCGTGTCTCAAGCGCTGATTGAAGTGATCAATTTATTGGTGGAAATAAAACTCCACTACCCAAAGGATATACCATGGTCGTTATTCGACTCGCCCGTGGCGGTGCAAAAGCACGCCCGTTCTTCAATATTGTGGTTGCTGACAAGCGCACCCGTCGCGACGGTCGCTTCATTGAGCGCATCGGCTTTTACAATCCGATTGCCACCGCCAGCGAAGAGAGTATTCGCATCGCACAGGATCGACTGACATACTGGAAGAGTGTCGGTGCACAGACCTCCCCGACGGTCGACCGTTTGGTGGCCGAGGCAGCAAAAAAAGCTGTCTAATGGTCCTGTGATGTTGCCTGGCCTCGAAGCGGTCGACCTACCGTCGGATGCCATCGAAGTTGGGCGCATAGGTGATGCCTGGGGCATTAAAGGATGGTTCAAAGTCCTGCCGCATAGCGCCGATCCTGAGGCGCTTTTTTCTTCGAAACGCTGGTTCTTGGTGGCATCTGACAAGGGTGTCAGGAGTTTTTCCGGTGTAGTGCGGTTGTCCATTGTGCAGGCAAAGATGCATTCTGGAGTATTGGTCGCCTCCGCACGGGATTTTGATGATCGGGATGCGGCTCAGGCACTTCGTGGTGCGCGCATATTCGTGTCCCGCGCAAGTTTCCCAACAGTTCAGGAAGACGAATACTACTGGGTCGATTTGATTGGTTTGAAAGTCGTCAATCGTCAACGCCAAGAACTCGGACAGGTGCGGGAGTTGATTTCGACTGGAGCGCAGACCGTGCTCGTGATGGAGTCGGATCAGGGAGGCAAGGTGATCGAGAGGATGATTCCTTTCGTTTCAGTCTACATCGATGACGTGGATTTGACGGCTCGACGTATTCTTGTCGACTGGCAAGCGGACTACTGATTGCGATGCCATGCGCTTCGATATCATTACCCTGTTTCCCGAATTGTTTGCCCCGTTCTTGAAAACGGGAGTCACGCGGCGGGCATTTGATTCCGGTCAAGTAGACGTCAGATTGCTCAATCCCAGAGACCATGCATCCGGGAGTTACAGACGGGTGGACGACCGGCCGTTCGGTGGTGGCCCCGGCATGGTCATGATGGCTGAACCGCTAACCCGATGTCTGCAACAAATACAGTTGCAACGGTATGGGACTGTCCCAGTGGTGCTTTTTTCTCCCGCCGGCAAACCTCTTGGCCACTCAATGGTTGAGCGTTGGGCGCAGAGCAACGGTGGGATCCTGATTTGTGGTCGTTACGAGGGCATTGACCAGCGCTTCATTGATGCACATGTGACCGAACAGATCAGTCTCGGTGACTTTGTCCTGTCTGGAGGCGAAATTCCGGCGATGGCACTGCTTGATGCAGTAGCGCGCCTGCAGCCAGGTGTCTTGAATACAGCAGGCAGTCATCAGCAGGACAGTTTCAATCCGGAACTGGACGGCTTGCTGGATTGCCCGCACTACACACGTCCTGAGGTCTGGATCGAGAGCGCAGTGCCCAACATCCTGGTGTCGGGAAACCATGAACACATTGATCGCTGGCGTCGTCAACAGAGACTGGCAGTCACTGCCCGATGGCGCCCGGCGTTGATAGATGCAGCACGACGTGCGGGTCGCCTGAGCACAGCCGACGAGGCGTTCTTGTCCGCTTTGGCCTCAAATCCAACACAACCTGGCTGACTGTTTCACGCTATAATCGAACGTTTTAAAGATCCTCTGGCAGGCCGCTATGGAGCATCGTCAACCGTAGCCTTTGCGTCAATTCTGAGGCTGGCGCTACCAAGATCATTTGAGGTAATCATGAATCTGATCCAAACCCTTGAGCAGGAAGAAATTGCTCGTCTCGGGAAAAGCATCCCCGACTTTGCAACCGGCGACACGGTCGTCGTCAATGTCAACGTTGTTGAAGGTACACGTAAGCGTTTGCAGGCCTATGAAGGCGTCGTGATTGCAAAACGCAATCGTGGCCTCAACAGTGGTTTTATTGTACGAAAGATATCCAGTGGCGAAGGTGTCGAGCGCACGTTCCAGACCTATAGTCCACTGATCGCCAGCATTGAAATCAAGCGGCGCGGAGATGTGCGTCGTGCAAAACTGTACTATCTGCGCGATCGTAGCGGGAAGTCGGCTCGCATCAAGGAAAAACTGTCAACCAAGAAGAGCGCGAGCAAGGTCGTTGCTGAATAGATCGCTTCTTCCAAGAACTGCCGCCCCGGCTTGCGCTCGTGGCGGCTTTTTTTTGATCTTTCATCTTGAGCAATTCCATCGAAACACCGCTATCCAAACTGCCGCACTTTGATCCTTGCCAAGTCCCTGTGCTGGCTGTAGACTCTCATTTGCCTGCGGTCGGGCTTGACCTCTTGCGGCCTGAGGCCTTGCGCAGTCGCTTTGCCGCGAGACCCGAGTGGGAACCAGAAGTGTGGGCCGAGAGGAGTTTTTCTGACCGGGCGCCAGTTCATGCCGCGGTACTTGTTCCTATCGTCATGCGTGAGCGGCCGACGGTATTGCTGACCGAGCGCACTAAGCATCTTTCGAGTCATTCCGGTCAAATCGCTTTTCCTGGCGGCAAGACAGACAAAGAGGATGCCGATGCATCCGCGACGGCACTGCGCGAGGCTGAAGAGGAAATCGGACTTGACCCTTCACTTGTCGAGGTAATCGGCGTCTTGCCCGACTACGTTACCGGAACAGCATTCATCATTACGCCGGTCATTGCGCTGGTACAACCTTGCTTCACGTTGAGCCCTAACGACTATGAGGTGGCTGACGTGTTTGAGGTGCCGCTTGAATTCCTGATGAATCCATCTCACCATAAACGACACGCAATTGAATGGGAAGGTGTGCGACGAGAATGGTTTTCGATGCCGTATCAGCATCAGTCGACGCAGAGATTCATCTGGGGTGCCACAGCAGGCATGCTTCGCAATTTCTACCGTCTGATGTCAGCCTGAGAGCCACGTCCGCTATGATGCCCGGATGAGCTTCATTTCCGTGCTTGTGGCCCTGCTACTGGAGCAGGCTCGCCCCCTTAGCAGAGGCAATCCGGTGCATGCAAGTCTGCGTGCATGGGTGCGCTGGAGTTCGCGAAATTTCGACGCCGGAAAGTCGTTTCATGGGTGGCTGGCCTGGGGCTTTTCAGTCATGGGACCTTCGCTGTTCGTGATGGGCGTCTACTGGACGCTGGATGTCTGTTTGGGCTGGCTGGCTGCTGGGTTGTGGACTGTGGCCGTGCTTTATGCAACGCTGGGCTTCAGACAGTTCAGTTTCCACTTTACGCAGATCAGGGATGCTCTGGCGGACGGTGACGAAGGCCGAGCCAGAGTGTTGTTGGCAAACTGGCAGCAGATTGACGCCAGCGAACTGCCGCGCAGCGAAATTGTGCGCCATGTGATTGAGCATTCGGTGCTATCGGCCCACCGACACGTTTTTGGTGTTTTGAGTTGGTATTCATTGCTGGCGGCCGTTGGGTTTGGGCCAGCCGGGGCGGTGTTATACCGATTAAGTGAGTTTGTCGCTCGCTACTGGCGACATACGAGTCTGTCGCATCACCAGCCTGTCAGCGAGGCGCTCAAGCAGACCGCTGACGATGCGTGGGCGGTTGTGGACTGGATTCCCAGTCGAATGACCGCCTTGAGCTTTGCCGTCGTGGGAAGTTTTGAGGAAGCAATTGATTGCTGGCGCAGTCATGAACCGCGTTTTGCGGGCGACAATGACAGTGTCGTTCTGGCTGCGACCTCTGGTGCGGTGAATATTCATTTACTGACGACGGACAATCGAACCGAACAGGGCACTGGTCAAGTGCCTGAAGTGGCTCATTTGGCAGTTGTAGTGGGTTTGGTTTGGCGCACGGTGGTCATGTGGATGCTGCTACTGGCGTTGCTGACTCTGGCACGCCTGTTAGGTTGACTTTCTCAATATCGTTGCGGTTGGCTGAGCTCGGCGTAGAGGTCGCTGTAGATTTTGTAGCGGTTCGCACTTATTTCACCATCGTGGGTGTCTGACTTCACTGCTGCGAGAACGCCGCAACCAGGTTCGTGCAAGTGACTGCAGTTATAGAACTTGCAGTGCAAGGCGTGGCGTTTGAGGTCGGGCATGTAGGATGCCAGGCGGGCGGCCTCAATGTGATTCAGCCCAAATTCCTGGAAGCCAGGCGAGTCGATGACAGCGGTTGTTTTCGACTTGTCAACCCAGTACCATGTGGTGCTGGTGGTCGTGTGTTTGCCCGAATTCAGAGCCTGCGAAATTTCGCGAGTCTGTGCAAGGGCACTCGGTGCCAAGAGATTGATTAAAGTGCTCTTGCCAGCGCCGGACGGACCCAGCACCAGTGTCGTCTTTCCTTCGAGCAGTTTCAGTAACTCCTCACGATCGACTTGAGCGGATTGTTTGAGCGACAGTGGCAACACGCCGTAATGCATTTGCCTGTAGGGAATCAGCCACTCCCAGGCACGGGCGAAGGGCTCGATCAAGTCGCTCTTGTTCAGTCCAATGATCGGAGTGATGTGTTCTGCCTCGGCTGCAATCAGGGCGCGTGAAAGTTGACTGCTGGAGAACTCTGGCGAGGCTGCGATCAGAATCAAAATCTGATCCAGATTGGCAGCAAAGGACTTGGTGCGAACGGAATCCTGACGGTAAAGCAAATTCTTCCGCTCCTTGATCTTCTCGATCATGCCATCGGCGCCAGTGGGCTGCCACAGGATCCGGTCGCCCACCAGGCCTTCGCTCTTCTTGCCGCGGGAGTGGCAGATCAGGCGGTTCCCCTTGTCTGTTTCCACCAGAAAATGCCGTCCATAGGCAGCTACGATCAGCCCATTGTGGAGTGTTACGGGATTCATCAACAGGCCGCTGACTACAAACCTGTTTGGGCCGCAATCCGTGCCAGGCGCTCAGACGCCGGGGGATGAGAGTAATGGACTCTTGCGTAAATCCGGTCCGGTGTGAGCGTCGAGGCGTTGTCCTCGTACAGCGTCAGTAGCGCGGTTGTCAGATCCTGCCCGCTGGACTTCGCCACCGCGTAGTCATCAGCTTCGAATTCGTGCTGACGCGACATCGCGGCCAGGATGGGTGAGAAAAAGAAACTGAAGACAGGAAGACTTAACATGAACAGAAGCAGTGCCAGTGCATCGTTAGGTGCGTTCAGGTTGGGCAAGACTCCCAAACCCTGGTAGAACCAGGCCTGACTTGCCAGCCAACCCACCAGTGAAAAACAGAGCAGGCTGAGGGTAAACATCATGATGATTCGCTTGACGATATGCCGATGGCTGAAGTGACCCAACTCATGGGCCAGTACCGCGTCCACCTCTGCACCTGAGAGCCTTGCCAACAGTGTGTCAAAGAACACGACACGCTTGGATGCCCCGAATCCGGTGAAATACGCATTGGCGTGGGCGCTGCGTCTGCTTCCATCCATCACAAATATCCCATTGGCTGCAAAGCCGCATCGCTCCATCAGTGCAGTAACGCGGGCCTTGAGCGACTCGTCTTCCAGGGGGGTAAACCTGTTGAACATTGGAGCGATGAACGAGGGGTAGATCAAGAACAGCGACAGGTTGAAACCCATCCAAACGAGCCATGCCCATAGCCACCATAGGCTTCCAGCAGCACCCATCATCCACAGGATCAGGGCCGTGATCGGCAGGCCAATGATCGCTCCGATCAGCAGGGTCTTCCCCAGGTCGGCTAGCCAAAGGCCCACAGTCATCTTGTTAAAGCCAAAACGTTCTTCAACAACAAAGGTTTGGTACAGCGTCAGAGGCAAATCAAGCACGCCGCTGATTAGAACAAAACTCACCGCGAGCGCGATTTGCTGAATCATGCCAGCCCCAAGCCACTGCAGTAGCGCTGAGTTGAGAACTGATAATCCACCAAGCAATGTCCACGCGACAAGGACGATGAAACTGGCGGTCAGTTCCAGCAACCCTGCGCGGGTTTTGGCGATCGTGTAGTCGGCCGCTTTCTTGTGGGCGTGCAAAGGGACAATTGGGGAGAACGCCGGCGGCACCTCATTCCGATGGGTTGCAACATGACGTATTTGTCGGATACTGAGCCAGACCTTAAGGATGGTGCCGATAGTCAAGGCGCTCGCGAAGACAACGGTCATGATCCAGGCGGCGGTGTATAGACAGGATGAATCGACCATGGTGCCCGAGTTTAGGTCATCAGCGACAATCGGGATCATGAACACACCGAACATCCTGGACCCCGTGCGGCCGCTTCAAAAGTCCGACAAAAATCTGGTCTGGCTGGACTGTGAAATGACCGGACTGGACCCCGAATTCGACCGCATCATCGAAATTGCCGTGGTGGTCACCGGCCCAAATCTGGAGTGTCGCACTGAGGGGCCAGTGCTGGTGGTCCACCAAAGTCAGGAGCAACTCGAACTGATGGATGCATGGAACAAGGGTACCCACGGAAGAAGTGGCCTGATCGACAAGGTCAGGGCTTCGACCCTGACTGAAGAGCGTGTCCAGGAGCAGCTACTGCTGTTTTTGAAGCGGTATGTCCCAGACAAGGGATCGCCCATGTGCGGCAACAGCATCGGGCAGGATCGACGCTTTCTGGTCAAGTACATGCCGAAACTGGAGGCTTTTTTTCATTACAGGAATCTGGATGTGAGCACTCTGAAAGAGTTGTCCAGGCGATGGCGGCCCGAGGTGTATGCATCGTTCAAGAAGCAGCAACGCCACACCGCCCTGGCCGATGTTCACGAGTCCATTGATGAGCTTGAACACTATCGCGACCATTTCCTCAGACTCAGCGATTAGGTGACAACCAGAATTTGTGCTATAATCGAAGGCTGCACCAAAAAAGTGGTGCATATTTGTACATCTCCCTTCATTCACAGGGTCCAAAGCCATTTCACTCGTGAAATTCTGCATGAAAGGACCCCCAGCGCTGACATAACTTCTTGTGAGTGGGCGCGGGTTCCGTTTGATGGTTGATGTTTCTTAACCATTGACGGAGCAGTTGCATACCCTGCAGCGCTCGCGTGTGAGTAAATTCATGACTGACGCTATTCAAGCGACTGGCGACATCTCGCTTGTCGAAAATTCTTCCAATCTGACTGCGGCACTGCCAACGATCGATGCTCCTGCCACGGCAGACAGCGAGGCGGCACCCAACGGTTTCGTGATTTTTGGCTTGGCTCCTGAGTTGATCCATGCCGTGAAAGACCTTGGGTTCACACAACCGACGACTGTGCAGCAGAAGACCATTCCTTTGGCGATGCAGGGCCATAGTGAATCGGACCAGGCGGCTCGCTTTGTCGATCTGATGGTTTCAAGTCAAACAGGCAGCGGAAAGACGGCCGCGTTCCTGCTACCAGTCCTGCACACTTTGCTTACGCAGCAGGTGCGGGCCGAAGCAAAAGAGCGTGCTGACTTTGAGTGTGCTGTAGCGCAGGCGGTTGCCAAAGGTGAGACTCCTCCCAAGCGAAGCAGGCGCAAAGACCCGACCAATCCGCGCAATTTCTCAGTCGTGGCTCCTGGTGCTCTGGTGGTCTGCCCGACGCGCGAACTGGCTCAGCAGGTGGCGCATGATGCCATCGATCTGGTACAGCACTGCCGGGGTTTGCGTATTGCCAACATTGTGGGCGGCATGCCCTATCAATTGCAGATCGCCAAACTGCAAAATGCGAATCTGGTGGTTGCTACGCCCGGGCGCCTTCTCGATTTGCAGCGGTCAATGCAGATCAAACTGGACCAGGTCCAATTTCTGGTCGTGGACGAAGCAGACCGAATGCTCGATTTGGGGTTTTCGGATGACCTGGCTGAGATCAACCAACTGACGATTGCGCGAAAGCAAACTATGATGTTCAGTGCAACATTTGCACCCCGCATTCAGCAACTCGCATCCCGTGTCATGCGCGAACCTCAACGGCTTCAGATTGACAGTCCGCAAGAGCGGCATCAGAACATCGAGCAAAAACTTTTCTGGGCCGACAATGCCCAGCACAAGCGCAAGTTGCTGGACCACTGGTTGCGCGACAGCAGTATCAATCAGGCTATCGTCTTTGCAAGCACGCAGATTGAGTGCGACGGTCTGGCCAACGATTTGCAGCAGGATGGGTTCTCGGCCGTGGCATTGCACGGTGCGTTGAGCCAGGGATTGAGAAACCGGCGTCTCATGGCACTGCGTCAGGGGCAGGTGCAGATTTTGGTGGCTACCGACGTTGCTGCCCGAGGTATCGATGTTCCGACGGTTAGCCATGTATTCAACTACGGGCTACCTATGAAGGCCGAGGATTACACACACCGCATTGGCCGGACTGGTCGTGCGGGTCGTGATGGCCTGGCGGTGACTTTCGCCGAATTCCGCGATCGCCGCAAGATCATGGACATAGAGTTTTACAGTCGGCATCAATTCAAAGGTGAGACCATCCCGGGCTTGGAGCCACAGCAACGCTTTCCTGATTCACGCCCCAATTCCGGTCTTGCCGGGCGCGACGGTCGTGGGACCCCACATCTGTCGCGGGATCGCAACTTCGGTGTGGCCGGTCGCCCTGGCGGTTTCAGTGGCAACCGCGATGGCTTTACAGAAAGAAATGCCGGTCCAGGTCGTCCACCATTCAACTACGAGCGCAAAGGTGGGTTCAATGATCGATTCGCCGGCGCGCGCAACGACAACGCTGCACCCCAGGCGGAATTTGGTTCGCGCAAACCGGTCTTTGGGAAACCGGGCGGAGTGAAGCCCGGAAATGGTGGAAAAGTCTTTGTGCCTCGTGACGCAAAAAAGCGCCTGGTTCGGAGCGCTTGAACCCACATCAGGTCGTTCTGACTGTAGAGTCAGCAGAATATTGCTTTATAATCAACGGCTGAGCAGAAAGATCTCGAGTCATTTTTTGCTTGGTCGCTGCAGGTCAACTGCATTGACAATTTCCGGAAATTGTTTCTTTAACTCACTAGGTATTTCAAATGAAAAAAACACTCATTTTGGCCGCTGTTATTGCCGCTGCCGCGTTGGCTGCATGTGGTAAGAAAGAGGAAGCACCTGCTCCTGCGCCCGCACCTGCTCCCGCTGCTGCACCAGCTCCCGCTGCTGCTCCTGAGGCTGCTTCGAGCGCCGCTGCTGCTCCTGCTTCTGCTGCTCCTGCTGCTGCTCCTGAGGCTGCCGCCAGCGCCGCCCCGAAGAAGTAATAGGTACTGGCTCAACTTTGTTGAGAAATAAGCCACCTTCGGGTGGCTTTTTTTGTGTGCGCCCAGCATGGGCGCACTCCTACGGGTGCAAGTCCCGTCGCAAGTTGATCACGACGAGCGAAGATCAATGAATCCAAGAGCGCAGTGGGCAGCGTGTTTGGGCGAAAGTTCTTGGGCTATAGCTTCTGGGTGGCCAAGGCAGGTGCGATCAAACGCCGAGTGGCAGACAAAGCCCGGCGGGCCTACAAGCAGCGCATCAGGCAACTGACGCGCCGCATTGGGGGCAAGAGCATGGCTGAGGTGGCACAGCGGCTTAAGCTCTATGTGAACGGCTGGAAGGCGTACTTCAAGCTGGC
>CAIQVX010000182.1 GCA_903875275.1 uncultured beta proteobacterium | reverse complement strand
GGTTCCGGTTCTTCTCTCAGGCCAACGCATACCAGTGCGGGCGAGTGAAGTTTAAACCGCAATGTTCGCCGATGGCGGGGCCTGCAACGCGACGCGTCTTCTGCACCCGGAGCTCGGTTTGCCCAACCAGAATCCGGTAATCGATGGTTTCGCCCAGATAGGCTTTTTGCAACACTTTGCCGCGCACACCACCCTCGCTGACGAATTCGATTTCGGTGGGACGTGCCGCCAGCAGGCCAGCGCCGGCGGCCAGCAGTTCGGTCGGCGGCGCGAGGCCCGCCGGCCAGGGATACGTGGCTCCACCAATCTGCATGCCATCGGGTGTGAGTCCGGCCTGCAGAAAGCTCGACAGGCCGATGAACTCGAACACAAAGCGATTGGCCGGCGACCCGTAGACCTGCAGCGGCGTGCCGATCTGCTCAACAGCGCCGGCACGCATGACCAGAATCCGGTCGGACAGGGCCATGGCCTCCGACTGGTCGTGCGTCACGTACAAAATGGAAAAACCAAAGCGGCGCTGCAGGTCCTTGATCTCAAAGCGCATCTCCTCCCGGAAATGCGGATCCAGGCTGGACAGCGGCTCGTCAAGCAACATGACGTCGGGCCGGATCACCAGCGCGCGCGCCAGCGCCACACGCTGCTTGCCACCGCCCGAGAGTTCGTCCGGGCTGCCCTGCGCCGCCTTGAGCAGATTGGTGTGGCGCAGCGCTTCCTCCGTGCGTTCCATGATCTGCGCCGCAGGCAAATTGCGCACCCGCAGCGGGAAGGCCACGTTTTCGAACACCGACAGATGAGGCCAAACCGCAAAGGCCTGAAACACCATGCCGAAATTGCGTTTCTCGGGCGGCAGGTAGTAATTGGTTTTTCGCGAGGACAGCAGTCGCTCGCCAACACGGATTTCCCCCTCATCGAGGTCATCAAAACCGGCCACCATGCGCAGCGTGGTGGTCTTGCCGCAGCCCGACGGGCCCAGCATGGCGACGCACTCACCTTTCGCAATATCCAGATTCAGGCGGTCCACCGCTGCCACGCTGCCAAAGCGCTTGCTGACGTTCCTGAGTTCTATATAGGCCATGAGCGCGCTCTCATCAGGAATTGTTCTTGCCCGAAACCAGGCGCTTGATCAGCACCTCACCCAGCACGATGATGATCAGGGCGATACCGGCCAGTGCCGCAGAGTAAACCGTCTCGCCATCCTCGTTCAAGGTGTAGATCGCCACACCGATGGTGCGAGTGGTCGGCCCGTACAGCAGCACCGACACCGTGAGTTCTCGCAAGGCAGGCAGGAAGATCAGGAAGAAGGCCGCCACCATGCCGGGACGCACCAGCGGAATGACAATGTCTTTCAGCGCCTGCCAGACGGTGGCGCCAGAAGCCCGCGCCGCCTCCACCAGCGAGTCGTGAACCTGCTCCAGCGCGGCCGAATTGGCCTTCAGCGAGAACGCCATGTAGCGCGCGATATAGGCCAGCAAAATGATCCACACCGTGTTGTACAGATTGACGCCAAACTTGCCGCTCCAGGCCAGAATGACGCCCAGCGCAATCACCGATCCCGGCACCGAAAACGGCAGCATGCCCAGAAACTCCAGCATGCCTTTGCCGCGCACCTTCATCTTGACGATCACGTAGGAGATGATGACGCCGGCAAACAT
>CAIQVX010000181.1 GCA_903875275.1 uncultured beta proteobacterium | reverse complement strand
GAGAAAAAGCCGAGTGCGATGACGCCAAGCGTGAGGCCACTGAATTTCATGGAGTGCAATCCTGATAGAGTGTTTGAAAGAGAAGGCGCATTCTAGATGCTGCAGCAAATGAACAAACCTGACCATTACCAACTCCTGATACGCGGTGGCACCGTCATCGACGGCACCAAAGCGCCACGCTTCCTGGCCGATATCGGTATCACCGATGGGCGCATCGCAGCCATCGGCCAGCTACAGGCGCACACGGCCGATGAAACCCTGGACGCCAGCGGACTCATTGTGGCTCCCGGCTTTATTGACGTGCACACGCATGACGATCTGTCTTTGCTGTCCCAGGGCGACATGAGCTGCAAGGTCTCGCAAGGAGTGACCACAGTTGTTGTGGGTAACTGCGGCATCAGCGCCGCACCCCTGCGCAATGGGCAGGACCTGCCGATGCCGCTGAACCTGCTGGACATTCCCGCCGGGGACCGTTTCACAACCTTTGCGGCCTATCTGCAGGCCTTGCGCGAAACGCCAGCCGCAGTCAATGTGGCTGCCATGGTGGGCCACACGGCGCTGCGCGCCACGACCATGGACGACACACAGCGTGCCGCGAACGCTGGCGAGATTGCCGCCATGCAGCAGTTGCTCGACGAGGCACTGCAGGCCGGTGCCATTGGCATGTCCACCGGCACCTTCTATCCCCCCGCGGCGCACGCCAGCACCGGGGAAATCATTGAAGTGGGGCGCCCGCTGTCAAAGCACCAGGCGCTTTACGCCACACACATGCGCGACGAAGCCGATCAGGTCATGGCCTCGCTGGACGAGAGTTTTTGCATTGGCCGGGCTCTGGGCGTGCCGGTGGTGATCTCCCACCACAAGGTCATGAACCGATCCAACTTTGGCCGCTCTGTGCAGACCCTGCCCTTCATCCGCGAGGCCATGAAGCACCAGTGCGTGGCGCTGGATTGCTACCCCTACACGGCGGGATCGACCATGATTCGAACCGACCGTGGCGTGCTCGATGGGCGCGTGCTCATCGCATCCAGCGTACCGCACCCCGAGTGCGCGGGCCGGGACCTGGACCAGATCGCCGCCGAATGGAACATGACCAAGGCCGAGGCGGCGCAGCGCCTGCAGCCGGGTAGCGCCATTTACTTTGTGATGGATGAGGACGATGTGCAGCGCATACTGGCCTTTGACGAAACCATGATTGGCTCGGATGGAATTGCGGCAGGCACCAAGCCGCACCCGCGCCTGTGGGGCACCTTCCCGCGCGTACTGGGCCACTACAGCCGGGAGCTGGGCCTGTTTCCGCTGGAGACGGCCGTCTGGAAAATGACCGGTCTGAGCGCGCGCAACTTCCAGCTGCCCGGACGCGGCACCCTGCAAGTGGGGGCGCACGCAGACCTGACGCTGTTTGATGCCGACAGCGTGCGCGACAGCGCCACCTACGATGCGCCCACGCTGGTGTCGCAAGGGGTGCACAGCGTGATCGTCAACGGTGTGGTGACCTGGTCCGGTGGCTTTCACAGCGGCGCACGCAGCGGCCAGTTGATCGCCCGGGCGTCAGCGTAATTTGACGGTCAGGGTGCCAATTTCCCGTCAAGACAAGAACCAGAACCAGAACGAAAAGTGTGACTCTGGTGCTGAGCGAGCGCCAGCGCGAAAGCCTCAAATTCTTCGACCGGCAATGGCTGGCTGAACAAATAGCCCTGGTAATTGGTACATCCCAAACTGGCCAAGAAGTCTCGCTGAGCTTCGGTTTCAACACCTTCAGCAAGCACCTCCAGTCCCAGACTGTCTGCCAACGCAATCACCATCTTGGCAATGGCCGCATCATTTGGATCGCACAGGATGTCACGGACAAAGCCCTTGTCAATCTTGAGCTGGTCCAGTGGTAAGCGCTTCAGGTAGGACAGCGATGAATAGCCGGTCCCGAAGTCATCAAGAGAAAAGCCCACGCCCCTGGCTTTCAACGCATTCATCTTGATGATGATGTCTTCCACGTTATCCACGAGCACGCTTTCTGTCAGTTCCAGCTTTAGTCGCTTCGGGTTGGCACCTGTAGCGTCGAGAATACTCTCTACCTGTTGCACAAAGTCGCCTTGCCTGAACTGGCGGGCACTGACGTTTACGGCCATTGTCAAACCCGTCAGTTCGGTCCTTTCAGTCCATGCCACCAGTTGCTTGCAAGCGCTCTCCAGAACCCAGCGCCCCAGCGGCAGGATCAGGCCGCTTGATTCTGCAACCGGGATGAACTCCGCGGGTGTGACAATGCCGCGCTCAGGATGCTGCCAGCGCACCAGTGCCTCAACTCCTTTCAGCCGAGCCTGAGTACCTCCTTGGGGTTGGTAATGCAGAACGAACTGTGCACTGTTCACCGCCTCATGCAGTTCTGCCTCCAGAGATGCACGCGCAGTGACAGTCGTCTGCATCTCGGGATCGAAAAAGCGCCACGAATTGCGCCCCGCGGCTTTGGCCTGGTACATTGCCAACTCTGCACGTTTCAATGGCTCCGAAATATTCTCGCGTAGAGTGCCACCATAAAGTGTCACGCCAATGCTGGCGGTGCTGTGATGCCCGTGTCCCTTGATCTGATAGGTCTGACCCAGAACGTCCAAGATTTTTTCAGCAACGACTTGTGCTTGCTTTGCGGCACTTTGAGGCTCGCTGTTCAGGCCTTGGAGCACAACAACGAACTCGTCTCCACCAAGTCGCGCTACCGTGTCCTCTGCGCGAACGATGGTTGTGAACCTCTGTGCGACTTGCTTGAGCAATTCGTCGCCCACATCATGCCCGAGGGTGTCATTCAAGGATTTAAAGTTATCCAGATCAACGAACAGCAGTGCATCGTTGTGTCCGTATCGGAGCGCGCCCGCCATCGCCTGTTCGAGTCGGGCCATCAGGAGTCTTCGGTTGGGCAGATTGGTCAATGGATCGGAGAAAGCCAAGGTTTGAATCCGGTCATCAGCACGCTTGCGCTCGGAAATGTCCTGAATTGTCCCGCGCATGGTCCGGGGCTTTCCCTGTGAATCCAGTTCGAGCTTGCCCAAACCGTGGACCCAACGCTCCGCGTGGTCGCTGCATCGAACGATGCGGTACAGCTCGTCGAATATCTGCTTTTGTCCAATGACATGGTCACTGAAGTACCGAGCCATCCTCTGGCGATCATCTGGATGGATCAGTGCTTCCCATCCCTTAACCGAACGAACGTAGCTCTCATCTATCCCGAACAAATTGTCCAGAATCGCAGAACTGCTCCACAAGCCCGTACTGATATCGAGCTCATAACTTCCAAGACCTGCGATGCTTTGCGACTCCATCAGCAGCCTTTGACTTTCCTTCAGGTGCTCCTCACGCTGTGCCAACTTTGCAAGAAGGCTGTTAAATCCAGCAATGAGCTCGCCAATTTCGTCCTGACTCGCAATTGGCAACGGTTGCACGGGATGATCTGTGTTCGTTAACTTCGACAAAATATTTGCGGCGTCGAGCATTGGAGAGAGTTGGCGCCGCAACATCCACCAGGTCAGAGCACCCGCAAACAGGGTCATCAACATGGCTGCCACCAGAACTTTGGCCCGGGAGTCGCGAATTGGCGCAAAAGCTTCTTCGGTTGGGATTCTCGCGACAAGAAGCCAACCTGCAGCCGGAATCTGCTTTGCCGCCGACAGCACCTCGACTCCACGCGCATCCACTACCCTCCCAAAGCCCTCGAATCCTGCCAAGTAGCGATCGAACAGTGGATTGATGCCGATCGCCGGAAATGCGGCCATGATCCGATCTTTGTCCGTGGCGGTAATAGTCAGTCGGTCCCGCAGCGAGGCCAGAACGTATCCGCCTGTTTTGCCGTAACGATTTCCGGTCAGCCTGTCCAGGAAATTGGGTTGACTTAAATCAATCACGCCGACCAAGGCACCGATCACATTGCCAGAGGCATTGCGAATGGGCGTAGCCATCGAAACAACCGGGTGACCCAAAACTTTGCCAATGGCAAGCTTACTGACAGCGGTCCGGCCTTCTTTCAGAGCGGTCGCGACATGATCGCGCTCCATGAAGTTGATCCCGACTCTCGGACTCGTCTCTGGAACACTCGCAATAGTCGTGCCTCTCGAATCCGTGACGAACAACCCCCCGTTGAACATGCTCCTGATCGTCGGGCTCTGCTCCAGGCGCAGTTGGATCTCTTTGGCGTTGTCCGTCAACTCCTTTGGGAGTCCTTTGGGAGTCGTCCCTGCGCGTACTTCTCCAGCCCTTGGAGCCGATCTTCAACTTCTTCATTGATTTGACTGGCCACGATGGACGCTGTGGAAAACAACTGTTCACCCAGTTGCTGCTGGGTATCGTCACGGATGACGCGAGTGGCGTAGCCAAAAAGTGTCCAGGTTGCCAGGACAAATATGGCCAGCGTCATAAGGGTCACCCGCAGCTTGAGTGATCCCAGATGAAAAATGCCGGTGCTCACATTCATTTCAAGACTTCCCCAATGTTGACCCCGATCCGCTTTATCTAAGCAGCTTCCACGGCCACGCGATTTCGTCCATCGGCCTTGGCTCGATACAGTGCTGCGTCGGCGCGACGCAGTAGCGCCTCGGTATCTTCGCCTGGCCGTACAGTAGCGACGCCCAGGCTGACGGTTATCGCCATTCGCCCCAGGGTCGAATCCACCAAAATCTGACTCTCTACGGCGATGCGAATCCGCTCGGCTGTCTGTTCTGTCATCACCAGATCAGAATTCGGCATCAGCACCAGAAACTCTTCTCCGCCAAAGCGCGCGGCGAGGTCGTACTTTCGAACGCCTGCTCTGACCACTTTGGCCACTTGGCCTAACACGACATCGCCCGTTGCGTGGCCATAGGTGTCATTGACGGATTTGAAATGATCAATGTCAATCATGACGATGCTCAGCGGCTGGTTGTTCCGCTTGTGCCTGGCGTATTCCTCACCAAGTCGCTCGAATAGGGCATGACGATTGGCAAGCCCGGTAAGCTGGTCGGTAGAGGCAAGGGCACTCAGTGCCTTACGCGCCTGCTCCAGCTTTTTGATCAAACCTCGGAAGAAGATACCGATAAATCCAATGACCAGGACAATTGTGAGAGTCGCGAGTCCCAGAATCGTCAGTGTGTTGCTGTGCAGTTTCTTTTGCACATCGCTCATTTGAAACGAAATGCTGATACCCCCACGAATATCCCCAACTTGGTAGCCCTGCTTGGCGTGGCAGGCCAAACAACTCTGTTCGACTTTCAGAGGCGCCATGTAGCGGTAGTGCACTCTGCCACCGATGTCCTGCTCCCAACTGGCTTCGCGCACGCCGTTCTCAAATGACAGCAGCGCTGTGCGCTCGCGTTCGTCTGGCGCGTTGTGGGGGTTTAGCGGCTTGAGGCTGGTGATATGGAAGAAAAAGCCCTCTTCCTTGTTCAGCAATTCAGAAATCTCACGGGTCATGAGTGCCGGGTTCTTCATCGTGTAGACCTTGCCGTCTACTGCCGTGATATCGGGGTTGTCCAGGTAGGGATTGGACTCGACACCTGGCCCCTTGATCACGTAGACGCCTCCATGGTCCGCATTCCAGCGGCGCATGAGCACTATGTTTGTGAAGTTGCGTCTGGCGCTATTGAGCATTTCCTCACGGATCAGTCCCCTGCTGTAGAAAGACATCCCGAGGAATCCGCAAGTGATGCAGATTGTTGCAATGACCGAAACCGAAATGATGAACAACCGCAGGCCTCGCGACTCTGCGATGGCAAGCTTGCGAGGTTCAGTGATCATCGGCGTCCGTCCTTGACTACCCTGAACCGTCTGTTGAGGTTCCCGAGTTTGGACTCCCTGTTTCGATGGTAGCAGACTGGTTCACGGATCTTTCGGTGTTTGCGTTGTTTCCAATCAACACTATGCAACCGGCGTCGGTTAGTTCGCTTGCGCCCGGCACCCGTTCCCAGCCGTGTCAGGTTGTAGGTCAAAGCCCGGTAGCAACACTTGCGTAGAACCGAATCGCATCGCGCCCGGCATCCTTGGCTTGATACATGGCCGCGTCTGCGTGCTTGACGATGTCGTCCTGATTGAGCTCATGGTTCATCGCCATCGCGATCCCAATGCTCGCCGAGCAATGATGCTCTACAGTGACATCCGGTTTCCCCGGGTGCTCAATTTTCAACCGATAGGACTGCGACAGTTTGGTGCGGATCTTTTCCGCTATGGCGCAGGCCTGCAAAGTCGCGGCCTCTTTGTCCGAGTCAAGTTCACCCAGGATCACCACAAATTCATCCCCACCGTAGCGGGCCACTGTGTCTATATTGCGAACACAGCCCTTCAATCGATGTGCCGCCTCTATCAGCAGCAAGTCACCAGCGCCGTGCCCATGCTGGTCGTTAAGCGGTTTGAAATTGTCCAGATCAAGAACCATGACCGCGAAATAGGTGCCGCTGCGTTTGCTGGACGCCATCGCCTGACCCAAGCGGTCTTCCATCAAGCGCCGGTTGGCCAATCGGGTCAATGGGTCGTATAAGCCAAGCACGGCCGAATGCTGGCTTCGCAAAAGTCGCACGGTCAAGGTCACCGCCAGCACTGTTGCGATCAACGCTGCCATCAGTGCCACGATCAGTACACGCTGGCGCACCTCCCGCACCACCGCAAAGGCCTCTTCGGTTGGCACCGAGACCACGACTCGCCAACCTGAAATGGGAACAGGCACCCCGGTATTCATCACCTCAACGCCCTTGGCGTTAACGATGATGATTGAGCCTTGCCCGCCGGCAAACATGCGGTCCATGGCTGGCATGACGCCGACAGGGGGGAGTGCTTCCATCACTCGACTCCTGTCCGAGGCGTTGACGATAATTCGGTACTGGGGGGCGATCAAAAGATACCCGCCAGTCTTGCCATACCTGGCCATCGCCAGTTTGTCCAGAAAGTTCGGCAACCCAAGGTTGACGGTGCCGGCGATGCAGCCAATCACCTTGCCCTGCTCATCCCGAACCGGCACCACGATACTGAATATGGGTGCCTTCAGTGTCTTGCCCAGGTTCGGCCTGCCAATCACCGGTCTCCCCTCTTTTAGAGGAACACTGATCGACTCCCGGTCCATGTAGTTTGTCCCGACGCGACCAGGAACGATGGGATAGTCGGCGATTGCAGTGCCGTCAATACCTGTGATGAAAAGCCCTCCATTAAACGGCAGTGAAATAGATGGACGATCCTTGAGGAAAGCCGGCAAGCTTGCTGGCTTTTCAACAAGTAAACCGCTCACCTGGGCTGCGACCGTTGTCAACATGGTCAGCCTGTCCTGCAATTCACCGTTGACGTTCATGGCGACGATGGACGCGGTCGAAAGCTGCTGCTCGCTGATGAGGCGCTCCATGTCTTCGCGTACTATGCGAGCGAGATACAGAGATATGAGCCAGATGACTGACAAAGCCACTCCCAGTGTGACAACTGTCAGTCTGAACTGTACCCGTCGGTCCGGAAAGAGATTAAATTTCATTGCGCCCCGATTTAGGCGATCTGACGATCATGTGCAATGTATGGCATTACGGATTGCATGGCAATGCCTGTTTTACCGCACCTGACTTTCAAGTTGGACGATCCCAGGATTCAAAACCGGGCAGCAAATTCCTCAAACTCATGGACCGTAACCGGTGGACTGAACAGATATCCCTGGTAGGTATGGCAACCCAGGCGCGCCAGAAAGTCGCATTGTTCCTGGGTCTCGACGCCTTCTGCAATTACCCCCAGTTCCAGGCTACTGGCCATCGCGATGACGGCCCGGGCAATCGCCGCATCGTCAGCGTCTGCAAGGATGTCGCGCACAAAGCCCTGGTCAATCTTGAGTCGCTCCAGCGGCAAGCGCTTGAGATAACTCAGAGAGGAATAGCCGGTGCCAAAATCGTCGATCGCAAAACCCACGCCCTCGGCCTTGAGCGCGGCCATCTTCACCGCCACATCGTCGATGCCAGTCACAAGAACTGACTCCGTCAATTCCAGTTTCAGTCGACTCGCCGGCGCGCCGGTTCGCTCCAACACCGAGAGCACCAGAGGGACAAAGTCGCTTTCGCCAAATTGTCGTGCACTGACATTGACCGAGATAGTCAGACGCTGCAGTTCCGGTCGGCTGGCCCAAATCGCCAGCTGCTGGCAGGCCGTTTCGAGAACCCATGTACCTATGGGCACGATCAGCCCGGTTTCCTCGGCCAGCGGAATAAACTCAGCGGGCGAAATCACGCCACGTCCCGGATCCAGCCAGCGCAGCAGTGCTTCGACCCCGATGATGCCTTCGCTATCGGAAACCTGCGCCTGGTAGTACAGGGCAAACTGCTTGTTCTGCATTGCGTCGCGCAGCGCCGCCTCCAGCGTGACGCGTGCGTTGACCAGAGCCTGCATCTTGGGGTCATAGAAGCGCAAGGTATTGCGCCCACCGGCCTTCGCCTCAAACATCGCCCATTCGGCGCGCCGCAAAGGCTCTTCAACTTCCTCAGGCTGATTGCCGAACAGGGTGACGCCGATGCTCGCCGTGCAATGGACCCTGACACCGTCGGGCAGGAGCATCTGGTCCAGCGCACCAAGAATCTGTCCTGCAACGGCCTGCGCCTGGTGGGTCGCTGCCACTTGATCCTGGCTCAGGTTACTCACGATGACGACGAATTCATCAGCGCCATGGCGTGCCACAAAATCGCTCTCGCGCACGCAGCTTGCCACCCGCCTGGCAACTTCTTTGAGTACAAGGTCGGCCCTGTCATGGCCCAGAGCGTCGTTGATTGATTTGAAATTGTCCAGATCAACGAACAGGATGGCCCCCTGCAAAGACCTCCGCGCAGAGGCAAGGAGTTCCTGCTGCCCTCGGATAGTGAGCTGTAGACGATTGGGCAGTCCAGTCAGTTGGTCGAGGTAGGCCAAGTCGTGGATCTGCTTCTCGGCCGCCTTGCTGGCGGTCGTGTCGTCCTTTACTGCGACGTAATGCGTGATGCGACCGTCGCTCTGGCGCAGCGGAGAGATCACCACGTTTTCAGAATACTGGATTCCGTTCTTTCTTTTGTTGATGAATTCGCCGCGCCAGACCTGACCCTGGCTCAGGGTTCGCCACATGTCGATATGGGTCTTCCTGGGCGTCCTGCCTGATTGCAGGATGCGCGGATTCTGGCCGATGATCTCTTTGAGCTCGTAGCCAGTGGTTCGGGTGAAAGCAGCGTTCACGTATTCGATTTGAGCGCCAAGGTCGGCGATGACGATGCTGCTTGAACTTTGCTCGACGGCCAGCGAAAGTTTGCCAAGTTGTTGCACCTTGGCTGCCAGTTCGCCTTGCCGATTCCCCAACAACGCCAACAGGCGATTGAAAGCGCCAATCAAATCGCCCACTTCGTCCTGGATCATGATCGGCAAGGCTTGCGGAGATTCTGCCGTTGCAGAGAGTCCTTCAATCGATTGGGTGGCCAGCATCATCGGTGCGAACTGGCGCTTGAGCACACGCGACAGAATCAGCCACAAAAGGCCGCCTGCCAGCAATGCGAACAGGCTCATCGCCTGCAGCACATTGCGTTGCATCGCCACAATCGGGGCAAACGCCTCTTGCGTGGGCAAAGTAGCTATCAGGAACCAGCCGGCTGCGGGGATGCGGGCTGAGGAGGTCAGCACTTCTTTTCCCAGGGAATTGATGTTGATGGCAGGGCCATCGAAGCCTTTGAGCCGCTGGTCCAGTACGGTGTTGACACCCTCGGCTGGGAGCGCCGCCATGACAAGGTTTCTATTGGTCGCAGTTACAAACAGCCGGTGTGCCGGGTCAACAACGAGATAGCCTCCACCCTTGCCATAGCTTGCATCGTTAACGCTGTCCAGAAAATTGGGGCGACTCAGGTCGGATGCCCCAACCAGCGCGCCAATCACCTTGCCCTGACTGTCCCGAATCGGCACCGTGATGGCAAAACTTGGTGCTCGCACCGCCTTTCCGATGACGGGCTTTCCTACAGTCGCCCTTCCTTGCGTGAGCGCTGCTGAGACGTGGTCGCGGTCCATGTAATTGCCGCCAACCCGGCCGATCAGGGGTTGCTCGGCGATCGCTGTACCGTCAACGCGGGTGACGAAGACACCCGCGTTGAAGTAGCTCTGGAGAAGCGGACGTTCTTCAATCAACTTCTGCGCCGAGGCCAGCGTGTCGAGCCTGGCGGGGACCATGGATTGGGCGGTCAAATGCAGCGCTCTGAAACGCTCGTCGAAGCCAGAGTTGATCGCAGCGGATGCCATGCTGACCGTTGCGAGCTGTTGCTCACCCAGGATGCGTTGCATGTCCTCGCGCATCCTCGCACTGATGTAGGCACCGAGCAATGCGATGCAGACCACAAACAAGGCAAGCGTAATAAGCACCACCTTGGTCTTGAGTGAGCGCGGCCAAAGTAAGTCAAGTTTCAATTGGATGCCTTATGGCGAAGATAGCAGACGAGCTTCATTGCCCATACTTTCACAAACTCTCAAACATGCGTAAATCGGACGCAAGCTATTCATTTGTCGGTATGCGCCGATTTTCTTGTAGGGCAGCGCCTACATCGTCAGACGCCTTCGATCAGCTTGTGTGTTTGACAGTAGCGTGTCAGCTCGACATTGCTGCTTAGCAGAAGCTTCTCCAGCACCCGTGAGCGGTAAGTGCTCACCGTCTTTGGCGAAAGAAGCATCGAGCTTGCAATGTCGCCCACGCGCTGCCCCTGCGCCAGTTGCACCAGAACTCGATACTCCTGGGCTGAAAGTTCCTCATGCGGGAGCGCCTTGCGGATGCCGCTGACCTGATCTGCCAGTTGCTCGGCCAACGCAGGCGATATGTAGCGCCCGCCGCCGAGAATGCGCTCCAGCGCCACGACAAGCTCTTTGGCAGCGCGGTCCTTGGCAAGGTAGCCGGCAGCGCCCATCTGAATTGATCGCTGGGCATAGGCGGATTCCGAGTTCAGGCTAAGCACCAAAACTTTGGTCGCAGGGGCAACTCTCAGCATTTGCGAAAGGGCCTCGATGCCGCTGGTGTCGGGCAAGTTCAGGTCTACAACCGCCAAGTCGAAGTCACAATCGCGAATCGCCGCCATCGCCTCGCCAAGCGTGCCCGCCTCGCGGATCGCCGCGGTTGGCCAGTGCTGCTGCACTAGTTGTCGGACACCGACACGAAAGATGGGATGATCTTCAACCAGCAGCAGTTTCATGGTCGGGGCTACCGTTCAGTGGGAGGGCGACTTCAACCAGCGTGCCCTGTTGCAGAGTCGATTGAATGGTGCAGCGCCCGCCAATGGTTCGGGTGCGCTCCTGCATGCTGATCAGACCCATCGCATCGGGTCGGGTATCGCTGGAGATGAACCCCTGCCCATCGTCCGTGATGCGAAATACATACTCGTTACTGCTACGGCGCCCACTTATGACGACATGCTTGGCGGCCGCATGCTTGACTACATTGGTCAGCGCTTCTTGTGCGACGCGGAACAGGCTGAGTGCCTGATTGGCGTCAAGTGCCTCATGAGCATCGACGTCGATGTCGCTGCCGATACCCACGACCCTTAGCATCTGGTCGCATAGATGGTCAAGGGCTGCCACCAGTCCGAGGTCGTCGAGAAGGCGCGGTCGCAGTTCAGCGGTGATCTTTCGGGTTGCAGCGATACCCATTTCCAGCGCCTGCATGATGGCATGGCCTGGCTCCTTTGGCAACGCACCCTGTGGCAGCGACTGAATTAGCAACTTGATGGCGGTAAACACCTGCCCGACCTGGTCATGAACTTCGCGCGATATGCGTTTGCGCTCATTTTCGATGGCGCCAAGCTGTCTCTCCAGGAAGTTCCTGCGCTCGGTGATGTCGTTCATGGTGACTTGAACGGCTGGCACACCGTCAAACATGACCGAGGCACTGTGCACCTCGACCGCAATGGGGCTTCCATCGAGCTTGAGCAGTTTGTTTTCAAACATCGTCAAGTTGCCAGTTTGCTCCATACTCAAAAGCACACGTTGCCCTGTCAATTCTCTGAAGTCCGGGTGAACCAAGCAGAGTATTTCTGTTCCCAATAGGTCTGTTGCAGTACTGGCACCAAACATCCTGACGGCCGCTGCATTGACGTAGACGATGTGCTTGCCATCGTGAACCAGCAGGGGCGCTGGCGATCCTTCAGTCAAGCTGCGGTAACGTTGTTCGCTGTCGATCAGGTCCTGCTGGACTCTCTTGAGCTCGGAAATGTCACTCAACGCGAGACGCAGGCGCCATCCGCCATCTTGGTCTCCAGCCAAAATGGCTTGCAAATGCAGCCACGTATGAGCGCCATGCGCCATCACCAACCGTACATCGCATTGTTGCGACTCCCGGGTCTGCATGATCCGTCGGCGCATCCGGTAGAAAGCGTCCTGATCCTGGGGAAAGATGAATCGACCAAACGCCCGTCCGTAGAAAGTGGTTTTTGGGAGGCCCAGCATGCGGGCGAAGGTGAGGTTGGCCTTCAGAATCGAACCCTCCGGACTCACCGTGCAATATCCCACTGGTGCCAGGTCATAGAGCTCAAAATAGCGCTCCCGCTCGGCATCCAGTCTGCGCTGCGTCTGGCGCAGTTCGTCATTCTGCATCTCCAGTTCGATCTGATGCACGTGCAATTCGTAAAGGGTTTTTTGCAAGGCTTCGTGCGACACCGCGTGCACAGCCGCGTCGGCTGGCGACGGTTCAACCCTTGCTCTGGCCGCAGGCCGGACCAGCGACTGAGGACGAGACGCAACTGGCGTCCCAATTCCCATTGTCATCTTCTGCCAAACCTGGACCGCCTCAGAAGTACTCTGAAATAGTCTGACGCCAGCAACAGGTGAGGCATCCAACCATGAAAAGCCCTCTCCGCCAACCCAGACTCTGCAGCGTTTGGGCAGGGCGTGACGCAATTCCAAGAGGTAGGCGTGTGCAATGTCGGCACGGCCAGTAATCCCAGCCCATGGCGTTCACCCGGCGGTGTAGTCAATAAAATGCGCAACTTCAACTGGGCTGGCTGACAGCCTGCCAGATGGCTCTGCACAACCGCCTGCACCGCTGAGGTGTAGCGGTACTCGGCGTGCGGCTCAAGGTGGCCGGCAGCCCAGGCATCGCCCACAGCCCTGTTGAAGGCAGGAAAGCATTTTTCAACAAAGTCAGCCAACCCGATTTCCTGAATCAAGTCTGCGACGTAGTGCTCCACGGCGCGCACGACGACGCCAGGCGCCAGGCAAGCCAGCAGTTCTTCAACGGCGTCGGGAGAACCTGTCTGACTCGATTTGTCCGTAGTGTCGGGCGGGAATGCTTTCAACTTGCGAAATCTTGATGTTACGTTCAGCTGGTGGCAATTGCGTTGTCTCGGGGAACAGAAAACTGTTTGACAAGCCGAACAGCGCAAATGCCTGGCAGGGGGGCCGTGTACTGAACATGATCGACTGATTGGTGGATGATGAAAATGCCGAACCCGCCTTCGACCTTACCACTGAAGTCAGGCTCGGGTATCCCCGTGGGCTCAAACACCATCACTGATGGGTAGATCAACTCTAACGACATGTCCGTGGCCGAGCATTTCAGTCGGCAGTTGATTGTGGCGTCCGCCAGAGTGTGTGGTGCGTGCCGAATGGCGTTCGTGACGACCTCAACGGCGGCCAGGGTCATTGCAGCGAGGTCGACTTCGGGCATCCCGACCGCAACTTTGTTGATTGCCGTTCGAAGTTCGGAAATTGCCTCGAATTGCCAAGGCAAACTCAACGAGTGCGGAAAACGGCAGGCACAGGACACACCCTCTTCTTGCGGCGAGCACAGCTCAACGAACAATGCCGTTTGATCGTCCGCGAGTCGCTTGCTTCCGACGAATGCATGTAGTTGATGACGCATGGATTGCAGCAACGTCGCCGGCGGCATGTTCGCTTGACTTGCTGATTTGACCAAGAATTCAAGTCGGTCAATTCCAAATGCTTCGCCTTCCAGATTGCAAGCGTCCGTGATGCCATCGGAATAGGCAAGCAGTTTGTCTCCAGGTCTGATCGGTAGCGTGCTCTGCACGTAATGCTCCTGGGCAACAATTCCAATAGGGATATTGTTGCCCAAAATTGTCTCGACAGCGCCGCTGGAACCGCGCAGCAACAAACAAGGTGTATGGCCCGCATTCACCAGGGTCAGTTCCCCGGCGCTGAGATCAAAACGGTACAGTGCCAGTGTGGCGAAAGACGATAATTCGATCAATCGGTGAGTCAGGTTTTGATGCAGCAGGTTGACAATCTCGGCGGGAGATGGAAGTTCCCTCCGACCCTTTT
This sequence comes from uncultured beta proteobacterium, assembly GCA_903875275.1. GTDB lineage: Bacteria > Pseudomonadota > Gammaproteobacteria > Burkholderiales > Burkholderiaceae_C > Rhodoferax. Next base: position 5,929 of record CAIQVX010000181.1, on the reverse strand, counting down.
GGTCCGACAGAAGTTCGGCCAGAATCTGGTTGTAATTGGTCTTGATGGCGGCGCCGATTAGGGCCGCGGGTACGCCTTTACCCATCACATCGCCGACAAGGATTTCGAAACAATCAGCGCCAAAACGGTGAACCGCGTAAAAGTCGCCGTCGATTCCTTGTGACGGCTCGGTATAGGTCGCAATATCCGCACCAACGATACCCTGCGGAATATCACCAAACAGCAGTGACCGCTGTATCTGATGTCCAATGTCAATCTCGCGACGACGGGCTTTATCGAGCGCCAATTCGATCAACTTTTGGCTCGTTATGTCGGTGCGTATGGAAATGTACTGGTACGGGCGACCCTGGTCGTCGAGCCATGGAACGATGGTTGAAGCAACCCAGTAGAGTTCTCCTGATTTCTTGCGGTTGGCCAACTCGCCGTGCCAGACCTTTCCGGCAAGGATGGTTTCCCACATTTCACGGTAAAACCCGGCTGGATGCGTCCCTGACTTGATCAGGCGATGGTTTTGACCGACCAGTTCTTCCTGTGTGTATCCGGAAATATCAATGAATTTTTGGTTCGCATAGCTGATGTTTCCATCACCATCGGTGATGCTGACAATGCCATGCTGATCCAACGCGAACTTCTGATTGTGCAGCGCTCTTCGGGTCGCCTCTCCGTTTCGAACCAACGTGCCGATCATTTGGGCCACAGCACCCAAATCGTCGCCTGAAGTGTTGGAGAGTTTGCCTTCAGATAGATTGTTTCCTGTATGCTGAGTCTTTATCAATTCCGTCAAAGTCTGGTGCAGGGACTGCAGCGCCAGCGTGCGGCCCTCCATCTCTTGTTGCAACTGGGTATTTGCGTCATTCAGTTCAGTCGAGCTGAGTTCGAGACTGCGTGTCCTCAATTCCAAATCTCGATCCGCCTGTTGATAAGTGGCATCGACGCGCTTGACAAACTCGCCGAAGCTTTCCAGCAAAGTGGCTACTGCCGGGGCGATATCGGCCCGGCTTGCTAATGTACTGGCGGCCTCCAGCAAGTCTCGGAAGGCATCTTCGTCAAGCAAGCCGAGCGAGCGCTTGAGTTGGCGCTGGAGAATGCGGTGCATTTTTGAAGCGCCTAGCGTTCGCTCAGCCAGGTGATGGTCATGGTCTGGTTGTGCAGATGACAATCGCTCCCGGCACCGAAAGGACTAATTTCTCCATACGAATAAAAACCCGTCCCGGTGACCCCGCTCCCCAAGACAGAGCAGACGGCTTCCACTTCCTCGTCAACCCGTTCTCCCATAACCAGTTTACGACCGATGCAACTGATCAGGATCGCCAAGCCGTCTCTCGTCCCGCGGTGCATGCTGAGGGCGTCCTTGGCCGCGACCTCAGCGCCATCTACCAGTTTGTCAGTGCTCGCATGCATGAGCTTGACATAACCGTTCGACTCTATCGCCCCGGCCAGCGTCAGGCTGCCGCTGGCCTCGTCAACGCCCAGAATGGTACGGATCAGTCCAACCGACTTGCGATCGGCCCCAAGAATCGCAAAGGGAAAGAGCAAACCGGAGGCTGGCAGACTTTTCGCGTATTCGCCGAGATAGCGCTTATAGATGTCGAGCGCTGGTTTGCCGTCCAGTTCGTAAAGGACATTGCCGTCGCAGCGCGTGATTTTCCGCTCCGGACCAAACGTTTCCCAGCCGCCAAAACACCCATAGGCAAAGTCCAGGGAGTTTCCATACAATCCGACGCCAATTACATGGTTGTCGGTTACACCGTTTACGCCCCAGGTCCAGGTCCGCTTGAACGCCCCCCCATCGCCAGCCAGGCCGCCCATCACCGGCACGCCGCTGCCAACGATGGACATGATGCCATCGACCAGGGCACTGCCATTGATTTGCACACCGGGTCCAATAACCAACATAGCGCGCAACTCCGGATCGGCCAACGCCTTGCCAATGCGCTCGCCGCTTTCCCTGGAGTCGCTCATGCCCGACAGAGCGCTACTGACAGACTTGATGCGCGTCGCGTCGAAGCCGACAGCGGTGACCGTACAACTGTCGTCGGTAACCCCGGCGTTACTTATTTCACCCGCAGTGCTGCAGCCCAATATGGCAGCGCCAGGGAACAGTTTTGTTACCGCTTCGACGAACAGTGGATCGACCAGAAACGACGAAGCTCCAAATATCGTTACCAGCTGCGGGGTTACTTCAGTCAACGGCCTCAGGTGCACTGCCGCGCCGACCGTTGTCTTGAGCAAGAGCTGTTTAATTCTCACGGAAGCTGTACCTTCATGGTTGTTACTGAAAATCTGATTGCAGCCAGGGCAACCAAGCTCTTGCCATCGCTTGAAAACAAGCTGGCAATTGTGGCGATGTTAGAAGCAGCTTGAGCGCAACTGTTTCAAACTTGTGAATTACTGGGCTGCACTCGTTCAGGGGTTGTACCGGTCGGGCGCTGGTCAGCCAGCGTTCTGGCTATGATCAAACGAGTCTGCCCCTTTTGAAACATTCCCTTTGATGGATGCAAAGCGCCATGAGTTTCGCCTGCGAATACCTTGCCCAACTGGCAGCGTTTTCTGACCAGTGCCCCTTGCCGCGGGTACGCGCCCTGCATTTGCCGCCGGTGCAGCCGGTTGAGGGCCACGCGGGCGAGTTCTGTGCTGTGGAGTTGAGCGATGGCTCGCTCGGCCTGTCTTACGTGCGTCTGGGTGACACGCTGGCGCAACTGCGCCAGGGGGCTGACACCCTTGTGCCAGCGGAAGCCGATGCGCTTGCCGTGGCCCGGCGCTTTCTCGGCGACACCGGACCGGGCAGGACGATAGGCTTTGCCACCGCAAACGCGATCTCGCGCTGCCTGTTTGACCGTGCCGGATTTCGCCCCAACGACAGCAGCGATTCGATCGGGCAGATGAACCCGCAGGCCGGCGAGTCCATCGGCATGATCGGACTGTTCCGGCCTCTGCTGGGACGCGTCCTGAAGAGCGGCGCCCGGCTCACGGTTGTTGAGTTGAGGGCGGATCTTGCGGGCGAGCGTGAGGGCTACCGCGTCACCCTCGACGCCACCGAGCTTGCGGCTTGCAGCAAGGTGATTTCCACCAGCACCCTGCTCCTGAACGACACGCTGGACGACATGCTGGCACAGTGCCGCAATGCACGCTGGTTCGCCATGGTGGGCCCAAGTGCCGGCTGCCTGCCTGATGCGCTTTTTGCCCGTGGCGTGACGCTGCTCGGCGCAAGCTGGATCAGCGACGGGCCGGGCTTTGTTGCGGCGCTGACCAGCGGCGCACCTCACAGCGAGTTCAGCAGCAAGTACGCTCTGACCGCACACGGCTACCCGGGCTGGCGGGAGCTGATCCAAAGAGCACGAAGCAGCCAGGGGAGATGACCGTGCATTGGAACGAACACCAGGAGCCGCTGGGCTCCGCACTGACCCTGATTCACACCCGGCAAAGCACAACGTCGAAGTTCCTGGGCGAGCCCGGACCGGATGGCGCACAGATCGAGACCATCCTGGGCGCTGCCGGTGCCGCGCCTGATCACCGGCGCCTGACGCCCTGGCGCCTGGTGATCATTCCAGCGGAAAAACGCCAATTGCTGGCAGACGCCTTTGCCGATGCGCTGAGCGAACGGGACCCGCAGGCCACCGAGGCACTGCGGCGCGAGGCCAGTGAAAAGGCTTATCGTGGCCCCTTGCTGGTGGCAGCCATCGCCCGCCTGAGCCCCGCGCTGGGCAGCGTGCCAACACCGGAGCGCCTGCTGTCAGCCGGATGCGCGCTGCAGAACATGCTGCTTGCCGCGCATGCCATGGGCTTTGGCGCGGCCCTCCTGACAGGCAAGTCGCTTTATTCGCAGCGGCTGCAACAGTTGTTCCAGTTGGCCGATACCGAGCAATTGCTGTGCTTTATGGCCGTGGGTACAGCGCTCAGGGCCAAGCCGCTGAGTTCCAGACCGACCATGGGCAACTACACCACGACGCTTTAGAACACAGAACGATGCGCAGGACGATGTTGAGTGCTGCCCTGTCACTCTGCATGATGTAGCGCACTCACCTGGACGTCAAACCATGCAGCTCTGTCCTCACGAGGCGGTGCTGGCCACGCTGGCGCTACTGCAACCCACGACACAGGCTGGCGTGGCCGACACGGCAGAACAGCGTTTGTCATCGGTGTACCCGCAAATTCTGAGTGTGCAAAGGCGTGACCCCGGCAGCAACTGGTCCAGCACCCGCCTGGCGGATTCCGAAAACGCTTCGCGCCAGACGCGGCACGCCGCGCTGGCCAACCTGAATTTCACGGCCCAGCAAGGGCGCTACCAGTTGGTGCTGGCGCTTTGAGTTTCACAAACATCTGGCAAGCGTTAGCCAGCCATTTGATGTGGTGGCTGTGCGTCAGGTGGGCTGGTCGGCTTGGCAGCGCAACGCACGCCGCCGTGGCGCAGGCCCGCCGCGCAGCCGATGTGTTGGCCCGGTTGCGGCGGTGGCCGACGATGAAGACACTTTGCGGGTGTTGCTGGGCCTGGGCGCCAGTGCCAAACTCACCACCAGCCGATATGGCGGCACCGCGCTGCTGGCGTCCGGTGCCAGCACCCGGTTGACCGACCGCGAGGGCAATACGCCGCTGGCGCTGGCCAAAGCCCGAGCTTATGCGGCCATGGTGGGCATGTTGGAGAAGTAATGCTTCAGGGTTTGCTTTGCCGCTTGAGCCAACGCATCAGTCCGCCGATGAGGGGCAGCTTTTCGTACAGCTCCTCAGCCGCATCCCAGTAGTCACGGTGCAGGGTAATGCGCCCCGCGTCGTCAAGCACCAGGTGCGAGCCGCCCAGGATGCACTGCTCCTGGCCCACCTTGAAGCGCCTGAAACAGAAGCGGAACTCCCAGGTCAGAAAGCACTGTGGACCTTGCACGATGCGCCCGGTGATGAGAAAGCGCGGGTTCTCCAGCGCGGCAAACATGTGCCTGAAGATGCGCTGTATTTCCGGCAGTCCGGTCACGTCGTTGAAGGGGTCCTTGAAGCGCGCACCAGGGGCGTAGAGCGCGTCCAGCGCTTCCACGCTGGTAGGGCTCAGGGTCTGAAAGGTCCGGACAATGCGGTCGATGGCGGCGGTCATGGTTTCTTTCAAGCCTGCTTCAGGCGCCGCGTGGCGGCAAAGAAGGCGTTGTAGGGCAGCAGTTGCAGGGTTTTCATCCAGCGCGTGAAGCGCTTGGGAAAGTGAATTTCGAACTCGCCCTGGGCCCAGCCCTGCAGGATTTCCTGCGCGGCCTGGTCCGGGCTGATCAGGGCCGGCATGGCAAATTCGTTCTGCGCGGTCAGCGGCGTATCCACAAAGCCGGGGTTGATGAGCGACACCCCCAAGCCCGTGGCGTGCAAGTCCAGGTACAGGGTTTCGGTCAGGTTGATAAGAGCGGCCTTGGTCGGCCCATAGGCCAGGCTTTGCGGCAAACCACGGTAGCCGGCCACGCTGCCCATCAGGCTGATGTGCCCGCGCTGGCCAGTGCGCGCATCGGGCGACTGCGCCAGCAGGCGTGGAACCACCGCATCCAGCAAATACAGCGCACCCAGGTAGTTGATCTGGTTGTGGCGAAGCATGTCAGGCAGATCGATGCGGGTGGCGTTCATGGCGCGGTAGTGGCCGGCGCAGTACAGCACGCAGTCGAGCCGGCCCTTCGCAGTCAGTGTTTGCGCCGCAGCCTGCAGCGCCGCGGCGTCGGTGACGTCCAGCGGCAGCGCGATGGAGCCGGGGTGGGCTTCAACAAAGGCATTGAGCGCGGCGACGCTGCGGGCCGACACCACCACCGTCGCGCCGCGCGCGTGCAATGCCGACGCGGTGGCGCGCCCAATGCCGGTGGACGCGCCCACCAGCCACACGGTGCGAGCGTGCCAGTCCAGCATGCGGGGGTTCAGTGCCATCGCAATCGCTTACCGTTTGGAGAAGGACAGCGTGACTTCGCCCAGTCCG
>CAIQVX010000180.1 GCA_903875275.1 uncultured beta proteobacterium | reverse complement strand
GGTTGAAATCGCCTTTGCGCGTCAGTTCCTCGATCTCGAAACGCAGTTTTTCGATCTCCTGCATGATGGCCTTGGAGCCCTGTGCGTGCGCTTTCTCAGCCTTCCAGATTTCGTCCAGATCGGCGATCTCCTTCTGCAGCTTGGCAATCTCTTCCTCAATCAAACCGAAGCGCTTTTGCGAGGCTTCGTCCTTCTCGCGGCGCACCGCTTCTCGCTCGATCTGCAACTGGATCAGGCGACGATCCAGTTTGTCCATCACCTCTGGCTTGGAGTCGAGCTCGATCTTGATCTTGGAAGCCGCCTCGTCGATCAGGTCAATCGCCTTGTCGGGCAGAAAGCGGTCGGTGATGTAGCGATGACTGAGTTCGGCAGCAGCCACGATGGCCGGGTCGGTGATCTGCACGCCGTGGTGCGCCTCATAGCGCGCCTGCAAGCCACGCAGAATGGCAATGGTGGCCTCCACCGTGGGTTCGCCCACCAGAATCTTCTGAAAACGCCGCTCCAGCGCCGCGTCTTTCTCGATGTACTTGCGGTACTCATCGAGCGTTGTGGCGCCGACACAATGCAGTTCACCCCGTGCCAGTGCCGGCTTGAGCATATTGCCGGCGTCCATCGCGCCTTCGGCCTTGCCGGCACCGACCATGGTGTGCAACTCGTCAATGAAGACAATCGTCTGTCCCTCGTCCTTGGCCAGATCTTTCAGCACGTTCTTCAGGCGCTCCTCGAACTCGCCCCTGAACTTGGCACCGGCCAGCAGCGACGCCATGTCGAGTGACAGGACACGCTTGCCCTTGAGCGAATCGGGCACTTCGCCAGCCACGATGCGCTGCGCCAGCCCTTCCACAATGGCTGTCTTGCCCACACCGGGCTCGCCGATGAGCACCGGATTGTTCTTGGTCCGGCGTTGCAGCACCTGAATGGCACGGCGGATTTCATCGTCACGACCGATCACCGGATCGAGCTTGCCCATGCGGGCACGCTCGGTCAGATCCAGACAATACTTTTTCAGCGATTCACGCTGGTCTTCAGCGTCGGCGCTGTCCACGTTCTGGCCGCCTCGTACGGCCTCGATGGCCGACTCGAGAGACTTGCGCGTCAATCCGTTCTCGCGCACCAGACGACCGATATCGAGTTTGCTGTCGGTCAGCGCCAGCAGAAACAACTCACCCGCGACAAACTGGTCGCCCCGTTTGATCGACTCCTTCTCGGCCAGTTGCAGCAGCGTCACCATGTCACGGCCCACCTGAACCTGCTCCTGGCCATGAACCTCCGGCAGCCTTTTCATGGCGGCCTCGGCAGCACCCAGCAAGCCAGCTACGTTGACCCCGGCTCGCTGCAGCAGTGCCTTGGGCCCATCCTCCTGGCGCAACATGGCGATCAGGACATGGACCGGCTCAATGTACGCATGGTCTTTTCCAAGCGCAGTACTCTGCGCCTCGCTGAGCGCTTCTTGAAACTTGGTAGTCAATTTTTCGATTCGCATGGCAATCCCCTGTTCGTTGATTGATGCCCACCTTGGGCTGACCGGGGACTTTTCAAGTGCCAACCTCTGGACAGGTCTGTCTAAAATCAAGCAATGACGATTCAACAGTTGCAGGCCACCTACGTGCTGGAGCAGGACCGCATTCTGGTGCGCCTGAACACGCCGGCCGGCGAGGAACTGCGCCTGTGGCTGACGCGCCGGATGGTCCGCAACCTGTTTCCCCACATGCAACAGGTGACCGAGGAGATTCTTGCCAGGCAGGCGACCGGCGGCAACGATCCAGGTCCTGATCGCAGCGCGCGGACACAAAAACTGCGACAGGAGTCGCTGCGAAAAACCGATTTCACGACCCCTTTCAAGGACCAGGCGAGCACGCTGCCGATCGGTGAAACTCCGCTCCTGGCCACCACCATTCACATCACGGTTTGTGATGGTGGCACCCTGCGCATCGGGTTTGAAGAAGAGTTACCGGGTGCGCACGCCAAACGCAGTTTCGAAGTGACACTGGGGCAGGACCTGTTGCTTGGCTTCCTGCATCTGCTGGACACCACGCTGCAACACGCCGACTGGGGCATATGGCTGGATCTGGGTGACGCGCCAGAGGATTTATCCGGGGCCGATGTGCTTGCCAAGGCAAAGCCACCGCAGTACCTGAACTGACCGGCTCAGGAATTGGACGCCGCAATGCCCCAGCGCGCCAGGGCAGCATCGTCAGTGACACGTGCATCGACCCAGCGCGCACCCTGTGCGGTCTGTTCCTTTTTCCAGAAGGGTGCCTGGGTCTTGAGGTAGTCCATCAGGAACTCGCAGGCGGCAAAGCTCTCACCGCGGTGCGTCGATGCCACAGCCACAAGCACGATCTGATCGAGCGCCTGCAACAGACCGATACGGTGAATGACACGGACTGCACAGATGTCGAAACGCTGCATGGCCTGATCAATCATGGCCTCGATCGCCTTCTCGGTCATTCCCGGGTAATGTTCAAGCTCCATCGTCAGAACCGGCTCAACGCCGCCAGCGTCCGGGTCCACGGCGCTGCGCTCACGGACCGTTCCGACAAAGCTGCAGACTGCACCAACGCTGGTGTTACCGCGGCGCAGCGCGGCAACTTCATGGCTCAGGTCAAAGTCCTGTGTCTGGATGCGAACCCGTGGTTCCGAAGAGGCGTCACGGTTCAATTCAGCCTCCGGTGACAGGCGGGAAAAAAGCCACTTCGTCTCCCTCGACAAGACCGGCGGATTCGTCAGCGCACATGACCTGATTGAGCGCCATGCGCACGGTGCGGCCATGGGTCAGCGCCTGCGCGTGAAGCGGCCCGCTGGCAATCAATTCCTGGCGCAATTGCGCCAGATTGCCTGCGCAGGTCTCGACCACTTCGCCGGAGTGTCCGATGGTCTCGCGGATCGATGCAAAATACCTGATACTCACCTTCATCCCAGCACCTCGGTCAAGGGAATAAATCGGACACTGTCGCCATGGGCAATGGTCTGACCAGGCGGGTTATCCACCAAACCATCGGCCCACACCACAGAGGTTAGAACGCCTGAGCTCTGGTTCGCAAACAGATCGAGCCCGCCCTGCGTGTTGCGTCGTGCACGCAGGAATTCGCGGCGCCGGTCGGCTTTCGGCCATGTGAAGTGGGCGGGCATCAGGATCGAACCCGCGCTGCTCTGGGTAAGGCCCTGCAAACGCAGGAGAAAAGGTCTAACCAGCAGCACAAACGTCACGAAACTTGAAACCGGGTTTCCCGGCAAACCGATGAGGTGTGCGCCCTGCACCCGGCCATAAGCGAAGGGCTTGCCTGGCTTGATGGCAAGTTGCCACAAGTCCAGCGAACCAAGGGACTGCACGGCAGGCTTGATGTGATCTTCCTCTCCAACGGACACGCCTCCACTGGTGAGTATGAGATCGTGCTCATGCGCCGCGCTCGATAGCGCCTGCACCGTCGCGTCCAGACGGTCGGGCACGATGCCCAAATCACTGACCTCACAACCAAGCCGCAGCAACAACGCACGCAGGAAGAAGCGGTTCGAGTTGTAAATGGTCCCGGGTTTCATCTGGTCCGGTGCGACTTCACCCGGCATCACGAGCTCATCACCCGTCGAAAACAGGGCCACACGCGGTCGCCGGACCACCTTCAATGTGCTCATGCCTATGCTGGCCGCAAGTCCCAGGGCCGCTGGTGTCAGTCGCGCTCCACGGGGAAGAACGACAGCCCCGCAGGCAATGTCCTCGCCGGCGCGCCGTATCCATTGCCCTGGCACTACAGCAGCCTGAACCAGCACTTTTCCGTCATCCAGTACCTTACAGTCCTCCTGCATGACGACTGCATCGGCACCCGCAGGAATCGGGGCACCCGTAAATATCCTTGCAACACTGCCGCGGGCCAGTGCTTCACCGGAAGCGCCAGCGGCGATGCGCTGTGTGACCGCCAGGGCATCGCCCGCTTCCAGATCGGCGCAACGCACGGCGTAGCCGTCCATTGAGCTGTTGTCCTGTGGCGGCACTTGAAGCGCGGACACCAGATCCTGTGCCAGGACACGTCCATCCGCATCGAAGGTGCTCACAATCTCGGCATCCGACAGGGGACTGGCGCACTGCAGTAACTGGCGCAGAGCCTCGTCCAGCGGTTTGAGCGGTCCCGTTTGCTTCAAGTCAGAACTCCTGTCATCGCGTCCGAACGGTACTCGAAGCGGTCGCTATGGGTCTGCAAGCAGTCGACCACGTTCATCTGCAGTGCTGCGCAATATAGGCTTTGATGGCCGCAGGATCAGCCGCCATCCGTGTCACCCTCTTGGGCAGAGCTTCGATACCTTCAAATTTCGGTGGACGATCAGGCTCCCGTCCCAGCGCCTCGACAATGGTGGCTGCAAACTTGACCGGCAGAGCGGTCTCCAGAACAATCATCGGCACGCCAGACTGCAAGTGCTCGCGCGCCACCTTGAGTGCATCTGCCGTGTGCGTATCAATGAGCACGCCAAAGCGCTTAAAGGTAGTGCGGATCGTGTCCAGACGATCAGCATGGGTGCTGCGCCCGCTCTCAAATCCGAAATCCTCGGTCGTTCTTGCAAAGGCCGGATCCGCACTCAGGTCAAAACGGCCCGTCTGCTGCAACGCTTCTCCAAACAGCGCTTTCAGCCGTGTGCCATCCCGCCCCAGCAGGTCAAACACGAAGCGCTCGAAGTTGGACGCCTTGGAGATGTCCATCGAAGGGCTCGATGTCTCGTGCGTGTCGGCGCTGGCGCGCACCCGGTAGACACCGGTTCGGAAGAACTCATCAAGCACATCGTTCTCATTGGTCGCCACCACCAGCCGTGCGATCGGCAGCCCCATCATGCGAGCCACATGACCGGCGCAGACGTTGCCGAAATTTCCCGATGGAACGGTAAAACTGACCTTCTCCAGATTCGATCGGGTGGCCTGAAAGTAACCCGCGAAGTAGTACACGACCTGCGCCATCAGACGCGCCCAGTTGATGGAATTGACCGTGCCGATCCTGTACTGGCGCTTGAAATCCAGGTCATTGGAGACGGCCTTGACCATGTCCTGGCAATCGTCAAACACGCCGTCCACGGCGATGTTGTGGATGTTCCCGTCCATCAGGCTGAACATCTGCGCTTGCTGAAACGGACTCATGCGGCCATAGGGGCTGGTCATGAACACACGCACCCCCTTTTTTCCGCGCATGGCGTACTCTGCTGCACTGCCGGTGTCGCCGCTGGTCGCGCCCAGAATGTTGAGTTCCTCGCCCCTGCGTCCGAGTTCAAACTCAAACAGGTTGCCCAGCAACTGCATGGCCATATCTTTGAAGGCCAGTGTCGGTCCGTTGGAGAGAGCCTCCAGGTAAAGCGGTGCCTGACCCTCAGGGGTCTGCGCGTCCAGCAGACGGGTCAAAGGAACAATCTGCGCTGTGCCGAAAATTGCCTGGGTGTAGGTCTTGTCACAGATCGCCTTCAGGTCGGCTGGCGCAATGTCATCGATGTACAGCGACAGCACCTCGAAAGCCAGCGCTGCGTAGCCAACACGCTCATAAACCCCACGCCAGCGCGCGAGTGTCGCTTCATCGACCGGCGGGTAAGACTCGGGCAAATACAGGCCACCGTCGGGAGCAAGGCCCTCGAGCAGGATTTCGCAGAAGTGTGGGTACCCGGACCGAGCCTGGGTGCTGGAACGAGTGGAGCAGTACTTCATCAGACCAGTTCTTCCTTGCGGATCCGGATAATCGGCGCGAGCACCGTCGGCAATGCCTGCATCTGAGCCATGGCCGAAGTCATTCCCGCTTCCACGCAATCGTGCGTCAGGATGATGAGGTCGGTCTGGTTCGCGCCCTCGCCGCCGACTTCGTCGGCCTCGCGCTGGAGCACCGCGTCAATGCTGATATTGAGCGAGGCCAGTATGCCGGTCACCCGGGCCAGCACGCCCGCCTCATCGGCCACCCGCAAACGCAGGTAGTAGCTGGTTACGACCTCGCTCATGGGCAGCACGCTCAAATCGCTCATGGCATTGGGCTGGAAGGCCAGATGCGGCACCCGGTTCAGCGGGTCTGCAGTATGCAGCCGGGTGATGTCCACCAGATCGGCAATGACGGCGCTGGCGGTCGGCTCCGATCCCGCTCCCTTGCCGTAGTACAGGGTGGTGCCGACCGCATCCCCCTGCACCATGACGGCGTTCATCGCGCCTTCCACGTTGGCGATCAGACGCCTGGAGGGAACAAGGCTGGGGTGCACACGCAACTCAATACCCGCG
>CAIQVX010000179.1 GCA_903875275.1 uncultured beta proteobacterium | reverse complement strand
GTACTGAGCTTCCGACTGCGACTTGGCCAGGTCCAACTGCTTGGCAGCAGACTCCACGGCAATCTGCCGCTGTTTGTCGTCCAGCGTCGAGAAAGCAGCTAATCCTTCGGCGACATCGCCCCGTCCAATGCGGTGCGCAGTGAAGGCAGCGGTCAACAGCACATTGCGGTTCAGAGCTTTGACAGGTTGAGACGGGTCATACGGCTTGACCACAATCTGTTTGGTCTTGGGGTCGAAGGAGACATCGCCATCCAGGGTTCGGTTGGCGTTGTAGATAGGGGCCAGCTCGTCCACCAGTTGCTGATCGGTTTTGGCATTGGCACCTTGCCACCACGACATGTTGGCTTCTCTTTCGTCCATCGCCTTGAGCGCCTTGTTGGCTGAACTCACGCCTTCAAAGTCGTCTCCGGCTCTGGCGTAGTCTCTGGCGTACTCCAGGTCTGCACGCTCTCGGGAAGCGATGGATACGGCTGACGCAATTCCGCCAGGGTTGGCGATGCGCGGCGCCGGGGCGGCAGGAGCCTGAGCGGAAGGTGCCGCAGGCGCGGAGGAGTCGTAACCAGCACTCACAGGTGCCGCAGCATCCGGCGTGCCTGCAGGCGGCGTAACACCAACCGCAGAAAAGTCTGGCACAGCCGCCGCAGGAGTCAAACCCAAACCAGGCTCGCTCTTGGGGCGCTTGTCTCGCACGGCATCCTGGCGTTTGGCCTTTTCCTCAACGCGACGCAAGCCACTTGTCTGCAGACCGGTCTGCTCCATGCGGGCAGTGAACAGCTGGTCGTTTTGCTGGTTCAGCACCTCCTGGCGCTGGCGCTCTTTCTCGGTTTGCTGGCGAGCCAGCTCCTGATCCACGCCCTGCTGGTAGCCCTTGTAGGCATTGGCGATACCGCCCAAGAATTCAAGTCCCATGGTGTCTCCTTTATCCGTGTCCCTGACCAGTGGCCGCCGCGACACCTTCGGTATAAGGGTCCGCTCCAGTGCCGCCCCACCAATTGCTAAGGCCGCTGGTAAACCCAGGCTTACTCAAAATCGTTCCGAACATATTGCTTACGTTTTGCCCAACGGTGTTGCCGTATTGGGTGGCGGCGGCAAAGCCATTGATTTGGGTGCGGGCCAGGTTGTTGTATCCACCCACAGCAGCTCCGTACCCATCGCTCATTCTGTCGTTTGCGCCGTTGGAGATGTTGATTGGCAACATGCTGTTGCTGACGGCAGAATTGCCGGAGTTGAGCTGCAGGCTGGCCTGGGTAGCCTGGTTGCCGATGACACCCTTGCCAAGGCCCACGGCATCCATCTTGCGGGCGTAGCCAGTGGTCTCGGCCTTCAGGCGCGCGCCATTGGCGGATCCCGCGAGTCCGGCGGCTTGAGCAATGGCCGCCTGGTTGTCCAAAGACAGGGCCATGCCAGAGTTCGGGTTGACCCCCATGCGCTGGCGCGAACGGGTCGCCTGCCCTTTGGCCGCCGCAAACCCCTGGTTGACATCTGCCATGGCAGTGCCGGCCATCTGCTCGCGCTTGCCTTCGGTGTCATAGTTGTTGGCGTCGACCAGCATCTGGTCTTCGGCGCCCTGGAACTTGCGGCCGCGCGCAATCTGCTCGTCTTGCAGGGCGTTGTACTTGGTTCGGTCTTCGGTCTGCCAGCCGGCCATCTGCCGGGCCTGGTCGGATGCGAACTTGCGATCAGTGGCGCCTTCTCCGTACACCTGCTTGTCAAAGGCCAGGCGTTCACCTGTCGCCTTTTCCTGGGCGTCGATGGATGCCTGATTAGCATCCTTGGCGCTGGCGGCTGCCGAACGAGATGCACTGGCGCCAATAAGCGCTCCGCCTACCCCTGCTGCAATTGCAAAAGACATATCATGCCTCCAGTTCTTTGGCTGCGTTGGCTGCCAATTGTTTGTTTTGTGACCCGCCCAGCAGCTCGCAGGCTTTGGACTCTGTCAGTAGTTCCACCAGTTTGTCGGTGTCAGTCTCAGTGGTCGGAAAGAAGTTGGTCCACACCGCGTCTTCCAGCGCAATGGCTGCGTTCTTGGCGCCAGCCCTGCATGTGAGGGTGCATGGAGCCTCAATATCCACCGTGCCGTCCTCTGTCACCAAGCGCAGCTTGCCTTTGGACAGCACCACCAGGTTTTCCGTCTTGTGGATGGCTCCGGTCAGAACCGTGCCTTTGGGAATCGAGATCTCACGCGCGTACATTCCTGGCGCGAAGTAGTGGCGCACCGGGCAATCGACCTGTTGTTGATGGTTGAGCTCATGCTCCAGCCGCTCCACCTTCTCGCGCATGGTCACAGGTGTTGGAACCAGATCTTCCATAAGCGCCAGACGCAAAAAAGCCACCAGGAAAACCGGGTGGCTGTGGGTGTTGGGAAATTGGGGCGACGGCTACCCAATACTGGTTCGCCGCTTATTCTAGGCAGGGTGCTGTCTGTCCCTGTTTGTCGCTTCCCGGATTATACTGCAGAATTCAGGAAATTAGGATAACTTTTCAGCCTTCACCGCAGGGCCAGGCAGAAAATCAAGCGCTCCACAATGAACGCGCTCATGCGGTCGCTGTAGCCCTGGTTTGGGTGGATGATGTCGGCAACGTCTGACTTGCCGTAAAACGGCACCTTTCGGACCTCGATAAAGACAACACCCATACGAAGCGCCAGAGCCTGGGTGGCGGCCTCAAATTCGTCCACACTGGCCATGATCCTGGTGCTGTCCGCCGGGCTGATGCCGTACCTGTCATCTGGCGCCGCCATCCACGGGGCGCCAAGCAAAACCACCGTCTTACGGTGCCGCCTGGCGGTGCGTATCATGGTCTCCAGCACCTGTTCATAGTCTCGCAATTGTCCAGGCCTGGCCAAGGCGCTGCCGGCGTACCGGATGACGACAAACTGCGCGGTGTCGCGTTGCATGGCGGTCTCCCATGGCAGAGCATCGGCCGTGCCTTCGACAGCATCCCATACCGTCATTCCTGGATGAGCATGGTCAACGCCGACAAAGGCGCCGCCAGAGAGCTCCGTCATGCGCTGCACGGGCCGCGGATCGAGCCACCCGCCCTCGATCGATCCAGAGGTAAGAGAGTCGCCGTAGAAGCTAATCGCAGGCGCGCCTCCTCCGCATGCTGTCAGGAGCAACAGCATGAAGATAAGGAGGCGCATCGTCTAGTGCGTCAAGACTGTCGGCAACATCATGCGGTCTCCAGTGCGGCCAGTCGCGCCGCTATAACCGCCGCCCGTTCCGCTTCATCTTGTAGGCGCAGGGCCAGCGCAGCCGCCTCTGCAGCGTCACGCTCGGCGGCAGTCTGCATGTACAGACTGAACAAGACTGCGTAGAGTTCAGCGTGCGTCACCGTCGCCCCTGTTGCAACACCTGTGGCTGGGTCAAGCATCGGGATGGTCGCTGCAGGGTCGAATGCCTTGCAGCACGATCCCGTGTCCATCGTGGTCTGCGCTCCGTCGATACCGATGACCTTTTCCTCCTGGAAGTAGGCAATGGGAGCATCGCCAGTCAGGGGGTTGTTTATGGTCACACAACGGCAGCGGGTCCAGCTCGTGCCAGAGAGAGTGGTCTGTTTGTAGTTCATGGTTTCCCTTGTTATTTATCACGCGCCATCAACACGCCACCATCCAACAAGAAGGTCATGTTCAAAGAACCTCCACTTGCCACCGCATCCTGTAGCCGGCGATGCTGGGAGTGGGTGTGATATATACAATCCACTGCCATAAGCTTGATGGTCGATACCGGATGAAGCCTGCCAAATTGATATTTCGATAGACTGACCATGGATTGGGGATGCAGGCATATTGATAACAAGACTTGTGACTGGGCCTTCTATCAAAAGCACATCTGTCGTGGACGCAATATTTAGCGTCCCGTTGCCACCACCGTAATATTGCACTGTCTCGCCATATTTGGCAAAGTAAGCTGCGTGCTTGCCGTCCAGCATGTCGGCGTTGAGGTTGTCGCACTTGGTGGCTGATTCGATGGTGAGCGGCTTTGTTCCCGTTAACACTGATGATGTGATGGTGGTATCAAAACTACTCGGTCCCACCACCTGTAATGCCGTCCCACCAAAAGAAGCTACCGCCTTTACCCCGACACCAAGCGCAGTCGATGCCACACCAGAAACACCAACCGACGGATAGATCCCATCTGCAGCAAAGCCCAATAGACCATACTCAAGACCGCTTTCTGAATTTCCAGCGTAACCAATGACGCCTGTATACGATGTCTTGGACGCATTGAATAGCCCAGCCGTAGTCCAAAGACCATGCGTGTACGAACCATCAGCGACAATATACCCATCGGTATTGAAACTCACTGCTGCAGTAATTGTCCCTGCCGTGATCTGGCTTGCCGCAACACTGCCGTCGATTTTCACATCAGAATTGATGTGGATTGTGTCTGTCAGCGTATTGACGCTAAACGGAACCTTGGGGGCATAAAGAACCCACGAACCCGAGCCTGTGGCGGTAGCACGGTAGTGCAGCCCATTGGTGCTGTTGTACCAAGTCTGCCCGATAGCACCAGCAGAAGGGGCGACTGGTTCAGAGAAGGTGTTTGCGGGGCAAATAGAAAAGTTATCTGCGAGAACGATAAAGTCGGAGGTTCCTGGGCCAGCTACAGGAGAAGTGCTCGACAAACCGAACCCAGCGACCCTGCCTCCTGCGTCTATCTTGATGCTGTACTGCCCACGCAAATCGCCGTTGGTGGTTTTCTGAGCCGTCATGCGCTGCTCCAGCGTCATGGTGTCGGTGCCGTCCGATATGCGAACCTGCTTGACAGCAGAGGCCAGAGGCAAGCCGATATGCCATGTTGCCAGCGCAGTGGGGTTTGCCGTGTTGTAGGTGGTCACATTGTCAGCAGTCTTGATGGCGCCCGAGTTATCGAACACTTCGCCTGTCGAGTTGAGAGTGGCGTAGCCAATCTTTGACTGCTCGATGCTGGTAACGGACGCTTGCGTGTCGCCCACCACGGAGGTTAATGAGATCAGTTGCGAACTAAGGGCCGATGTTGCATCGGCTCTGGCCGACTGCTCCGCTATCAAGCCGGCGCTATTATTTCCTACAACAGCGCCCAAGGAGGTTACTTGCGAACTTATGGCCGACTCTGCTGTAGCCCTGGCCTCTTGCTCCACGGTCAAAGCGGCGGCGCTGGACCCCGTCTTGGCGGCCAGCGTAGTCACCTGGGAACTGAGTGCGCCTTCTGCATCACTTCGGGTGGTCTGCTCAACTATCAGCGCGGCAGAATTTGCTCCGGTCGATGCAGCCAACGTAGTGACCTGCGAACTGAGAGCAGAGGTTGCGTCAGTGCGCGTAGTTTGCTCAACAGACAAGCCGGCGATATTGTCACCCGTTGCTGCCGCCAGTGTCGTCACCTGTGAGCTGAGTGCTGACGTGGCATCTGTTCTGGTAGTTTGCTCCACCGTCAAGGCTGCAAGGTTTTCGCCAGTGCTGGCAAGCAGTGTGGTCACCTGAGAGCTTAGGGCAGATTGAGCATCGGTCCTGGCGGTTTGCTCTATCAACAGTCCCGCCTTATTGTCCCCTGTAGTCGCGCCCAAGAACGTGATTTGCGAACTCAGGGCTGATGCTGCATCAGTTCGTACCGTTTGCTCTACCACCAGTGCAGCAGCATTTGAGCCGGTGACCGCACCCAGCTTGACAACTTGCGCACTGAGCGCTGAAGTTGCGTCTGTTCTGGTTAGTTGTTCTACGGTGATAGATGCGGCGTTGTCTCCGGTGGCTGCAGCAAGTGTGGTGATTTGAAGACTCAGGGCAGAAGTGGCGTCAGATCGGGCAGTCTGCTCCACTGATATAGACGCCGCATTCTCGCCAGTGGCGGCGGCCAGTGACGTTATTTGTGAACTGAGCGCGCTAGTGGAATCGGTGCGCGCTGTCTGTTCAACAGTGATGGCCGCTGCATTGCTCCCCGTTGTGGCTGCCAACGCTACGGATTGTGAACTTGTAGCCGAATCCTGATCCGCTCTGGTGCTGGCCTCTTGAATCAGCGCGGCCGTATTGTCTGCAACGTGCGCTTCCAGCGTTGTGATGGAACTCGATTCGGCCATCGCACCCGTTGCAATCGTCAGTTGTTCTGCAGTCAGCGTAGCGGCATTGGCATTCACCACCGCAGCTAGAACGGTACGCGCCGAAGCCTCTGCCGACAAACCGACAACAATGTCAGTGTTAAGTTCTTGCCGAGCCAGAGCCAATTCACCGTTCCAGTTGGTTTTCGCTGTCTCTCCGTTGAGGATCGAGGTAAGTGTCGCAATGTCCATTTCCTTGGACTGAGATTTCAGCGCTGTGAACTGGCGTGCGTTTGATGTTTTCTCGTCGGCAAACGTAGTTTGCGTTGCCACCAGATCAGATCGCGTTGCTGGCAATCCAGTGGTAGCGTTATTTACCTGACTGGAAAGGATGACGATATTGGCAGCGTTGGTTGAATCCGCATCGGCCCGGGTCGTCTGCTCTGTTGTCAGGTTTGACCCCAAGGTGACAATATTCCCCTCAGTGGTCGTCACTCTGGAGGCAAGTGTCGTCCTGGCGCTGGCCTCTGCGGTGTCTGCATTGGCCCTGGTTGTCTGTTCCGTGGTCAGCAGCGCCAGAGTTGCCGGCAGCCCGGTAGTCGCGTTGTTGACCTGCGCAGAAAGAGTGCTGATGCTGGTGGTAAGCGCGCTGTCGGCAGATGTTCTGGCCGTCTGCTCAACCAGTAATTGTGCTGCCGAAGCTCCAGGCGATGGTCTGCCGACTGCAACCCAATCCAGTTCAAAGTAATCCGATACCGTCTGAGCCGACGACATATCAATGCGGATATGGTCAATCGTCCCCGTCCATGCTGGCGTTGCCGTGACCAGGCCGATGCCGTGAACGTCCCAGGTCGGCTCAGTCAGAGCGACCCGGCGCGCAGCATCCCAGGTGCTGTCGCTGGAGGTTCTCCACCACAGGTATCCGGCCCAAGTGGGCGATCCCGTCTTGCGTGAGCGAAGCCTGACCTGCCCGTACTTAGCCCCGTCCGTTGCCATACCAACGGGAGAGTCAACATAGGCGCCCGATGATTGATTGGCAGGCCGCAAGAAGCCAGCAGAAGCTGCAGGAGTGCCATTGCCTGTCCAGCTTTCTACCCCGGCGTCAAAGTACCAGATTGCCTGCCAGTCAAACTGTTCACCGGACCCAGCGGAAAGCAGGGTTATCTGTTGCGCCAGCGCATTCTCTGCGGTGGCTCTGGCAGTACGCTCGTCATAGATCAAGCCAGAAGTCAGGGCGGTGCCATCGGCCCCGAGAAACTCGGTCGCCAGCAATTCACGCTGCGTAGCTTCTGCCGCAATGGCTGTCGTTCTGGCGCTGGCCTCTGATGCGATCACCGCCAGTGTTGCAGTCCCAACGTCCGTTGTGAACTTCGCCTCAAGTATGGTCCGCTGCGAAGCCTCTGCCGATAGACCGTCCACAATGGTCTGGTTCAACTCGGTTCGCGCATTGGCTACCGCTGCAGCGGCGTTGAGCCTGTCGGCGTCTGTAGTGATGATGTAGTCCAGCATCGCGTAGGCGTTCTGCTGTACTTGGTCAATCCGAGCGATCGACTCTTTGGTAACTGCATCCACACGGGCATCAGACTCAATCATGATCTGATTTGTGCGCAGATAAGCCTCTTGGGTTATCTCGCTGTTACGGTTCTTGGCCTCTTGTGTAATTCGTCTGTCAAGCGGACTCAGATCGGGGCGTGCAACTTCGCCCATGCGCTCATTGAGCGCGCTCATGAACTTGACCTCGGTTTTATGCAGATCCGAATTGAATTTCGTGATGGCCAACTCAAGTCGTTTGAGTGGCTCGGAAATGTCCACATGGACGCTTGCATCTTTAAGACGGCTGGCGAGTTCCTTGTACGCTTGTGAGTTGTAAATTTGATCGGACAGGGTTGACGACAACACCACGCCACTCACGGTAGGTTTGAAGTTCTGCAGATCTCGTACCGTCACAACGCGATCCAATGAGGCGCCGCGCGCACCCTCTCCGGCCTCCATGCGCTCATTGACAGCCTGTATCCATTTGTCCAGGGCGGCATTGCCGCTGCTGACCCTTGGCAAACCCGGCAATCTGACTTTTGTAGCGGTGCTCATGCTGATTGCAACTCTTGTGTGCTGCTGGCCAGGGTCACCATGGTGATGCGGTCAACCGACTCGATCATGATCTGGTGCTCCAGGTAGATGCCTGCGGGTAGCCTGACCGGCGCATTGGTCGTCACCGATGCCGTGTATCTCAATACACCGTCGCCATACCACTTGATCGTGGCGGCTGTCGTGAACACGCTGTCCACTTGAAGCCAGGCAAAGGGCGCGGGTTTGTCGAGTTTGATCAGCCCCGTCCAGTATTCCCCGGTGCGCTTCTGCGTGGTGTCCACAAACAGTGCTTTGATGTCGGTGCCGTCGAGCATGTACAGCGTGTCGGTCTGAATGTCCACAAAGAACGCCGTGCCCTGGATGTCAACTTCTGTCAACTTCCCGGTCACAAAGTCCAGCGCGTAGCAGCCGGCAGAGCGAACCGTGTGGCTGGGCCAGGTTCCGGCAGGCAGCACCGTAGTGAAGCCGGCATTCGCTTTCCACTCACCAATCTGGGTAGCGGTGAACCCGCTGTAGGGCGCAAACTGCGCGTCGGTGAATCCGTAGAGCGCCTGCTTGGCGTTGTAGATTTCCCGTGCCATGTTCTCGTTGCCATCCACAATCATTTGCTTCAAGCCCAGGTACAGCGCGGCAAAAGCCTCTGCATTCGGGCTGGGCGATGTCATCCCCAGCGCAGGGATTGGCGCCCCAGTTGTCGCGCGATTCGTGTACAGGAAATAGTAGACGCCATGGTGCATCACGCCAATGATCGTTTCTGGTTTCAGGGCCTTCCAGTCGTCCTTGGTGAACAAGCCTTGCGTGAGCACCTTGACGCCGCCGTAGTCTGCTTGGCAGATGCCGTCCGGGCTGGCGTATAGAACTCCGCTCTCAAAGGAGGCAATGGAGCGCGCCGACACACAAGCCTGATTCCCGGGCAGCTCCTGCTGGCTCATGCTGGACGGGTCCGTTCCGGTGAAGAGATACGGGATGCCCTTCGTCCCGACAAACAAGCTGTTGCCAAACGAACCCATTCCAACAATCGGGTGCTTGGTTGGGAGTTGATATTCAATCGGCCAGGAATAGGGCACAAAGGCTTCCGAGAAGCAGACCATGTTGTCGTAGAAGCCGGCCATGATGCCGTTGGCCATGCCAGTCAGGCCACGCAGATAGGGGTTCAACAGTGCGGCGGCGGTGTATGGCGGTGTACCGCCAACGTAGCGACGACGATACAAGTCTCCCGCAGCAAAGGTCGAGTGCCAACTAACATCCAAAACACTTGATGCAACCGTGCTGTACTGCACCACGTCCGAAGACTTGGCAGGCAGATAGTTCACAGGCGGCGGGAGCCATGTCGTTGTCGGCAAGACTTCTTGCAGTTCAGCGCCTTTGAGCGCATCGGTGACACTGGTAATGGCAAGCGGGAACGATCCAGTGGCTGCGTCCCATCCCGTACAGCCCGGGCCGACAAGTTGGAATGACGTTCCTGCAGACCCCACATTGCTGCGGTACAGGCGCCAGCCCGTCAAAAGGTAGGTCGATACGGTTCCAGAAACCGAAAGCTCGGTCGGGCGCGTCACCGTAACCGT
>CAIQVX010000178.1 GCA_903875275.1 uncultured beta proteobacterium | reverse complement strand
CCGCTAGCTACCCGCCACCTTCATCCGGTTGACCAGCATGGAGCCAACGGTCTTGGCGCCGTAGTTGTAGGCGTCGGCACCGACCGCCTCGATTCCTTTGAGCATCGCTTTCATGTTGCCGGCAATCGTGATCTCGTGGACCGGGTAGGCGATGCGCCCACGCTCCACCCAGAAGCCGCTGGCACCGCGTGAATAGTCGCCCGTGACGTAGTTCACACCGGAGCCCATCAATTCCGTCACGAAAAGGCCTGTACCGAGCTTCTCCAGCATGGCATCCAGATTATCGTCAACCCGCGTCAGTCGTGAGGTCAAACTCAGGTTGTGCGAGCCGCCCGCGTTACCTGTGGTCTTCATGCCCAGTTTGCGAGCCGAATAGCTGCCCAGAAAATAGCCCTGGACCCGTCCTGCCTCGATCACCTGACGCGCCCTCACCTGCACGCCTTCGTCGTCAAAAGGTGAACTTCCCTTGCCACGTTTGACAAAAGGGTCCTCCAGAATGTCGATGTGCTTCGCCAGAGCCTGCTTGCCCAGTGAGTCGAGCAGGAATGAACTCTTGCGATAGAGCGCGCCACCGCTGATGGATTGAACCAGATTGCCCAACAGACCAGCAGCCAGGGGCGATTCAAACAACACCGGGCACTCGCGGGTCGTGATCTTGCGCGAGTTCAGGCGGCTCAACGCGCGCTCGGCAGCATAACGACCAATCACTTCAGGCACTGCCAGTTCACCTGCATGGCGCATCGAGCTGTACCAGGCGTCGCGCTGCATGTCGTCGCCTTTGCCGGCGATTGGGGAGACCGACAGCGAATGCCGCGAACTCGCATAGCCGCCGCGAAAACCTCGCGTGTGCGAGCTGAAAAAATGCGATTGCTGCGCCGAAACGCTGGCGCCTTCGCTGTTGCTGATGCGTCGATCCATCTGCAAGGCAGCCGCCTCACAACGCATGGCAATGCGTGCCGCTTCTTCACTGCTGACAGTCCATGGAAAAAACAGATCCAGATCGGTGCGCTGCATCGCCACGGTGGCAATGTCCTGCTCATCAGGTAATGCCGCAAACGGATCTTCAGCCGTAAACCGCGCAATGTCATAGGCCGCCTGCACTGTCTGCTCAATCGCTGCCTTGGAGAAGTCAGAGGTACTGGCATTGCCGCGGCGCTGCCCCAGGTACACCGTGACCCCTAGCGATTTGTCACGATTGCGTTCGACGTTCTCCAGTTCGCCCTTGCGCACCGAAACACTCAGTCCGCACCCTTCCGAGGCCTCTGCCCCGGCGTCGGTGGCGCCCAGTTTCCTGGCATGGGCCAGCGCCGTGTCCACCAGTTCCTCAAAAAATGGCCGGCTGTAACTGAATCCGCGCTCCGGCTTCGGTTGATCGACGACAGGACGGGTGTGCGTGGTGGGTTTCTTCATATCGGAGGCTATGATACTTGGCTATGTCACGCAAACTCAAAAAAGGCTATTTCGTCCGCGGTGAATTTGTCGCCGAGGGCAGTGAGCGCGATCT
>CAIQVX010000177.1 GCA_903875275.1 uncultured beta proteobacterium | reverse complement strand
GCAACGACCTGAGACGGGTCCTGGTTAGTGACTGCTGTCTGGCAGACCAATCGCATGATTTGAAGTGCCGGTCAACTGCCGATCGTGGTCGGCTCTTTAGTGCCCTTATGCATAGCTATCCCTGAGTGCCCCAAGCGGTTGGGTGTGATGTTGGAGATCGGCCGTTTGTGACGACGGTCCAGGAAGCCCAAGCGGCCACGCATTTTGATGAAGCGTGGCGATTGGCGATAAGTATGTCAGCCGATGTGGGAAAACGGTGCAAGGGGTGGTGTGGTTGTTTACCGGCGGCCAGACCGCACACTCTTGGACTTCCCAGGACTTCCTGCCGCGCTGCAAATCTCTTGCTTTAACAAAGTGAGCATCGCTTGTGCTGCGGGCGATAACGCACCCTCCCTGCGCCGAATCAAGCCGATCGAACGATGAATCACCGGACCAACGATTGGTCGACAGACAATACCGCTGCCACGAATGACATCGGCGGCCATTGCGGGGAGCGCAGCGACCCCCAGGTGCGCTACCACCATCGCGCCGATGGTCGCCAGATGGCTTACTTCGTAGCTTGGATGAAATTGGATACCGCTTCTTAGCGCGGCAGCATCGACATATTGACGCACGCTTGTTGGGCGCGGCATCGAAATGTGCGGCCATGCGAGAGTATCGACGAAGGAGACGCTTGTCTTTTCACGTCCTAGCGGATGATCGTCTGCCACCAGAAGCACAAAAACATCGGTCGTCAGCGGGACGTAGTCCAGATCGGCGTGGGCCGGGTTGGCGGCGGTGAGTGCGAAATCGACCCGACCGTCCCGGACGAGGTCAAAGGCCGCCTCGGACAAGGTATCGATCAAAGTGAGCTTGATTTCAGGGTGCTGTTCGTTGAAGGCCCTAAACAGAGTCGGAATGATGCGCGCGGCAAGCGATGGCAGGGCGGCTATCGCCACACTGCCTTTGCGCACCATCGCAACATCCCTCACTGCTGTCGCTGCGTGCTCCAGATCGGACAACACCTGATCCGCGTGCGACGCAAAAACGGCACCGGCGGTCGTCAGGGCGACCGAGCGGGTTGTGCGGTCGAACAAGCGCGCACCCATGGACTGTTCGAGCCTGCTGATAAGTGACGACAGCGCGGATTGCGACAGATGGACTTGTTGGGCTCCCTGGCTGAAGCTCAAGGTCCTCGCGACGGCGAGGAATGCGCGGAGATCCCGAGCCGACATATTTATTTCCATAATCGATAAGTTTATAGACAAAATCTGTTTTACAGATAAACAATCGAGGCGCAAACTTGGCGGCAATTAGCTTACTTGCCCCTGCCTCATGAATATCGAAAATACGACTCCTCCATCGCCACCAGATCGGAGCAATGGACTGCCCAAACCTTCACTTGCCTGCGCGCTGGTCGTTGGCGGCGGGACAATGGGCGCGGATGTGGCACTTGTGCTGGCGCGAGCCGGCTGCCGCACAGTGGTGCTGGAACCAGGTGAACCGCGACGAAAGGATCTCGACACGCATTTCACGCGCGGATTGCAGGCTCTCGGGTATGAGCACCAACGTGGACTGCTTCACGCCTGTGCATCCATGGCAGATGTCGATTGGCCATCGATCGATCTGGTCATTGAATGTATCCCTGAGAAACTGGAACTGAAACGGAATCTGTTTGCCGAACTGGTGCAGCGCACACGCGCAGATGCCATCCTGTGCAGTAATAGCTCGAGCTTTCCGATCTCTGCGATCGCACGGGGCCTCGCAACGGATCAACGCATGTTGGGGCTTCATTTCTTCATGCCTGCGCATCTGGTCCCGTTGGTGGAGGTCGTGCTGGGCGAGCACTCCGCCCCGGCACTGGCAGACTCCCTGTCGGCTTTCATGCGCGGCTGTGGCATGGTGCCAGTTCTGGTGCGAAAGGACCTGCCCGGCTTTCTCGCCAACCGGCTGCAGCATGCGATGGCACGCGAAGCCTTTGCACTGATCGATGCCGGCGTGGCAACGCCTGAGGATGTGGATGCAGCGGTGCGGTTTGGTTTCGGCTTTCGCTTTCTTGCCGCAGGGCCAGTGCTGCAGCGCGACCATGCCGGCATCGATGTGCACTGTGCCGCTGCGGCAACGATGTATCCGTCGCTCGCCGTCAATACCGTACCGGCCAAGGCCTTGTCAGAGCGCGTGGCCAGCGGTCAGCTTGGCATGAAGTCAGGGCAAGGATTTTTTCCATGGACACCGGAAGCGATCGCCACCGAGCGCAAGCGCTACGATGACTTGCTGCTGGCGGGCCTGCGCCTGCTGGCCTCAGAATTGCCAACCATTGACGACCCGAAAAACTAGGAAGGCGATCTTGCCATGACGATATCGCCGCTCAT
>CAIQVX010000176.1 GCA_903875275.1 uncultured beta proteobacterium | reverse complement strand
GTGTCGCGAAAGCCGCGAGTCGTCAGCAAGGCAGTGCGTGCGGTGCGGCCGGTGAGTACGGCGTTGGTTGTCACCGTCGTGCCGTGCACGATCAGCGCTACCTGGCCCAGAAAGACATCGAAGCTCAGCCCCTCAGCCTGCGCCAGTGCTGCCAGGCCGGCCATCACCGCGATCGATGGATCGGCCGGTGTCGACAATTGTTTGTGCACGAGCGCGCGGCCTTTGCCGCCCATCAGCGCGAAGTCGGTGAAGGTTCCGCCGACGTCGATGCCGATCTTGTATTTCTCTGTGACGGATTTGCTCATGGGGCTGTCAATCGGACCGACCCGCCTCCCTGATTTCCTTTAGCTTGAATCGTTGCAACTTGCCGGTTTCGGTGCGTGGCAGCGTATCGACGAAGTTGATGATGCGCGGATATTTGTAGGGTGCCGCGTTGTTCTTCACAAAATCCTGGAGTTCCTTGACCAGTTGCGCACCGCCCTTCCAACCCTGCTTCAAGACCACGAATGCCTTGAGAACCTGACCGCGATCCACGTCGGGAACGCCAATGACTCCGCACTCGGCCACCGACGGGTGCTCAAGCAGAACCGACTCAACTTCCGGGCTGGCGACGTTGTAGCCGGAAGTGACAATGATGTCGTCAACCCTGGCGTGGAAGTAGTAGTAGCCGTCCGCATCGGTGTGGTAGGTGTCACCTGTGATGTTCCATCCATCGCGCACATAGTCGGTCTGACGTTTGTCGGCCAGATAGCGGCAACCCGTCGGGCCTTTGAGCGCCAGCCAGCCCTCCTTGTCTGGGGGCACGGGGTTCATGTCCTTGTCAACCAGCATCGCCCGGTAGCCGGGCAGCGGCTTGCCGAGCGCGCCAGCACGGTAATTGTCAGGGTCAGAGGCGATGTAGATGTGGATCACCTCGGTCCCGCCGACGCCGTCGTGGATCTGGATGCCGGTGGCAGCACGCCACTGATCACGAGTCGGCACCGGAAGTACCTCGCCCGCGGAAAGGCATTTCTTGAGTGAACTCAGATCGTGCTGTTTGACCAGTGGGGTCATTTGCCGATAGCCGGTGGGTGAAGTAACGCACAGTGTGGCGTGGTACTTCTCCATGGCGGCAATCAACGCGTCAGGCGGCAGCCTGGGCAGCAGCACGGTGCTGGCCCGTGCGTGCATCGGAAAACAAAGGAGCCCACCCAGACCAAAGGTGAAAGCCAGCGGTGGTGTGCCAATGAAGACGTCGTCACGGCTGGGCTTCAGACAATGGCGAGGAACCACCTCGCACATGGCGAGGATGTCCCGATGCGTGTGGATACAGCCCTTGGGTACACCGGTGGTGCCGGAGGTAAAAGCAACCAGGGCCGGATCCTCGGCAGCGGTATCGATCGCTTCGAACTGATCTGACTTGCCAGCCAGGCGCTGCCTGAATTCATCGTTGTCGTAGAGCTGAACATGTTTCAATTCCGGGCAATCCGACCTGGCCAGATCCAGCTCTGCAAGCAGTGATGCCTCGCAAAACGCGTGACTGATATTGCCCAGGTGCACGATCTGTTTGAGCTCCTTGGCGCGCAGCAAGGGCATCGTTCCCACAGCAACCGCACCCGCTTTCCAGATGGCCAACCAGCCCGCTGCCAGCCACGGAGAATTCATGCCACGCAGCAGCACGCGGTTGCCGGTCTGCACGCCAAGGTCTTCTGTCAGCAGGCGTGCCAGTCGATTGACCTGCTGCTGCAACTCCCGGTAGGTCCAGCGAAGCTCATTGCTGATGATGGCAACGCGCTCGCCGTCTCCCTCGGCAACCGCGCGATCCAGCAGGCACACCGTGGCATTCATGCGCTGCGGGAATTGCAGCTCGGGCGTCTCGAAAATGAACTCGGGCCACTGCTCAGGCGGCGGCATGCTGTCAAGAATGAAGCGATCAATATGTGCACTTTTGTTCATCGTGTTTCCTGCTCATCCATGATTTTGGTTTCCGGTATTAGAGAGTTTGCCTGTCTGAATGCCAATAGTGCAAACCCGGATAGGACAACCATAATATAGAGGTGAATAGTTTATACCATGGTATACTTTTCATCGACAATCCAGGCAGCATGAACAACCCAGGAGCAAAGAATGGAAGTCAACAAGATCGATCACATTTGCATCGCTGTGCGCAACCTCGACGAAGCACGGAAAATCTGGGAGCCGATGCTGGGCAAGACGGCGCCCGACGACGCCTACGTCGATGAGCCCGAGAAGATCCGGGTCGCACGCTACTGGCTTGGTGGCGTCGGCTTTGAGCTGATGGAGTCGACGACGCCGGATGGCGACGTCGCCAAGTTCATTGAAAAGCGCGGCGAGGGCGTCATGTTGATCAGCTTCAATGTCAATGACACAGCGAAGGCGGTGGAGGAAATTCG
>CAIQVX010000175.1 GCA_903875275.1 uncultured beta proteobacterium | reverse complement strand
GCGTCGCGAGGTCCTCACCCACCAGCGCCGGGACGGCTGTCATGACGGTCGGAACCCAGTCGCTGCCAATGGCTGCGCCGGCACTGTCTTTTTGGCTTGTAGACAGCTTGAGCTCATAGGTTGCACCGGCAGTAATCTTGCCGACCTTGATATCGCCGAGCACGTCTGTCATGCCTTTTTCGACACGCGACATGGCAATGTAGGCCACTTTGTCTTTGCGGTTCAGGGCCACGCCCTCCATCTTGGTGAACTCCATGGAAGCACCCATCGCCGCAGCGTAGCGGTGCGTTTCCAGGAAGGCGGCAGCCTTCTCCTTGCCAACAACGAACTTGACCCACTCGATGGTGCCGTTGAACGCAATTTTGGTATAGCTTGCATCAACCGGGTCGGTGGTCTTGACGCTGACAATGTCGCTGGCCTTGAGGCTGTCGGCCAATGTTTTGATTTCAGCGCTGGTGGCACTACCGAGTTTGATCCAGCCCAGGGTTGCAGCACCGCCTGCTGTAGCCGCCGTCTGCGTCCACTTCGCGGCGTACAGCGTGCCGGCACTCAAATCTTTTTCAGTGTTGGCGATGAACATGAACAATCCGGTATCCGTGCCATCGTCGCCCATCAGGACCGTTTTATTGTCCGGACAAACTTCTACCAGCTCACGGGCAATACGACCCACGCAGTAGTGCTTTTTGATGCTGGCCGTACCGTCGGGGTTGACCGTGACTTCTGGCAGATGGCCATAGTGGTAAGGATTGGCTGCGGTCGTGCTGCCGAACAGGTTTTGGCTGAAGGCCTGAAACATGGTGTTGCTAGCAATGTTGACGGCGTCGGGCTCATATTCTTCGCTCGACAGGTGGGTGTTCCAGGGTGACAGGCTGGCAGCACAGGTGATCCACAGGCCGTTCACACTGCTGGCGTCGACCGGAAAATAGCGCACCATCGAAAGTGCGCCCGTCGTCTTGTCCTGATCCAACGTGGCCACGGCGATCTGTGACGGCAACTTGCCATACATATCGGAGGCGGCCGGCGTCGGGCGCGTGCCAGCGGAGGCGTTGTTGGCGGTCAGGTATTCAAACTGGGTAACCAGGAACACCGTGTTGCCCTTGACACCCGGAACCGTAGGGTTGCTCAAACTCAGTAGCGAGTTGCCGTCCGGACAATCGCTGAAGTATTGCATTGCGCTGGCGCCCGAAGCGTCCATGATCGGCGCGCCGCTCTTGTCAAAATAACCACCCGCCACAACACTGGCGCTGCCATTTTTCAGGCTGTCGCCGGTCTTGTAAAGCGTGTTGTAGGCCAGTGTCTGCGTCTTCGTGCTGCTGTCAGAGTAGGTAATCTTGACGCTGGCTGAGGTGAAGGTGGTGGCGCGTTGTGCATCGGTGGCCGGAGCTGCCATGCCAACAAATTCGACCGAGCTGATGACGGGGTCAGAGCCACCGCCGCAAGCGGTCAAGCCCAAACCACCCAATCCCAGCACCGTGGCACCACCCAAAGCGCCCTTGAGTAGCTGGCGACGTTGGAGCTGAGGCGTGGACGATTCGGAAATTGTGGTCTGTGCATTGATAACTTGTGTGGACATAGCGACTCCGGTTGGTGAAAAACGTCCACTTTAGGAAGGTCCCGTGACAACTTGAGGTCGCCTCAATGAAGCTTTCGTGACTCGTCCGCCTTGGCAAGACTGCCACTTTTAACCCGACACCAAACCCTCTGCGATCGACCGCCGGAACACCAGCCAAGCTGGCAGCGTGGCTACCAGGGCGCCGAGCAATAGCAGCGCAGCAACCAGCAGCGCTTCGGCTGCTCCCAGTTGCACCGGCATCGCAAAACCGACTTGCGACTGCATCCAGTAAGACAGGGCGCTTGAGCTGAACCAGCCCAACAGGGAGCCCATCACAGCGCCGCCGACGATCAGCAACAGCACTTCGATCCAGACCACGCTGAAGACATAGAGGCGACTCGCACCGATGGCACGCAGCACGGCGAACTGTCGGCGCCTCGCCAGAAACCCGACCAGCAAGGCCATCAACACGGCAGCCAGCACCAGCAGCTGCGTTGTGATGACAAGCACCGACATCACATCGCGAATGTTGCCCAGCGTCAGATACAAATCGTTCAGCACTTCGGCCGGAAACAGGGCCAGACTGTGCTTGCTGCGAAACTGCCCGCGCAGTTGGTAGGCAGCGGCCACCGAGTCGGGCTTGATGGCAATCGCTGGCACGCCGGGTAGTTGGCTGGTAGCCCAAGGCGGGCCAATGTGCGGAGCGACCTCGCCCGCGTGACTGCCGGACAGACCATGAACTGACCAGACATCTTCCACCGGCACCAGAATGGCGCTGTCCCAGATGTTGTTGCGCGCCGGCAAACGTCCGACCACCGTGTAAGTCAATTTGCGGTGGGCAGTGTCCGCGTGCTCGGCTTCTTCGTCAGGAACGCGTTGGGCGCCGTGCGCCGGACTGAAGACTGCACCCACTGCCAGAGGGACTGCGGCACCGACCACCGCTTCACCGCGCTTTTGAAAGACCCGTCCCTGCGCTGGCACCAGCGTGCCGCCGCGGACGGCAAAGTCGGCAATGGTGCCAACAATGGGATGGCCTTGCCAGTTGTCGCCAAAGGCAATCGGCGCGGCATAGCTGACGCCCGGCGCAGCGCTGGCTTGAAGCAGTACCTCACCGTCCAGCAAGGGAATCGCTTGCTGTTGCAAATAGACTGTGCTGAGCACCAGTTGTGTGCCACTGCCGGGTGCTCCCACCAGCACATCAAAGTCATCGGC
>CAIQVX010000174.1 GCA_903875275.1 uncultured beta proteobacterium | reverse complement strand
CTGCAGTCCCGCCACCAGTTCGGTAACCGAGTAGCGCACGGTAGGCGACCAAGTCACCATTCGGCACACAAACGCAGGGGAGTGCTTGCCGTTCACCGCCACGGGTAGCCGTGCCAATCGTGCCCGCGGGCCGTTTGCGCCAGGGTCGCACAAGTCAGCAGCAATGATGGCGTTCATCAGTCGATCCGCTGCGGTGCCGTCCGTCAGAGGCTCATCCAGCAAATACCCAGCCTGATGGTTGCCTGCTGATGTTTCCAGCAACCAAGAAGGTGCCAGCGTCAGCCGCTCAGCCGCAACCTTGGTGCCTACGTCATCCAGCATCACCGCGTATAGCCCGGCAAAGCGCGCCTTCTGCCGGCGGTAATGGCCTGCCTCATCGGGCCGAAACGCTGCCAGACTGAAGTAATTATTGGCGTCGGCGGGCAGGGTGGTGCTCATATCGGCAGCCCCAAGCCATGGCCGACCGAACC
Organism: uncultured beta proteobacterium; assembly: GCA_903875275.1. Lineage (GTDB taxonomy): Bacteria > Pseudomonadota > Gammaproteobacteria > Burkholderiales > Burkholderiaceae_C > Rhodoferax. Next base: position 5,603 of record CAIQVX010000174.1, on the reverse strand, counting down.
ACGCCTTTGGCGCGGCGCTGGCGGGGTTGCCGCCGAAGCTGACCACGACCGGGCGTGCATCCGCGAGCGCGGCGGACATGGGCTCGCCGAATACGGCCAGAAGGAACTCGCCGTTGCTCACCGCGTAGGTTTCGTCGATTGTGTCGGTTTCCATTGCATCGGGCACCGAAACTGTCGGGGGTGCGTTCAAAGTGGCCACCTTCAAACAGCACCTTTGCGCGCCGCCTCCAGCTTCACCACCAGATCGCGGATTTCGGCGTCGGTCTTGCCTGAGATGCGGGCTGCGTTCAGCGCAGCACATTCATAGTCTGGCCAACCGACGCATCGTGGCCCCAAGCTGATCTGTTTGGTCCAAAGGCCCTGAGCAATCCGAAGATAAACCGTTGAGCGTGAATAGCCCGATCCGGCCTTGACCGCAGGGAGTCGCAGGATAGTTATCGGTCCAAGGGGTGCATTGGTCGTTTGGCGTCCGGTAGTGATATTTGCGTTGAACATGTCTGTACCTCGTAGAGTCCTGCGGAACGTCTCCGCATAACACTACGCATGACATGTCATGCGACCGCTCTGAAAGCTATACAGGGCGTGGACTTCGGCTTCCGGGGTTTGTCATGACAAACCGGGAATTGTCATGACAAACCTAATCTGGTTACGCGCGCGCGTCGGGATCGTTCCCTTTCAGCCATTCGGCCGCAGCGTCGTTTTCAGGGTCAAAAGGTGGACTTGTCGGGTCTGGCTCAGCAAACTGTGTGCCGGATTCAGTTAACTGGTCGTATGAAACAGTGCGACGCTCGGCATCTTGTTTGGCGCGTTCGTCGGCCGCGCCCCTCCGATCGACAACTTCAAAACGGGCTACCCACCCTGAGCTGTGGTGGAACGGATGAAATGGATCATCGACGCCAAGATGTTTCTTGAACACTCGCCTTAACCTAGTCATCTTTGCTGCGTTATCGCCAGTCCATGGCAGTTTCCGTTTCTGAACCAAACCCAACAGGATCGCGCATTGGCTGTTCAAAGTGCCTCGTCTCGAATCCACGAGATCGAGCGCCGCCAGCGCAACACGTTTTGTTGTGCCGCGTGCGGATATTTCAAGCATGTTGTTGGCCCCTAAGCCGGACTCGGCTCTATCACCAACGAAAGCAAGACTCAACTCACTGGCTACAAGGTTAACCATGGCAAGGAATGCCGCGCAAGGTCCCGCCGGGTCGCCTTTGGTCGCGTCGCCGGGAACGCTGGCCTCGCCAGCATCTAGCGGTTGAACGAGTGTGGTCGATGTATCGCCACTTTCGGCGACCTCCGCAAAATCCGCAGCCTCAACATTTTCAATTTGCGAGAGGGCGAACAAACCGCTGGCCAGAGGCGGGTAATCGCTTTCGTCTGAAAAACCACCCTGGGTGCCGCCATAAATGGGGTGCATATCCGTCAGCCGGGATTCTGCGATCTTCGCGCGGATAAAGGCCGCCGGGTCCAGGTTCGGCACTGCGCTCCAACGCTCAATCAGTGCCTTACCAGTGATGTACCGGTCGGCGGGCTCGAACTGATCAAGTTCATCCGACTTAAACCAGCAGGCCATTAACGGAGCCACGTAGTCTTGGCTATCGCTGCCCGTTGCATAGTGAAATCTCGGTGGCGGATCCAGTTCATTGGCGTTCAGGTAGGCAGCAATACCGCCATCTTCAGGTCCCATAAACAACCAGGCCGCTAATTCTTCAGGCGTCGCGTTCAACCGCGCTGTCAACTGATGCATTGCCTTGGGATACGCGATATACGCAATAGGCGGAGCAGGGGTGGCTGCAGATCCGTCATCCTGCACATCAATGCGCTTTTGCTCGGGACGATACTCGCCGACGGAAGTCCGTTCCTGGATCTTCATGCGGGTCAGTTCCTGATTGAGCTCTGCCAGCCTCTTTTCCTTTAGCGCCAGGTCGGCAGCCGTTGGCGCGGCAACCGCCTCCCATTTGGCGATCTGGTCTTTGACCGCGTCCATCCGCTGATAGAAATCCCACCAGAGTCGCCGATCCTCGGCCGTGGCAGGGTCATGTTGATAGTCCAACTGCAATGCCACGCTGCGCCGCCCGGCAGGTGATAGTTGGTCCCATGGCATCGGGGCGAACTCCTGCTCGACACGTTGGCGCAGCGCTTCCGGCAAGTCCGCCAGCGGTTTGTCGAACCAGTCCTCAAACGCCAGGCACAAAGAGTCAAAATTACTCATTCATTTTCTCCCTCGTATGTGGTGCAATACACTCTATTGGACGATATTGGAACAACTTTATATCGCTCGATCAGGGACAGGGAACAAATAGATGGCGCTCTCACTCAATAAACCCAAGCTCGACAACCTCGCCAACGAAATCTGGAAGTCGGCCGAGCGCCTACGCGGCAAGTTCAAGGCATACGAATTTCAGAGCGTCATCCTGCCCATCATCGTCATCCGCCGCCTTGAGTGCGTGCTGCTGGCCTGGCGTGAGGCCAAGAGCGCCGAGGTTCTGGCCAAGCGGCCCAAGCTCACCGAAAACCAACTGACAAAGCTGGTCAAAGAACTCGAACTCAATCCCAAGCAGTCGCCGTTCTCCAACACCACCGACTGGACGTTGCGCAAGGTCTACGAAGATGACCACACCCTGTTGGAAGAAAACTTTCGTGCCTACATCAACGGTTTCTCAAAGAACGTTGACGACATCATCGAGCACTTCAATTACCGCGCCACCATCGGTACGATGGTGAAGAACAACCGTCTCGCGCCTATCCTCAATCAGTACAAAGAACTTCCACTCGGCCCCAGCCAGCTCTCGGGTCTGGAGATGGGCTACATCTATGAAGAGCTGTTGCGGCGCTTTTCGGAACAAAGCGGCGACGAGGCCGGGGAGCACTTCACCCCGCGTGAGGTCATCCGGCTCATGGTCGAGCTGCTCGATATTTCGGTTGCCGACCGGCATGTCTCCATCTACGACCCGGCTTGTGGCACCGGCGGCATGCTGTCGGTCGCCAAGGAGCACTTGCTCAACCGCGCGGCAACCCCCGCACAGCGCGCCAATGTGGACAAGTTCGTCACCGTGCACGGGCAGGAGCTGTCGCCCACCAACTACGCGATCTGCCAGGCCGACCTACTCATCAAGAACGACCAGCAGGCCAAGGTCTTCTTGGGCAACTCGCTGATCCCGCACGACGCGCACAGCCGTGAACCGGGAGATCAGTTGGCGGGCAAGGCGGACCGCTTCAACTTCATGCTCAGCAACCCGCCGTTTGGCGTGACATGGGGCGGCAAGGACGGCTACGAGCATGAGGCCCGCAAGCTTCTGAAAACCCGTTACCACGCCGGCTTGCCGCGCGTCAACGACGGCGCGCTGCTGTTCCTGCAAACCATGCTGGCCAAGATGATTGCGCCGACCGATGGCGGCAGCCGCATTGCCATCGTCTTCAACGGCTCGCCGCTGTCGAACGGTGATTGCGGCTCGGGCGAGAGTGAGATTCGTCGCTGGATTCTGGAGAACGATTGGTTGGACGCCATCGTCATGCTGCCCGACCAACTGTTCTACAACACAGGCATCTTTACCTACATCTGGCTCTTGCGCAACGACAAGCCCGCCAGCCACCAGGGCCGCGTGATGCTGGTTGACGCACGCCAGCAGTTCGAGAAAGAGCCCAAAGCCTTTGGCAGCAAACGCAACCGCATGACCGACGCGCACCGCCAATGGATTGAGGCCCGCCATGCCAAAGGCTGGGCAAAGAATTTCGACGACGCCAATGTCAAGCTGTTCAACCCCCAGGACTTTGCCTTCCACAAGGTCAAGGTCGTGTTCTGGCAGACCGACGCGCACGACCAGCCCGCCATCGTGACCGAGCCGTACGAGAAAGCCTTTACCGCCGCCAACCTGAAGAAGGAGCAGGAGTTTCATGACAGCGACATCACCTTCCGCGTCCGCGTGAAGGCAGATGGCAAAGAGAAAACCATCACCATCGCCCTCAAACCCGCTGACAGCGCGACCAAAAAGCTGAAGATCGCTTTGGGCGAGAGCACATCCCTGTGGCCCGAGATTCTGTCTGTCGAGTGGACGCACCGGCACTATGTGGCCGACGATGAATACATTCCGCATGGCGAAGACATTGCCGCTTTCTTGAAGCGCGAAATCGCCAAGCCCATCATCCGCTGGGAAGACAGTCCGCAACTGGGCTATGAAATCCTGCCCAACAAATACTTCTACCGCTACCAGCCACCGACACCCGCGAAAGACCTGCTGGCGCAGTTCTGGCAGCTGGAGAAAGAGGCGGAGAAGATGCTGGAGGGGTTGGCGAAATGAGCGTCAGTCAAGACGCATTTTTGAACAATCTGCCAAGCGGTTGGGTGTTCGACCGCTTCAAAGATGTTGCAGCGCTTCGCAACGAGCGTACCGACCAAGCAAGTGAGGTTGAGGACTATCTGGAACTCGAAGACCTTGAATCTGGTTCGGGCCGAATTTTGAATCGCCGCAACACCATGACGGTTGTCAGCGATGTGACCGTTTTCAAACAAGGAGATGTGCTGTTTGGCAAACTGCGCCCCTACCTCGAAAAGTATTACGTCGCCGTGTTTGATGGTAAGTGCACTGGCGAAATCCTTGCGTTCAAGCCAGAACGTATCCAAAACCGCTTTCTCTTCTACTGCCTAGCTGCCCCGTGGTTTATCGAGCGATGCAATTTGCTCGCTTACGGTGCGAAGATGCCGCGTGTCAATTGGCCGACGCAGCTGGCACAGTTCAATCTCCCGCTGCCTCCATTGCCCGAGCAACACCGCATCGCCGCCTATCTGGATGCAAGCTGTGCTGCGATTGACGCAGCGGTCTCCGCCAAACGCCGCCAGCTCGATACCCTGGATGCACTGCGCAAGTCCATTATTCAGCGGGCGGTCACCTCTGGGATCGAGGCAAACCCAAAGTTGCGCCAGGTCGATAGTGACTGGCTTCGGGAAGTCCCGTCTCACTGGCAGGTTTGCCGTGTTAAGCGTGTTGTTGCGCGCATGGACTACGGCATCGGAGTAAGTACGGTTGAAGAGGGCCGTTATCCGGTACTCAAGATGGGGAACATTCAAGACGGTGAAATTTGGTTTTCAAATCTGGACTTTATTGATGAAGTGGATGACAACTTGATATTGGAAACGGGGGATTTGCTTTACAACCGTACCAACAGCCCTGACCAAGTGGGTAAAGCCGCAGTTTTCCGCAAGTCTCGGATGGATGCGATCACATTCGCGTCCTACCTTGTCCGGCTGCGTGTGAACCACAGGGCCAACGCTTGGTTTTTGAACTATGTACTCAACAGCGCTGGTTTTCTCGCCTTTGCTCGGAGGTTGGCTGTGCCGTCGGTTCAGCAGTCCAATCTCAACTCAACTCGCTACTCGCAAATTTTCATCCCGCTTCCACCGTTGCCGGAGCAGGAGGCAATCTTGGCCTTTCTGGATGAAAAGACCGCTGCGGTTGATCGTGTTACTGCAACCATCCAATCCCAAATTGCCACCCTGACCGCCTACCGCAAATCCCTGATCCACGAATGCGTCACGGGCCAGCGGCGCGTCACTGAGGCGGACACGGCAGATCACCAGTTGTCCGAAAATGCCGGACAGGTGAGAATGT
>CAIQVX010000173.1 GCA_903875275.1 uncultured beta proteobacterium | reverse complement strand
TTTGTTGCTTTTACCCAGGTTGCCGGCTGAGCCGACGGCGTCGCGGAACGGGCCGTAAAAGGCGCTGGCGTACTTGGCGCTGTAGGCCATGATGCGGGTGTGGATGAAGCGCTCAGCCTCCAGGGCCTGCCGGATGGCGCCGATGCGGCCGTCCATCATGTCGCTCGGCGCCACGATGTCCACGCCGGCCCGGGCCTGGGTCAGCGCCTGCTTGACCAGGACGGCCACTGTTTCATCGTTCATGATGTAGCCGTCTGCCGCCGGATTCGGGTCCGGCAGGCCATCCTGCCCGTGGCTGGTGAAGGGGTCCAGCGCCACGTCGGTCATCACGCCGAGCTCGGGGAACTCCTTCTTCAGTGCCCGCACAACGCGGGGCACCAGACCGTCCGGATTGAGTGCCTCGCGCCCGTCGGGCGTCTTCAAGGCTGGATCAATGACCGGGAACAGGGCCATGACCGGAATTCCCAATTTGACGCAGTCCTCGGCAACGGGCAACAACAGGTCCAGGCTAAGGCGCTCCACTCCGGGCATTGACAGCACGGACTCGCGCTGACCTTTGCCGTCGGTTACAAAAACCGGGTAAATCAGGTCGCTGGCGGTCAGCGCGTTTTCACGGACCAGATTGCGTGTAAAGGCGTCGCGGCGCAAGCGCCGCGGGCGTGCAAGAGGGAAAGAGGCATGGAGTGTCATGCGACAAATTGTGCCTGATTTTGAAGAATCAACCAAGGTTGGTCTCGGCGCCAAACCTCGCTTTACGAGCCTGCGACCTGGTTGGCGCAGCAAGCATGTGGTGATGTTTATCGTCACTTTTTCGTAAATATTTACATATTTCAAAGATTTTTCTTGTCATCTATGACAAAGTTTGTTAAATTATTCCTCAGGCGGCTTGCTGCCTCCCGCTTTTCCTCCCTGAGCGGGGCCTTGATGTGTGACAGCAAATAGGCTTACCACCCCAGCCCCGTGCTGGGGTTTTTTTTGCGCCTAAACTGCCCTGATGAACAAGACTTCGGCACGGCCGCTGGCGTTGATCTACACCGGGCTGATCGTGTATGCCAGTCTGTACCCGTTTTCCGACTGGCGTTCCCAGGGCATAGTCCCATGGACTTTCCTGGGCAGTCCTCTGCCCAAGTATTGGACCGGCTTTGACGTGCTTGTCAATGTGTGCGGCTATGTGCCCTTCGGATTTCTGCTGGTTTTGAGTGAACTGCGTATGGGAAGAGACAGGTACGCAGTTCTCCTGGGGACACTGCTGGCAGGCCTGCTGTCTCTTGCCATGGAGTCGTTGCAAAGTTACCTTCCGCTGCGCGTGCCCTCGACTGTCGACCTCGGTCTGAACGTGCTGGGTGCGTGGTTTGGGGCACTGTCCGCATGGCTGCTGGAAAGGCTCGGAGGTATTGACCGCTGGAGTCGTTTTCGGGAGCGCTGGTTCGTTGCCGATGCCAGGGGAGGACTGGTTTTGCTTGCGCTGTGGCCGGTGGCACTGCTGTTTCCGGCTGCCGTGCCATTTGGGCTTGGGCAGGTGCAGGAGCGCGTGGAGACGGCCTTGGCGGAAGTCCTGATGGATACGCCGTTTCTCGAATGGTTGCCAGTCCGTGACATCGAGTTGCAGCCACTGGTTCCGGGAGCCGAGTTGCTGTGTGTAGTGATGGGTTTGCTTATTCCGTGCCTGTTGGGGTACAGCATCATTCAATCGGTTGCGCGGCGGGTCCTTTTCCTCATAATGATGTTCACACTGGGCATTGCTGCGACTGCACTGTCGGCGGCTCTGAGTTACGGGCCGGAGCATGCCTGGGCCTGGCTGGGTTTGCCGGTTAAGGCAGGTACGGTGATTGCGCTGATGCTGGTGGTTGTGCTGCTATGGGTACCACGTCGGGCAGCCATTGCACTGATCCTGGTGGCCTTGGGTCTCTACCTGAGTTTGCTCAACCAGGCGCCCGCCAGCCCGTATTTTGCGCAAACCCTGTTGACCTGGGAGCAGGGACGTTTTATTCGCTTTCACGGTCTGGCCCAGTGGCTCGGATGGCTGTGGCCCTACATGACCTTGCTGTACGCTTTGACGCAGATGGGTGGGCGGGAATCATAAAACTAGAATGTCAGCATGAATGATACTGAACGCGACCCCAAAACAGAACGCGGGTCAGACCTGGTGCCGTCGACCTCCTACTATCAGCGGCATGTCTTTTTTTGCTTGAATGATCGAAAAGATGGCGAGGACTGCTGCGCCCGTCACCATGCACAGGCGGGATTTGACCGATGCAAGGGAAAGGTCAAGGCCGCCGGCCTGGCTGGCCCCGGGAAAGTGCGGGTCAATAAGGCCGGTTGTCTGGACCGCTGTGCGGCAGGACCGGTGCTGGTGATCTATCCGGAGGCTGTCTGGTACACCTATGTTGACGATCAGGACATTGATGAAATTGTCTCCTCACACCTGAAAAACGGGGAAGTGGTGCAGCGTCTGCTCATTGCACCGACCCTTGGCCGTTAGTGATTCTCCGGACGCACTCCAGGCGCACGCATCGTTACGCAACACCTTCATTACCTGCCTTAAATCGGGCAATGGCTGCTTCCATATGAAAAATCTGTTTATCCTGGCCCTGTCGGGCGTCCTCTGTCTTTCTGCAGCGGCGCAGATGCCGCAGGCTCCTGAAATCGCCGCGAAGTCCTACATGCTGGTTGATGTCACGGCCGATCAGGTGCTGGCTGGCAAGGACATTGATGCTGCAGTGGAACCGGCGTCGCTGACAAAACTGATGACGGCCTATCTGGTTTTCGATGCATTGCGTAGCAAGAAGATCAGCCTCCAGCAGACACTGCCCGTGAGCGAGCGCGCCTGGAAAATGCCTGGGTCGCGGATGTTTATTGACCCCAAGATGATGGTTTCGGTGGAGGACCTCCTCAAAGGGATGATCGTGCAAAGCGGCAATGACGCCACAATGGCCCTGGCGGAGGGGGTGGGTGGCAGTGCCGAGAGGTTTGTGCAACTCATGAACGAGCAGGCGAAAGCGCTGGGCATGAAGGCGACCAGCTACAGAAACCCGGAAGGACTGACAGAGGCCGGACATACGACGACTGCACGGGATTTGAGCATTCTGGCGACACGTCTCATGCGTGACTTTCCGGACTTTGTGGTGTATTACTCGATCAAGAAATACCGCTATCCCGGAACGCCAGCGGCCAACGACAGCAACCGAAACCTGCTTTTGTTTCGTGATCCGTCCGTGGATGGGCTGAAAACCGGTCACACGGATGCCGCCGGTTACTGCCTGATTGCCACTGCCAAGCGTGACTTTGCGAGTCTTGGCAGCGCAGGTGCTGTTCCCGGATCGCCGGTGTCAACCGGAAGTCGACGTCTGCTTTCCATCGTACTTGGTGCTGCAAGTGAAAATTCGCGCTCCAATGAGTCACAAAAGCTGCTCAACTGGGGCTACACAGCTTTTGAGGCGGTCAAACTTTACGAAGCCAATCAGGCAGTGGCCGCGCCAGCCGTGTGGAAGGGTAAAGATGCCACTGTCAAACTTGGTCGTCCGCAGGCGATTGTGGTTGCTGTGCCGATAGGAACGGCGAGCAAACTTAAGACGCACGTCGCCAGAGCTGACCCGCTGGTGGCACCGTTCTCAAAGGGGCAGCGGATCGCCACTTTGAAGGTTGCCAACGGCGAACAACCCTTGCTTGAAGTGCCGCTGGTGGCTCTGGAGGCGGTGGAACAGGCCGGCCTTTTCGGCCGAGCTTGGGATGGCATACGTCTTTGGATAAAGTAGCAGGGATCGCTCTCCAGGTGTGAGTGTGCGCAAACTTTTGTCTTGCGGATGGGGAATTCGATTGCCGGGAAGGCGTTGTCCTGATATAGTAGAAGGCTTTTCGGAATTTCCGAAGGGATTCACGCCTTCCGAGTATTCAAGTTTTAGTTACCAAACGTTTAGGGACGTTTTCAATGCCAACCATTAATCAGCTAGTGCGTCAGGGGCGAGAGGTCGAAACGATCAAGTCCAAAAGTCCTGCGATGCAAAATTCTCCGCAGCGTCGCGGTGTCTGTACACGTGTGTACACGACAACGCCGAAAAAACCCAACTCAGCTCTGCGCAAGGTCGCCAAAGTGCGTCTGACCAACGGGTTTGAAGTTATTTCGTACATTGGCGGCGAAGGCCACAATCTGCAGGAACACAGCGTTGTGCTGGTCCGCGGTGGCCGCGTCAAGGATCTGCCAGGTGTGCGTTACCACATTGTGCGTGGTTCCCTCGATTTGCAAGGTGTGAAAGACCGCAAGCAGTCGCGTTCCAAGTACGGTGCAAAGAAGCCCAAGGCCAAATAAGCCAGAGTGTGAGTCTAAGCAAAGGTGTTGGTTCCCGCGTGGCGCGGTGATTCAACGTAGTGACCCGCGGTTGGGTCGAGTAAGTGAAAACCAGAATGGTTTTCGCGATGGTCGAAAGGTCATCAACTGAAGCAATAAAGGAAAGAAAATGCCACGTCGTCGCGAAGTCCCTAAACGTGAAATCCTGCCGGATCCCAAATTCGGCAATGTTGAACTGTCCAAATTCATGAACGTGATCATGGAGGGTGGCAAGAAAGCGGTTGCCGAGCGCATCATTTATGGTGCCTTGGAGCAAATCGAGAAAAAGAATCCGGGTAAAGACCCTGTTGAAGCCTTCACGATGGCCATCAACAATGTCAAGCCCATGGTCGAGGTGAAGTCCCGCCGTGTCGGCGGAGCCAACTACCAGGTGCCGGTTGAAGTGCGTCCGGTCCGCCGCTTGGCTCTGTCCATGCGCTGGATCAAGGAAGCGGCGCGCAAGCGTGGCGAAAAATCGATGGCTTTGCGTCTGGCTAACGAACTGATGGAGGCCACCGAAGGACGGGGCGGCGCTATGAAAAAGCGTGATGAAGTTCACCGCATGGCCGAGGCCAACAAAGCGTTCTCCCATTTCCGCTTCTAAGAGACGGCTGATCGCGGCTCTCATACCTCGTTTCAACTCTTTGAAGTGCCATCAGCACTGCACAAGGGTCGCCCAGTCTGAAAGTCGCTCGCTGCACCGGGAAGAATTGCAAATCTGCCCGGTGTTGCCAAGTTTGATTTACATAAAGAGCAACCAAGGATCCCATCATGGCTCGCCATACACCTATTGAGCGGTACCGCAACATCGGTATATCAGCTCATATTGACGCCGGTAAAACTACTGCTACCGAGCGCATTCTTTTTTATACCGGCGTGAACCACAAAATTGGTGAGGTCCATGACGGCGCAGCCACCATGGACTGGATGGAGCAGGAGCAGGAACGCGGCATCACGATCACGTCTGCCGCTACTACCTGTTTCTGGAAGGGCATGGAAAACAACTTTGCCGAGCACCGGATCAACATCATTGATACCCCCGGACACGTTGACTTCACGATCGAAGTAGAGCGTTCGATGCGGGTGCTTGACGGCGCGTGCATGGTGTATTGCGCGGTGGGTGGTGTGCAGCCGCAGTCGGAGACCGTGTGGCGGCAAGCCAACAAGTACAAGGTGCCGCGCCTGGCTTTTGTGAACAAGATGGATCGCACGGGAGCCAACTTCTTCAAAGTTGTTGACCAGATGAAGTTGCGCCTCAAAGCCAATCCGGTTCCGATCGTGATTCCGATTGGCGCGGAAGAGAACTTCGTCGGCGTGGTTGACCTGATCAAGATGAAAGCCATCATCTGGGATGAAGCCTCCCAAGGCATGAAATTCGAGTACCGCGAGATTCCGGCTGAGTTGCTGGAATTGGCCAAAGAGTGGCGCGAAAAAATGGTTGAAGCGGCTGCTGAAGCCAATGAAGAACTGATGAACAAGTACCTGGAAGAAGGTGACTTGACGGAAGCCGAAATCAAGTTCGGCATTCGTACTCGCACCATTGCCAGCGAAATTCAGCCGATGCTGTGTGGGACCGCGTTCAAGAACAAGGGTGTGCAGCGTATGTTGGACGCCGTCATCGAGTTCATGCCCGCGCCGGTTGACATTCCGCCAGTCAAGGGTACTGACGATGACGAGGAACCCGTCACCCGCCGGGCCGACGATGGTGAGAAGTTTTCGGCGCTTGCGTTCAAGCTGATGACCGACCCGTTTGTTGGGCAGTTGACTTTTGTCCGCGTCTACTCTGGTGTGCTGACCAAAGGCGACACAGTGTACAACCCGATCCGCGGAAAAAAGGAACGTATCGGCCGTATCGTGCAAATGCACGCCAACAAGCGCGAAGAAGTGAGCGAAATTGTTGCCGGTGACATTGCTGCGTGTATCGGCTTGAAGGACGTCACCACGGGTGAGACTCTGTGCGACCCTGCTTCCATCATCATGCTGGAGCGCATGGTGTTTCCGGAACCTGTGATCACACAGGCCGTTGAACCAAAGACCAAGGCCGACCAGGAAAAGATGGGCATCGCGCTGCAACGACTGGCGCAGGAGGATCCGTCATTCCGCGTCAAGACTGATGAAGAGTCGGGGCAGACCCTGATTGCCGGCATGGGCGAGTTGCATCTTGAAATTATTGTTGATCGCATGCGTCGTGAGTTTGGCGTCGAAGCCAACGTTGGCAAGCCTCAAGTGGCCTATCGCGAAACCATCCGCAAGACGGTTGAGGACAGTGAAGGCAAGTTTGTACGCCAGTCAGGTGGCAAGGGCCAATACGGTCACGTGGTGCTGAAGATTGAACCGAATGCGGCGGGCAAGGGTATCGAGTTTGTCGACGCCATCAAGGGCGGCGTGGTTCCGCGCGAATACATCCCCGCAGTTGAAAAGGGCATCCATGAAGCAGTGACCTCGGGCGTTCTGGCGGGTTACCCGGTGGTGGACGTCAAGGTCACACTGCATTTCGGCTCCTACCACGACGTTGACTCGAACGAGAACGCGTTCAAGATGGCGGCCATCTTTGGTTTCAAGGAAGGTTGCCGCAAGGCCGGCCCTGTGATTCTTGAGCCGATGATGGCGGTGGAAGTTGAGACCCCGGAAGACTACGCCGGCAACGTGATGGGCGATCTGTCATCACGCCGCGGTATGGTGCAAGGCATGGAAGACATGGTCGGTGGCGGCAAGGCCATCAAGGCGGAAGTCCCGCTGTCCGAAATGTTCGGTTACTCAACGACGCTGCGATCCATGTCACAGGGCCGTGCAACCTACACAATGGAATTCAAGCATTACACGGAAGCCCCGCGCAATGTTTCGGAAGCCATCATGGCGGCGAGGGCCAAATAATTGCCAGTGGCCGGATCTGTATTTGCGAAGCAAATTTGCTCGGGCACCTCAATTTAATCTGTCTGCGATTTCGCACCCCGAGCTGCCCGTGGCAAGGGAACCAGTGACGAAATGCAGACATTAAACCAAACACGGGTATTGCTCTTTTAAGGAATTGAAATGGGAAAAGAAAAATTCACACGAACCAAGCCCCACGTGAATGTGGGCACGATTGGGCACGTTGATCACGGCAAGACGACGCTGACGGCGGCCATCACGAGCGTGCTGGCGGCCAAGTACGGCGGCACGGCCAAGGCGTACGACCAGATTGACGCGGCGCCGGAAGAAAAGGCACGCGGCATCACGATCAACACGGCGCACGTTGAATACGAAACAGCAGGTCGGCACTATGCGCACGTTGACTGCCCTGGCCACGCTGACTACATCAAGAACATGATCACGGGCGCGGCGCAGATGGACGGCGCCATTCTGGTGGTATCTGCGGCTGACGGCCCGATGCCCCAGACGCGCGAGCACATCCTGCTGGCACGCCAGGTGGGTGTTCCCTACATCATCGTGTACCTGAACAAGTGCGACATGGTCGATGATGCCGAACTGCTCGAGCTCGTTGAAATGGAAGTGCGCGAACTTCTGGACAAATACGACTTCCCCGGCGACAAGACCCCGATCATCCATGGATCGGCCAAGCTTGCCATGGAAGGCGACAAAGGCGAGATGGGCGAAGGCTCGATCATGAAGCTGGCTGAGGCGCTGGACGCCTACATCCCGCTGCCCGAGCGCGCAGTGGACGGCACCTTCCTGATGCCTGTTGAAGACGTCTTCTCGATCTCGGGTCGTGGCACGGTGGTGACCGGCCGGGTTGAGCGCGGAGTGATCAAGGTTGGCGAAGAAATTGAAATCGTTGGCATCGCAGACACACAAAAGACCACCTGCACGGGCGTGGAAATGTTCCGCAAACTGCTCGACCAGGGCCAGGCGGGAGACAACGTTGGCATCTTGCTGCGCGGCACCAAGCGCGAAGACGTGCAGCGCGGGCAAGTCCTGTGCAAGCCCGGCTCGATCAAGCCGCACACGCACTTTGTGGGCGAGATCTACGTGCTAAGCAAGGACGAAGGGGGCCGGCACACACCGTTCTTCAACAACTACCGTCCGCAGTTCTACTTCCGCACGACGGACGTGACCGGTGCGATCGAGTTGCCAGAAGGCAAGGAAATGGTGATGCCTGGCGACAACGTCTCGATCACGGTGAAGTTGATCAACCCGATTGCGATGGAAGAAGGCCTGCGCTTCGCTATTCGCGAAGGTGGCAAGACCGTTGGCGCCGGTGTGGTTGCCAAGATCATTGCATAAGGACCTCATATGGCTACCAAACAAAAGATCCGTATTCGCCTGAAGGCCTTCGACTACAAGTTGATTGACCAGTCTGCCGCCGAAATTGTCGACACCGCCAAGCGAACGGGTGCCATCGTCAAAGGCCCGGTGCCACTGCCCACGCGCATGAAGCGATTTGACATTCTGCGGTCGCCACACGTCAACAAGACCAGTCGTGACCAGTTTGAAATCCGGACCCACCAGCGCCTGATGGACATTGTGGATCCGACCGACAAGACAGTTGACGCGCTGATGAAACTGGATTTGCCGGCTGGCGTCGATGTGGAGATCAAGCTTCAGTAATTGACCCGGGAATTTGAGCGCAAGTTGTTGTAGCCCTGCTTTTTAGTGCTGCGTTGACTTGCGTGATGAGCGGGATCAGGATACAATGATCGGCTCTGCTGGACTTGCATGGCAAGCCCGGCAGAGTTTTATTAACAGTCTTTCACGAAAAAACGCCGTAGCCAATTGAAGCTGCGACGGTGAAAGTTACGGAGAAAACAATGAGTCTGAGCAACTCCTTAGGGTTGTTGGGCCGCAAGGTGGGCATGATGCGCCTGTTTACCGATGAGGGGGACTCCATTCCCGTCACGGTACTCGATGTATCAAACAACCGAG
>CAIQVX010000172.1 GCA_903875275.1 uncultured beta proteobacterium | reverse complement strand
GGGCTGATGGGCGACTGGACCGGCTCCGCTGAGCTGTGGCGCAACCTGCTGGCGGTGTTTATTGCCATGCTGGTGGCGATGGCGGTGTCCGGCGCCGTCGGACTGGCGTTCGAGCGTTTCATCGTGCGCCCGGTCTACGGCCAGCATCTGAAGCAGATCCTGATCACCATGGGCGGCATGATCATTGGAGAGGAAATGATCAAGGTGATCTGGGGCCCGCAACAGATCGCCTTGCCGCTACCCGAAGCGCTGCGCGGTGCCGTGCTGCTGGGTGACTCGGCGATCGAGAAGTACCGGCTGCTGGCCGTGCTGGTCGGTGCTTCGGTCTTCGCCTTGCTCGCATGGACCCTGAGCCGCACCAAGATTGGCCTGCTGATTCGCGCTGGTGTGCAGGACCGCGAAATGGTGGAGTCACTCGGTTACCGCATCCGGCGCCTTTTTGTCGGCGTCTTCGTAGTCGGTAGCGCGCTCGCCGGGCTCGGTGGCGTGATGTGGGGCATGTACCAGCAGAACGTGGTGCCGCAGATGGGGGCGCAGGTCAACGTGCTGATCTTCATCGTCATTATCATCGGTGGCCTCGGATCCACCGGGGGCGCGTTAATGGGGGCGTTGTTGGTGGGTCTGATGGCCAACTACACCGGCTTCCTGTTGCCCAAGGTGGCGCTGTTCTCGAACATTGCACTTATGGTGGCGATTCTGTTGTGGCGGCCACAGGGTGTCTACCCGGTTGCCAATCGCTGAATATGCACCCCCACGCTCATCACTTCGTGTATTCGCTGTACAGGCCTCAGCCAGAGGCTACGGCTCTTCGCCCCGTCCCACCCTGCGCCGGCAGGATGGGAGCCGTGGGTCTCAGCCCCGAGGGGGCTGGCCTCCCTTGGGGCGGCCCGGCGGGAGGCCGACCACTATGCTGACCAGATTGTTGTCCAACGATTTCCCGCGCAGCCGTGTGCTCGCGGTCCTGTTGCTGCTGGTGCTGATCGCATTGGCGGGAACGCCTTTCATCTTTCCCGGCGTCAAGGCCCTCAATGTGGCGGCCAAGGTGCTGGTCTTCATCGTGTTGGTCGCCAGTTTCGACTTGTTGCTGGGCTTTACCGGCATCGTCAGTTTCGCCCATACCATGTTTTTTGGCATTGGCGCTTACGGCATTGCGGTGGCAACCACCCGCATGGGGCCTACCTGGCAGGCTCTGGCCGTGGGATTGGCGTCTGCGCTGGCGCTGTCGCTACTGCTGGCATTGGTGGTGGGCCTGTTCTCGCTGCGGGTGCGTGCCATCTTCTTTGCCATGATCACACTTGCCGTCGCTTCGGCTTTCCTGACGCTGGCCTCGCAACTCTCCGATATCACTGGCGGCGAAGACGGTTTGACCTTCAAGGTACCAGAGCTTCTTTCGCCAGGCTTTGAGTTCTCGGAGCAGCCCTTTCTGGGCGTCATGCTCGACGGCCGTTTGTTTTGCTATTGCCTGTTGTTTGTCGCTGCCTTGGTGTTGCTGTTGGCCATGCTGCGGATCGTGAACTCGCCGTTTGGCCGTGTGCTGCAAGCGATCCGGGAGAACGAGTTCCGGGCTGAGGCCATCGGTTACCGGGTTGTGGTTTACCGCACGCTGTCAAGCGTTCTGTCGGCGCTTTTTGCCTGTCTGGCCGGTGCCATGCTGGCGCTCTGGCTACGCTATAACGGACCCGACACGTCGCTTTCGTTCGAGATCATGATGGACGTACTGCTAATCGTCGTGATTGGTGGCATGGGTACGATTTATGGCGCGGTGATCGGTTCGGTGCTGTTTCTGGTGGCACAAAGCTACCTGCAGGATCTGTTGCGCCTGGGCAGTGAAGCGGCAACATCCTTGCCCTGGCTCGCCGCCCTGCTGTCCCCGGACCGCTGGCTGCTCTGGCTGGGCGTGCTGTTCGTACTGTCGGTGTATTACTTTCCGACCGGTGTGGTCGGCCGTCTTCGCGCCAGTGCAGCGGGAGGAAAAGCATGAATCTGTCAGCAACCTGCAGGTCAGCCTATGTCACTTGCGTTGGACGCGAAATTCACTACACCGAGTGGGGATGGGAGAACCACGCCACGGTGATGGCATGGCATGGTCTGGCGCGCACCGGGCGCGACATGGACGAACTCGCGGCGCATCTGAGTGCCCACGGCTATCGGGTCATCTGTCCCGACACCATCGGACGTGGCCTGAGTCAGTGGAGTCCACAGCCTCAGCGGGAATACTGTCTGGCCTTTTACGCACGCATTGCCAGCGAACTGTTTGACCGACTCGGCGTCGAGCAGGCGCACTGGGTTGGCACTTCCATGGGTGGCTCGATTGGCACAGTGTGCGCTTCGGGTATTCTGGAATCGACCATGAAGCAGCGCATTGTGAGCCTGACGCTCAACGACAACGCGCCTCAGCTGGCGCAGGCAGCCATCGACCGCATACGTGCCTATGCGGGCAACCCGCCGGCTTTTGACACCGTGCTTGGACTTGAAGCTTTTTTCAGGCAGGTCTACAAGCCGTATGGCTGGTTAAGTGATGCACAGTGGCGCCGCCTCACGGAGACATCGACGCGGCGACTGGGCGATGGCCGGGTGACACCACATTACGATCCCGCCATGGTGCAGCAGTTCATCAGTCATCCCGACGATTATTCAATCTGGGATCATTACGACCGGATTGGGATCCCGGTTCTGTGTCTGCGCGGAGCCGATTCGGACCTGGTTTTGCCTGAAACCGTGGAACAGATGCGCCGGCGCGGACCCGGCGAGCACGGCTTGCTCCAGGTGACAGAAGTGGCCGGATGTGGTCACGCCCCAGCCCTGAATGTGCCAGATCAGCTGGACCTTGTGACCAGATTCATCCGCGCAGCACGATAAGCAGTCGTGCTTGAGTCCTGGGCGACCAATTCGTGGCAGAAGCGCCGACCTACTGCGGCGCGCCCATCGACAATGCGGCAGTGCGTGAGTCCGCCAGCGCCTGCGAGTCCGACTCGGTCTGGGTCGGCCAGCCGGCCAGATGCTGCTGTGTCAATTCCCCCAAGGCCTGGATCCATGCCGGGTCCGCGTTCAGGCAGGCGAGGTAGTGAAACTCGCTGCCCCCAGCATGCAGGTAGGCAGCACGCCCTTCGACTGCGATTTCTTCCAGTGTTTCCAGGCAGTCGCTTGTGAAGCCGGGGCAAATTACATCGACGCGTTTAACACCGCCCTGAGCCAGCGCAATCAGCGTCGGTTCGGTATAGGGTTGAAGCCATTTGGCGCGACCCAGGCGCGACTGGAATGTCACCTGGTACTGCTCCTTGGACAAGTTCAGGCGCTGCGCCAGCAGCCGTGCAGTCTTGAAACACTCGCAATGGTAGGGGTCACCGAGTTGCAGCGTGCGTTCCGGTACACCGTGAAAGCTCATGACAAGCTGCGCCGCCTGGCCATGGGTGTCCCAGTGCTGCTCGATGCTGCGGGCGAGCGCCTGAATGTAGCCAGGATCGTCATGGTAGCGGTTGACAAAACGAAGCTCGGGAAGATTGCGCACCTTGGCCGCCCATGCATAAACAGCATCAAACAGACTCGCGGTTGTTGTTGCCGAGTATTGGGGATAGGCGGGTACGATCAGGATCCGCGTCGCACCCTCGGCTTTGAGTGCATCGAGCTGCGCACCTATGGAAGTTTCACCGTAGCGCATCGCATAACGCACTTGAACCCGGTGAGCGCGTTCAGACAGCCAGGCCTGCAGCAGATTTGCTTGTCGTTCTGTCCATAATTTGAGAGGGGAGCCGTCCGGCGTCCAGATGCTGGCGTACTTGGCTGCCGACCTGGCGGGTCGAAAACGAAGGATGATGCCGTGCAGGATCAGCCACCAGAGCAGGCGCGGCACTTCCACGACGCGCGGATCGCTCAGGAATTCGCCCAGAAAACGGCGGACGTCGGCAGTGCTGGCGCTGGCCGGCGTACCGAGGTTGCAAAACAGCACTGCCGTGCGCGGCGCCTGGCCGTGTTGGTAGGGGGGTTCTGTTTTGAAAGAAGACATAAGGCCTATTCTCCCGTATCTGCCGTTTCCTGGCTCGGAGTCCCGCTATTTTTCGTGCCTGCACTGCTGGCCTTCATGCCACCACGCACGAAGTGAACGGCGGCACATCGGAAGAACCGGCAAGATGATCCTAACGCGGCGGTGCAGGCTTGAGCCCGCCCACCGTGTTGGCAGCGACATCGGCTTCAGTCAGATGCGCTGGCACACCCGCTGTTGCGATCACGATCAGTGCGACCAGTGTCAGTGCCGGGATCCTGAGAGTGCGTTTCATCGACTTGTCTCGTTGCTGCGTGCGTTTGCTGCCCCATCATAAGCTGCGACTGATGCCAACCGGGCCGCACTGACGGCACTGCGTACTGCACCCTCAATGGTGGCCGGGTAGGGGCCGGCAATGTAGTCGCCGGAGGCGAGCAAGCCCTGGGCAATCACTTGTGATGGCCTGAGCAGTCCCGGGGTGCAGGCAAAGGTGGCGCGTTTTTCGACGATGGTTTGTACCGCCTGGAGTGCCATTCCCAATTGTGTTTGGGCCTGCTTCAGCACCTGTTCCTGCAGCGCTTCGCGTGGCACGCTGTTGGCACTCGCAACAAAGGCCAGAAGGCCGTGCGGACCACCGAGTTGGCCGCGGTCGAACACGAACTGGGCCGGCGCCTGGGATTCGCCCTCATCCGCGCTGCGTAGCGCCAGCATTGGATGCGCTAACGCGGCACTGGCGCCCCAAGCATACACAGTGCCTATCGCTTCAAAGCACAGGGTACGTGCGACCTCATTCCACAGTCGGATCTGGCCCGACCATGGTGCCGAGTCATCCTGTGAAGAGTTTTCCAGCAAGCGAATGGCGGCCGAGGCCGAGGTGGCCAGAATCACTGCGTCGTAGCGATTTCGGTCCACGTTCCATTGCCGGCCATCGGCCTGCAGGGTATCAATGCGTTGGCCCATGTGCACAGCGGTGCCGTGCTGTTGCAGCCACTGTGCTGCCGCTTCGGGGAACAAGGCGGACATGTCGACGCGCGGCAACAGCAGCATGGAACTGCCTGAGCCACCCAACAAGGCGTCCTTGAGCACGCGCAGGAACACCGGTGCACTGGCGTACTCAACACCGGTGTTCAGCGCAGAAAGGCACAACGGCTCAAGCAGTTCCGTCATCAGGCGCGGGGGGAGGCCCTGGCACAACTGCAGCACGGTGAGCTTGGCGTCGCACTGAAAACCCTGCCGCTGCCAGTTTGCAGCCTGACGAAGCAGTGACCACTTTTCCGCCATGCTCCATCCGCGTGCGCCAAGGATTCCGGCCAGGGCGTCCAGAGGAGTCGGCCAGTCCGGCAAGCGCAGACCGGCCCCGTCGGGAAACCGCAATGTCAGTGGCAGTCGCATCAGGGCCCTGTGCTCGTCGACGCCGACCTGCCGCATGAGGCGCAGTGTGTCCCGGTAGGCACCGATCAGGACGTGTTGACCGTTGTCGAGCGTGACGGGCGAGCCGTTGGGCAGATGGGCGCGAACCGCGCGCGCTCTCCCACCCAGAGTTTGCGAGCTTTCAAAAACCGACACCCGATGCCCGGCGGTGGTCGCTTCCACGGCTGCCGCCATACCAGCCCAACCCGCGCCGATGATGGCGATCTTCATTTATTTCAGTGCCTGCACCTTCCACGCCAGCCACAGTTTTCGCAGAGGTGTCAAACTGATGCGCTGGCGCAGCACCGGGAAGTTGTCGCGCTCGATTTCCCGGAGCAGGGCGCGGTAGATGCTGGCCATCATCAGACCGGGCTTTTGTGCGCGTCGGTCCGCACCCGGAAGCAGTCCCAGCGCATCGTCATACAGGCCGTGGGCCCGGCGCGCCTGGAATTTCATCAGTTCGGTGAAGCGGGCAGAGTCGCTGCGCTTGAGAATTTCATGGGATTTCACGTCAAACTGCTGCAACTCGTTCATGGGCAGGTAAATGCGCCCGCGCAGCGCGTCCTCACCGACATCGCGGATGATGTTGGTCAACTGCAACGCCAGGCCGAGCTTGTGGGCGTAAAGTGTGGTTTGTGTCTGGGTCTGGCCGAAGATTCTGGCTGCCACTTCGCCCACCACCCCCGCGACCAGGTGGCAGTAGCGCTGCAGACCGGGATAGTCGAGGTAGCGGGTCTGACTCAAGTCCATCTGGCAACCCTCAATCACGGCCTGGAGATGTTTTTCCTCGATGTCAAATTCTGAGGCCAGTGGCATCAGAGCCTGCAGCGCGGGGTGCGACGGATGACCGGAAAAGGCCTGCGCCACCTCCGCCTGCCACCAGGCCAACTTGCTGCTGGCAACGCCAGGGTCTGCGGTGTCGTCAACCACATCGTCGACTTCCCGACAATATGCATAGAACGCCGTGATGGCTGCCCGTCGGTTCGGCGGCAGGAACAGGAAGGCGTAGTAAAAGCTGCTACCGGAGGCGGCCGTCTTTTGCTGAACATATTCCTGGGGCGTCATGGTGGGCTTGAGGTGGCTAGTTTAATCAGGACGTGGAGGGGCCCGCACGCCTACCCATGAGCCAGGCGCGCCACAGCAGCACAGGCATGTCTACCGGACCGAGTTTTGGTCGTACACGCCAACTCTCGTGATTGAGTGCCGCGATCTTGTCGAGTATGCGCAAACCGCCCTGAACCACCAGACGCAACTCCCACCCGGCACGGCCGGGTATTCGCAGTGCGAGCGCTGCGCCCTGTTGCATCAGTTCCCGTGCCTGGGCAACGTAGGCGGCAACCAATTGCGTCGCCTGCGTGCAGGGTTCGTGCGATCGAAGGTTGGTGTCCAGGACGCCGTGCTGCTGCATGGCTTGCACGCTAGGGTACCAGCGGCCGCGGCCAATATCGATACTGAGGTCTTGCCAGAAGTTGATGAGTTGCAGGGCGCTACAGATCCGGTCACTTTGGACCAGCGAAATGCTGTCGTCGATCTCATAGAGATGCAGCAACAGGCGGCCGACCGGATTGGCGGAGTTTGTGCAATAGGCCATCAGCTCGGCATCGGTCTCGTAGTGACGTGCATCGGCAGTGAATCTCACATCCTGTTCAAAGGCATCAAGCAGGCGTTCCAGCAAGGCGATTGGCAGGGAAAAATCGTGTAGAACGGGTCGCAGTGACCGAATTACAGGGCGCCAGCGTCCACTGTCGGATGTTCCGTTCATGGCTGCATTCAGGTCCTGGCGCAGAGTCTGCAAGTCCACCAGCCGATCAGCCGCGCCGGCGTTTCCCTCGTCGGCAATGTCGTCGGCGGTGCGGGCGAAATCATAGATCGCTGCGACAGCGGGTCGCAGCCGCGCCGGGCAGAGCCAGGAAGCAACCGGAAAGTTTTCGTAGTGGTCCATCGATTGGGGGCAAGGGCGGGCGGATTTGAAAGACCCGCCATAGATTGTCATGATCCTGCCACAGTTCCCGGGATATCTCTGGCGGTGAGTCGTGATGAATCGCAATAATGCCGATTGGCGCGTTGCCATCGGACCGAAGCGCCTGCTGGTGCTTGGTCCTGGCCCCGCGCAAGCCTCCTTGCGCAGGGTAAAATGCCCGGTTGACCGATTTCTTGGGGGTGGTCTGGCTGGACGACCCCTTTGTTTTTTGCGCGGGTGGCGAAATTGGTAGACGCACCAGGTTTAGGTCCTGACGCTGGAGACAGCGTGGGGGTTCGAGTCCCCCCCCGCGCACCATTTAGGAGAATACAAATGATTGTGACTGTTGAAACACTGGACAAACTGGAACGAAAAATGACACTGAGCCTACCCGTGGCGACTGTCCATGCGGAAGTCCAGGCGCGCCTGAAGAAACTTGCCAGAACCGTCAAGATGGATGGTTTTCGGCCTGGCAAGGTGCCAATGAACGTGGTTGCCCAGCGCTATGGCTACTCGGTCCACTACGAAGTCATGAATGACAAGGTGGGCGAGGCTTTTGCCAATGCTGCCAACGAGGCCAAACTGCGCGTTGCCGGCCAGCCAAGGATCACGGAAAAGGAGAGTTCGCCCGAAGGTGAGATGGCGTTTGATGCGGTCTTTGAGGTGTATCCGGAAGTCAAGATCGCAGACCTGGGCACTGCTGAAGTGCAGAGAATCGCCAGTGAAGTCACTGATGCCGCCATAGACAAGACGCTTGACATCCTGCGCAAGCAGCGTCGTACCTTTGCGCAGCGTCCGCAAGAGGCGGCAGCGCAGACGGGCGACCGCGTCATGGTCGATTTCGAGGGCAAGATCGATGGCGAACCCTTCTCTGGCGGCAAGGCGGAAGACTTCCAGTTCATCATCGGCGATGGTCAGATGCTCAAGGAGTTCGAAGACGCAACGGCCGGTATGAAGGCCGGTGAAAGCAAGACCTTCCAACTGGGCTTTCCAGCGGATTACCACGGCAAGGATGTAGCCGGAAAGAGCGCCGATTTCATGGTGACCTTGAAGAAGGTGGAAGCAGCACACCTGCCTGAGGTGAACGATGCACTGGCCAAGTCGCTGGGGATTGCCGAGCCGACGGTGGAGGGTTTGCGCGCTGACGTTAGGAAGAACCTGGAACGTGAAGTCAAGTTCCGTCTGCTGGCACGCAACAAGCAGGCTGTCATGGATGCGCTGGTCGCTAAGGCTGAACTGGATCTGCCCAAAGCCAGTGTGCAGGCAGAAGTGGGCCGTTTGATGGAAGGTGCTCGTGCCGATCTCAAGCAGCGTGGCATCAAGGATGCTGACACGACGCCCATGCCAGAAGACATCTTTCTGCCACAGGCCGAACGCCGCGTGCGCTTGGGACTGGTAGTGGCGGAGTTGGTGCGATCACAGAACCTGCAAGCCAAGCCGGAGCAGATCAAGGCGCATATCGACGAGTTAGCAGCAAGCTATGAAAAACCGGCTGAGGTTGTACGCTGGTACTTTGGTGACAACAACCGTCTGGCAGAGGTGGAGGCGATCGTGATAGAGAACAATGTGACTGAATTTGTGCTGTCCAAGGCGGTTGTCATCGAAAAAAATATGTCATTCGATGAGCTGATGGCTCAAAACTGACAGCAACGGTACCATTATGGGTACAGTAATGAATCTATCTGGAGATGCAATGAACGAGCGATTTGGAATGGAAACTCAGGCCTTGGGCATGGTGCCGATGGTGATTGAGCAGTCTGGTCGCGGTGAGCGGTCCTATGACATCTATTCGCGCCTGTTGAAGGAGCGTGTGATCTTTCTGGTCGGCCCGGTCAACGATCATGTGGCCAATCTGGTGGTGGCTCAGCTACTGTTTCTCGAGAGCGAGAACCCGGACAAGGATATCTCCTTTTACATCAACTCGCCCGGCGGATCGGTCAGTGCAGGTATGGCAATTTTTGACACCATGAATTTCATTAAGCCCGATGTGTCAACGTTGTGCACCGGCATGGCTGCGAGCATGGGCGCCTTTCTGCTAGCGGCCGGTGCCAAGGGCAAGCGCTTTTCCCTTCCCAATTCCAAGGTCATGATCCATCAGCCATCTGGTGGCAGTCAGGGGCAAGCGACCGAGATCGAGATTCAGGCTCGCGAAATTCTGAAAACGCGCGAACAACTCAACAAGATTCTGGCGGAGCGAACCGGTCAACCGCTGGAGCGCATCGAGCGCGACACCGAGCGTGACTACTACATGTCAGCCGAAGAATGCAGGGAATACGGATTGATCGACAAGGTTATCGCTAAACGGGCGTAGCGCATATGGCTGAGAAAAAAGGTTCTTCGGACGAGAAAACACTGTACTGCTCTTTTTGCGGAAAGAGCCAGCACGAGGTCAAGAAGCTGATTGCGGGTCCCTCGGTCTTTGTCTGTGACGAGTGCATTGAACTGTGCAACGAGATCATTCGCGATGAATTGCCGGGAACAGCGCCGGCGCGAGGCGCTGCCGCCGAGTTGCCAACGCCGGCGGAAATCAAGGCCAATCTGGACAATTACGTCATTGGGCAAGAACCTGCAAAGCGGATACTGGCGGTGGCCGTTTACAACCATTACAAGCGTTTGCGGCATCAGGAAAAAGCCAAGAAGGACGATGTTGAACTGGCCAAGAGCAATATATTGTTGATCGGCCCGACGGGTTCCGGAAAGACCTTGCTGGCCCAGACTCTCGCACGCATGCTGGATGTGCCCTTTGTGATGGCCGACGCCACCACGCTGACCGAGGCAGGTTATGTGGGCGAAGACGTTGAGAACATCGTTCTGAAATTGCTCCAGAGTTGCAATTACGACGTGGAGCGAGCGCAGCGCGGCATAGTCTACATAGATGAAATCGACAAGATTTCGCGCAAGTCAGACAATCCATCGATCACAAGGGACGTCTCGGGCGAGGGCGTGCAGCAGGCCTTGCTCAAGCTGATTGAAGGAACCATGGCCAGCGTTCCGCCGCAAGGGGGACGCAAGCACCCGAATCAGGATTTCGTTCAGATAGACACCACCAACATCCTGTTCATTTGTGGTGGAGCTTTTTTTGGGCTGGAGAAGGTCATTGACAGCCGTACCCAGTCCTCAGGCATGGGTTTTGCCGCCACAGTCCAGAGCAAGGCGCAACGGAGTCTGACCCAGGTCTTCAAGGATGTCGAGCCTGAGGATCTGATCAAGTTCGGTCTGATTCCGGAACTGGTGGGGCGGATGCCTGTTGTGGCAACCCTGGCTGAACTGACCGAAGAGGCGTTGGTACAGATCCTGACTGAACCCAAGAACGCGCTGGTCAAACAGTACAGCAAACTGCTGTCGATGGAAGGTGTTGATCTGGAGATTCGCCCCTCGGCATTGCAGTCGATTGCCCGGAAGGCGTTGGCGCGCAAGACCGGAGCACGCGGACTGCGTTCCATTCTGGAACAGGCCTTGATCGACACCATGTACGAGTTGCCCAATGCTGTCAACGTGGACAGGGTCGTGGTCGATGAGTCCACCATTGAAGAGAACAAGCCGCCCTTGCTGGTTTACCGGGAAGCCGCGCGCAAGGCCTGATTTAGCGCTGGCGGCTTGAAAAGCCGCTCAGTTGATCCATATTCAACAGGTAACGAAAAGGCTTTCCTATGTCTGGTCATACCCCACTACCTGCTACCGCCCTCGACTTGCCGCTGCTGCCGCTGCGCGATGTTGTTGTTTTTCCGCACATGGTGATCCCGCTGTTCGTCGGCAGGCCCAAGAGCATCAAGGCACTTGAAGCGGCCATGGAGAGTGAGCGGCGCATCATGTTGGTGGCGCAAAAGGCGGCTGCCAAGGATGAGCCACTGGTCACTGACATGTTTGAAGTCGGTTGCATCTCCACGATTTTGCAGATGCTGAAACTCCCTGATGGCACCGTCAAGGTGCTGGTCGAGGGGCAGCAGCGTGCCCGCGTGAACCGCATTGAAGACGGTGAGTTCCATTTCGTGGCAAATGTCACACCCGTGGAAGCATTGCCTGAATCCGCCACGCCCTCGCGAGCCAAGTCCAGCGAAATTGAGGCCCTGCGGCGTGCCGTGATGCAGCAGTTTGAACAGTACGTCAAACTCAACAAGAAAATTCCTCCAGAGATTCTGACTTCCATTTCGAGCATTGATGACCCGGGTCGACTGACCGACACCATTGCTGCGCATCTGCCGTTGAAACTTGAGAGCAAACAGGCGGTGCTGGACCTGTCGGGTGTCAAGGAGCGGCTGGAAAACCTGTTCGAGCAGATCGAGCGGGAAGTCGACATTCTCAACGTCGACAAGAAAATCCGCGGCCGTGTGAAACGGCAGATGGAAAAAAACCAGCGCGACTTCTATCTGAATGAGCAGGTGAAGGCGATTCAGAAGGAATTGGGTGAGGGCGAAGACGGTGCCGACATTGATGAGATCGAGAAGAAGATCAAAGCCGCCAAGATGCCCAAGGATGCGCTGAAGAAGGCACAAGCGGAACTCAAGAAACTCAAGCTGATGTCGCCGATGTCGGCGGAAGCAACGGTGGTGCGCAACTACATTGACGTGCTGACCGGCCTGCCATGGGCGGGCAAGACCAAGATCAAGCACGATTTGAGCAACGCGGAAAAGGTTCTTAACGAAGACCATTACGGTCTGGACAAGGTGAAGGACCGCATCCTGGAATACCTTGCGGTGCAGCAGCGTGTTGAGAAAGTGAAGGCGCCAATCCTTTGCCTTGTCGGACCTCCGGGTGTCGGCAAGACTTCGCTCGGGCAGTCGGTCGCCAAGGCAACCGGACGCAAGTATGTCCGGATGGCTCTTGGCGGCATGCGCGACGAGGCTGAAATCCGGGGTCATCGGCGGACCTATATTGGCGCCATGCCCGGCAAGGTGTTGCAGAGTCTGTCCAAAATCGGTACCCGCAATCCGCTGTTTCTGCTGGACGAAATCGACAAACTGGGAACCGACTTTCGGGGTGACCCCTCGAGCGCGCTGCTCGAGGTTCTGGACCCGGAACAAAACCACAAGTTTGGCGACCATTACGTCGAGGTCGACTTCGATCTGAGCGATGTCATGTTTGTCGCGACATCAAACTCCATGAACATTCCTCCGGCCTTGCTGGACCGGATGGAGGTGATCCGGCTTTCCGGTTACACAGAGGACGAGAAGGTCAACATCGCGATCAAGTTCCTTCTGCCCAAGCAGTTGAAGAACAATGGTGTCAAGGAGGAAGAACTGCAAATTGCCGAAGCGGCGGTGCGCGATATTGTTCGCTACTACACACGTGAGGCTGGCGTTCGCTCGCTCGAGCGCGAGTTGTCCAAGATTTGCCGCAAGGTGGTGAAGAGCCTCCAACTGAAGAAGATGACTGGCCAGGTCAAAGTCGATGCCGATAACCTCAACGAGTTTCTTGGGGTTCGCAAGTACTCTTACGGTCGGGCCGAAAAGCTCAACCAGGTCGGGCAGGTTGTGGGATTGGCCTGGACCGAGGTGGGTGGCGATCTGCTGACCATCGAGGCGGCCATGATGCCAGGCAAAGGGGTTATCACCCGCACCGGATCATTGGGTGACGTAATGAAGGAATCGGTAGAGGCCGCACGCACGGTGGTGCGCAGTCGCTCGCGCCGGTTGGGTATCAAGGATGAATTCTTCGAGAAAAGAGACATTCATATCCACGTCCCGGACGGTGCCACACCCAAGGATGGACCGAGCGCTGGCGCAGCCATGACGACCGCCTTTGTCTCAGCCATGACGGGCATCCCTGTGCGTGCCGACGTGGCCATGACAGGAGAGATCACCCTTCGTGGCGAAGTGACCGCCATAGGTGGCCTGAAGGAGAAGTTGCTAGCGGCACTGCGCGGGGGTATCCGGACGGTGCTGATTCCCGAGGAAAACGCGAAGGACCTGCAGGACATTCCGGAAAACGTGAAGAACGGGCTGGAGATCGTTCCGGTACGCTGGATCGACAAGGTGCTGGAGGTGGCTCTGGAGAGAATGCCGACACCCTTGCCCGAGGAGGAACCCGCAGTTGTCGCGGCCGCCGCGGTGGTTGCCCCGACAGAACCGGTGCAGGCTGGATCGGTGAAGCATTAGCTTGGCCGGCGCGAGCAATTTTTCGTGGGGGCGTAACTGTTCTGCCGAAAAATTTGCGTTATAATTTGCGACTTGAAACGCGGGAATAGCTCAGTTGGTAGAGCGCAACCTTGCCAAGGTTGAGGTCGAGAGTTCGAGACTCTTTTCCCGCTCCAAATTCCGAAAAGGGAAGCC
>CAIQVX010000171.1 GCA_903875275.1 uncultured beta proteobacterium | reverse complement strand
CAAAGTCAGCCGAGAGAATGGAAGGCGCTATGCGGTAGTTCATGGCGGGAGTTTAATCAGATAGCATTGGGTCATGTCCAAGTACCAGTTTCGCGTCGAAGTTGTCCCCCGCTATCTGGCCGAACAGTCGGATCCGGAGCAGGATGTGTACGCGTTTTCCTACACCATCACCATCACCAACGTCGGCGAAGTCGCAGCGCAACTGATCTCGCGCAGCTGGAACATCAACGACGCGCTGGGTCACACCGAACGCGTCCGCGGACTGGGCGTGGTCGGACATCAGCCGCTTTTGCAGCCGGGGCAGTCTTTCCAGTACACCAGCGGCACACGCCTGCGTACGCCCACCGGCACCATGCACGGCAGCTTCTTCTGTGTCGCCGAAGACGGCGAGAAATTTGAAACCGATGTGCCGATGTTTGTTCTGGACGCGCTCAGCGCTGATGATGGCCGGCGAACACTGCACTGAGCGATGGGCGAATTTGACCTGATCAAGCGCTACTTCAAGCGCGAGCCGCGCCGCGCCGCGCTGGGTGTCGGCGATGACTGCGCCCTGCTGCAGTCGGCACCGGGCACGCAGCTGGCCATTTCCAGCGACATGCTGGTCGAAGGCCGGCACTTCCTGAGTACGGTCGATCCGCGCAAGCTCGGGCACAAAGCACTGGCGGTGAACCTGAGCGATCTGGCCGCCTGCGGCGCCCGGCCGCTGGCCTTTACCCTGGCACTGGCACTGCCGCGCGTTGACGAGGCCTGGCTGGACGCGTTCTCCGAAGGTCTGCTGGCGCTGGCCGATGCCCACGACTGCGAGCTGATAGGCGGCGACACCACCCAGGGACCGCTCAACATCTGCATCACGATCTTCGGCGAAGTTCCCGTGCTCGAAGGCAAGTCGCAGGCACTGCTGCGCAGCGGCGCGAAGCCCGGTGATGACCTTTATGTGAGTGGCACGCTGGGCGACGCCCGGCTCGCACTCGAAGTTTTTCGCGGCACGCTGTCGGTGCCGGCGCCGGTGTTTGAGTTGGCCCGCTCACGCATGGAGCAGCCCACGCCACGGGTCGCCCTGGGTCTGGCACTGCGCGGCATTGCCAACGCCGCGATCGACATCAGCGACGGCCTGCTCGGTGACCTGGGCCACATCCTCCAGCAGTCTGGCGTGGGTGCTACGGTCGAGGTCGACTTGGCCGCAAACCGGGTCGCCGCCCGGTCCCTGTGTACAAGTTCCGCTGGTCTGCCAGGCAGCCAGATCGCACTGGAGCAATGGCGTAGCTGGGCACTGGCGGGCGGGGACGATTACGAACTGCTGTTCACGGCACCGGTCGCCGCGCGCGATTTGGTGGCAAAGGCGGCACAGTCAAGCCAGACCGCGGTCACCCGTATCGGGCGGATCGAACAACCATCCGGCCTGCGCCTGGTCGACAGCCAAGGCCAGGCATTGCCTGACAACCATACCTCGTTTGACCACTTCACCTGAAACGGCACGGCATCGTCACACATTACCTCGTACTTATCCTTGCATATTGATCGTTGAATAGGCAAAATGCAAGGATGAATGACAATCCATTGAATCTTCCGGGGCACCAGGAACTTCCTCGCACCCTTTTGCAAACAGCCACCGAGCAAATGGCGTTCTCGCCCGCCATCGTGTTGCTTGGTCCCAGGCAAGTTGGCAAGACAACCCTGGCCAAAATGATCGCAGCCGGGTATCCGGGTGCCATCAGTCTCGATTTGCAATTGGCCGGGGACCGCGAGAAGCTCATCGACGGCAGTGGCTTCTTACAGGCTCATCGCGACCACCTGATCGTGCTCGATGAAGTGCAGTATGTGCCAGAAGTATTTGCCCAGTTGCGCCCTGAAATTGACGCACTGCGCAGGCCGGGCCGATTTTTGTTGCTGGGCTCGGCATCCGGCAAATTGCTGAAGCAAAGCTCTGAATCACTGGCCGGGCGCGTCAGCTACCTGGAACTGACCCCGCTGCAGGTACGCGAGGTGCTGGCGCCAAACTCCGATCCGCAGCCGACCTTGCTCACATTGCAAAAGCTCTGGCTGCGGGGTGGCTTTCCGGTGAGCTACACGGCCCCCACAGATACGCTTTCTTTCAGTTGGCGCAGCGATTTCATTTCGACATTTTTGAATCGCGATATTCGTGAGTTTGGCGTCAGCGTGCCGGCGCAAACCCTGCACCGTTTCTGGCGCATGACGGCGCACCTGCACGGACAACTTTTCAATGCGTCCGCCATTGCCGCATCGCTGGGAGGCATCTCGCACACCACGGTGGCGCGCTACCTTGACTCGCTGGTGGACACCATGATGCTGCGGCGCCTGGAGCCGCATTTTGTCAATGTCGGCAAGCGTCTGGTGAAGTCCCCCAAGGTCTATGTGCGCGACAGCGGCCTGCTGCATGCCCTGCTCAACCTGCCCGACAGCAACAGTCTGATCGGCCACCCCATGGCAGGTCATTCGTGGGAGGGACTGATGATCGAACAAATTTGTGCACTCGCACCCAAAGGCGCTGACTTGAGCTTTTACCGCACAGCGGCAGGTGCCGAACTCGATCTTGTGGTGGAGTTGGGCAACAAAAAATATGGCTTCGAGATCAAATTTTCAAGCGCACCCAAGGTAACCAAAGGGTTTTGGCAGGCTTGCCAGGATGTCGGCGTGCAGCACGCTTACGTAGTGGCACCGGTAGCACAAGGCTGGCCAATGAAGGCGGCAGCCTCGCACAGCGTCGACGTCATTTCACCAACGCAATTGCAATGGGCGTTGACACGATAATTCCACCATGCCCGACAAAGCGCCTTTCGACTCAATGACACCAGGACCGCTGCACCCCAACGCGCGCTTCATGCTGGAGCAACCGGCGCACTTGATCGCGCTGGGTTTTGGCTCGGGCTTGAGCCCGGTCGCGCCCGGTACGGCCGGCACCCTGTGGGCGTGGGCCGCCTTCACCGTCCTGCAACCGTGGATGAACGAACTGCGCTGGGCATGGGTCATCGCTGCCGCGCTGCCTCTGGGCTGGTGGGCCTGCAGCGTTTGCGCCAAAAACATGCGCGTGACCGACCCCGGCAGCATCGTCTGGGATGAGATCGTTGCCTTCTGGCTGGTGCTGTGGTTGGTCACACCCACAGGCTTCTCGGGCCAGTTGCTGGCGTTTTCCTTGTTTCGTTTCTTCGACGCGGTGAAGCCTGGCCCGGTGGGCTGGGCGGACGCCTTGTTCCACCATCTCGATACCGACAATGACCGCTACGCCTGGCGCAAGGCCGGCTTTGGCATCATGCTCGACGACCTGGTGGCGGCCGCCTGCACGCTGCTGGTCATCGCAGCCTGGAGATTTGTTCAATGAGTACTGCAGCCCCCGGAACTGAACCTTCGGTAACAGAACTAGTGCTTTCGCTGTCCCGCCTGCTGCTGGATAAGAAGCTCCAGCTGGCAACCGCCGAGAGCTGTACCGGCGGTCTGATTGCGGCCGCTTGCACCGATCTGGCTGGTTGCAGCGCCTGGTTCGAGCGCGGCT
>CAIQVX010000170.1 GCA_903875275.1 uncultured beta proteobacterium | reverse complement strand
GGCGTCATCTGTGCCGGCGAGATGCTGGATTGGGAAGCTCCCACCGGTGGCTATCTGCTCACCGCCTGTCTGGCCAGCGGGCGCCGCGCCGCGCAGGGAATCCTGGCCAATCTCGCGCACTGATCAGTTGATGTAGTCCGAAACCACCTTCCACTTGCCATCCACAATCTGCGACAGGCGCGCTGCGTCGCTGCCCATGTGTTTGGTTGGAGAGAAGCTTGTGGGCGCACTGCCGAAAATGTCGGTCGGGGTGCTCATGGTGTCCATGGCCTTGATGAAGCTCTCGGTCGTCAGGTTCGAACCTGCCTGCTGCGCCGCCCGGGCGAAGGTATCCACGATCAGGTAACCGTAGGCCGAAAACACGGAGGGTTCTTCGTTGAACTTGGTCTTGAACTTGTTGGCCCAGAAGCGGATGGGTTGCGACGCGTCGTCAAGATAGGGATTGTGTGCGGTCATGGACGCGTACAGACCTTCCATGGCCTTGCCGCCGAGTTTGTGAATCACGTCGATGTAGGCCGCGTTGGAGGCCAGAAAGACCGGGTTGAAGCCGGTCTTGCGTGACTCGCCAATGGCACCTATGGTTTCACGAACAATCGTGCCCAGCACCACCATCTCGCAGCCAGCGGCCTTCATCCTGGCAACCTGCGATGAAAAATCGGTGGCGCCGCGTTTGTAGGAAGTCTTCTCCGTGTAGTCCATGCCGATGCTCTTCAGACCGGCTTCGCCACCTCGCATTACTTCCAGCCCGAACTCATCGTCCTGGTACATGGTGCAGACCTTTTTGATGTTTTTCTCTTTCACCAGTTTGGATGCGGTCTTGCGGATCTGGTCGAAGTAGGGCACAGAGAAGGCGTACTTGAGCTTGTGCAGGGGCTCGTACATTTCGCGGGCCGCTGTCAGCGGAAAGAAGTTCATGACGTTCTTCTCGAACTGCACCGGCATCGCCGCCAGGTTGTGCGCGGTTCCGATGTGACCCACCATCATGAAAATCCTGTCCTGATTCACCAGCTTTTGCGCTGCCAGGAAGGCCTTCTTGGGATCGTAGTTGGAGTCTTCGATGATGATCCTGAGCTTGCGGCCGTTGATGCCTCCCTGTTCATTGATCTCGTCGACGCGCAGCATCATGCCAAGGCGTGCCTGCTTTCCCAGGCTGACGGCAGGACCCGACAAGTCCTGAATTGATCCCAGTGTAATTTCGGTCTTGCTGACGCCTTGCTGTGCCATCGCGCAGCCGGCAGTCAGTGCCAGCGTTGCGAGTGCAGCGGTATGTTTGATTTGCATCTAGGTCTCCTTTGGGGGGCGGGGTATAGTGCATTTTTGACGCCAGCTTGGCAATGTCAAGCTGGTGTAACTACCTAGACCTGGACGGGCCGGCATGAGCGAGTTGGATGCTGTCGGAGGGCGTCGGTGACAGGGTCCGGGGTGGCAAGCAACAAAAGGGGTAAGTGATGACCAGTGCTGCGTCCGCCAAGGCGGTTCCTTCTGATATTGAAATTGCGCAGGCGGCGACGCTTCAACCTGTGCTGCAAATGGCGCAGGAGCGCCTGGGCATTCCGGCGCAGGCGCTGGAACCTTATGGCCATTACAAGGCCAAGATCGATCTGGCCTGGTTGAACCAGCAGACTGGCCCGAACGGCAAACTGGTGCTGGTCACCGCGATCAGCCCGACGCCAGCGGGCGAAGGCAAGACCACCACCGTTGTCGGTCTGGGGGACGCTCTGAACCGGATCGGAAAGCGCACGGTGATAGCGCTGCGTGAACCTTCTCTGGGTCCCGTGTTTGGCATGAAAGGGGGTGCGGCCGGTGGTGGTTACGCCCAGGTGGTGCCGATGGAGGACATCAACCTTCACTTCACCGGCGACTTCAATGCCATTGCGCTGGCGCACAACCTGTTGGCGGCACTGATCGACAACCACATTCATCACGGAAATTCACTTCGCTTTGATTTCCGCCGCATTGTCTGGCGCCGCGTCATCGACATGAATGACCGCGCCCTGCGTTCCACCGTGATTTCGCTGGGCGGATCGGGCAACGGTTTCCCGCGTGAGGACGGTTTCGATATTGTGGTCGCTTCGGAAGTGATGGCCATCTTCTGCCTTGCCACGTCGCGCAAGGACCTGAAGGCGAGGCTTGGCAACATCATCGTCGGCTACACGCGGGACCTGACGCCGATCCGGGCCAGCGAACTGCAGGCGCAAGGCGCCATGGCGGCGTTGCTCAAGGACGCCATCAAACCCAATCTGGTGCAGACCCTGGAAAACAATCCGGCCATCATCCACGGCGGACCGTTTGCCAATATCGCGCATGGCTGCAACACCGTCACCGCGACGCAGGCCGCCCTGAAACTCGGCGAATATGTGGTGACTGAAGCCGGTTTTGGAGCCGATCTGGGGGCCGAGAAATTCATCGACATCAAGTGTCGCAAGTCGGGTTTGCGGCCCGACGTGGCGGTGATCGTGGCAACGCTGAGGGCTCTCAAATACCATGGCGGGGTCGATCTCAAGGACCTCGCGACACCGAATCTGACTGCGCTGGAGAAGGGCTTGCCCAATCTGGAGCGGCATGTCGAGAACATCCGGCATCGCTATGGATTGCCCTGTGTGGTTGCACTGAATCACTTCACTGCGGACACCGAACCCGAACTCGCCTTGCTACGCCGTCACATGGACCGGCAAGGGGTTCCCGTGGTGATTTCGCGGCACTGGTCGGATGGCTCGGCCGGGGCCGAGGAACTGGCGCATGCCGTTGTCAAACTGGCCGAGTCGGGAACAGCCCACATGCGTTACGTGTACGAGGACGAGGACAGCCTGTGGGAGAAGATGAAGGCGATAGCGACCCGGGTGTATGGTGCGGCGGATATCTCTGCCGACACCGCAGTGCGCGCCAAAATTGCCAAATTGCAGCAGGACGGCTATGGGCACTACCCGGTGTGCGTGGCCAAGACGCAGTACTCTTTCTCCACCGACCCCAAACTGCGCGGTGCACCCACCGGTCACATGGTCAATATTCGCGAAGTGCGCCTGGCCGCGGGTGCCGAATTTGTGGTGATGATCTGCGGCGACATCATGACCATGCCGGGCCTGCCCAAGGTGCCCGCCTCGTCGCGCATTGATATCGACGACGACGGCAGGATTTCGGGACTGTTCTAAGCTGCCTTGACGGCCAGCACCGGGCAGGACACCGATAGCAGCAGTTCCTGGGCCACGCTGCCCATGATCAGTTTGCCTACCGGTGAGCGCTTTCTGATGCCAATGATCAGGACTGAAACCTGAAGCGACTCGGCCAGAGCTTCTATTTCTTCCACTGCATTCTTGCCGCGAACAAACTGCTTGAGCTCGCCATTGACCCCGCTGTCGGTCAATAGCTGTTGCACCCGTTCGTAGTCCTGAACGTCCGCCAGTGACGGATCTTCCTTGCTGCCGCCGGGGCTCGCATTGACCACTACAAGTCGTTCGTTGCGGCGTTTCGCCATCTCTATCCCCTTGTCCAGGGCGGCTTGACCCTCCGGACGCGGCACATAGGCTACAAGTATCGTCATAAATTCCTCAGCGAATGCAAAAAAATGAGGTTGACGAGCCTTGACCCCGGCACTGGCTCCACAGTTAGGGCTGCTTGGTTCCCCACCTGACCCGGTTGGCCGCTTCACCATGCGGGAAGGCCCGTCAGGGGTATTGTAAGGGCGCACGCCGAATCCGGGTCAGCCCTAGAATCGATTCCCATGTCCTGCATCAATCTGACTCACCCGTACCGGCGCGGACCCATCACATTGCCTGCCGCTGGCTTATGAAGACCGTTCTGATCACCGGAGCGAACCGTGGCATCGGGCTCGAGCACGCCCGGCGTTTTGCGATGCAAGGCATCGAGGTGTTTGCGGCGGTACGGGACCCCGAGCAGGCGCAGGAACTTCAGGCGCTGGTCCGCGCGCACAAGGGCCGGCTGACGATTGTCCGGTATGACGCAGCGCAGGCCGATGCGCCGGCACAGGTCAAACAGGCGCTCGACGGACGGCCTGTGGACCTGTTGCTGGCCAATGCCGGGGCCAGCGGTGACCGCAGCCAGACTCTGGGTTCCCTTGACATGGAGGATGTTCTGCAACTGCTTCGCGTCAATGCGCTGGCACCCTTGAAGCTGGCCGAAGTTCTGTCGGATAACGTGGCGGGCTCACAGCGCAAACTGATAGCGATTCAGTCCAGTCAGCTTGGATCCATAGGCAACAACCATTCCGGTGGGCGCTATGCCTACCGGATTTCAAAAGCGGCACTGAACATGATCGCCAGAAACCTGGCCAGCGACCTGGGAGCGCGCGGCATCACGGTGGTGGCGCTGCATCCAGGATGGGTGAAAACGCGAATGGGTGGGGCAGAGGCACCCATAGAAGTCGCGCAATCCGTGCTGAATCAACAACGCCTGCTGGAGCGCCTGACCCCGGCCGACAGTGGTCGCTTTTTCAACCATGACGGAACTGAGCTTCCCTGGTGACTACTTCCGCCGCGCCTGGATGGCCTCGATCTGGTCCATGATCCGGTTCATTTTCGCCACCAGTGCCTGGTAGGGCGCTGCCGAGGCCAGATCGACGCCCGCCTCCTTCACCATGTCATAGGGGTAGCGCGAACCCCCGGCCCGAAGAATGTTCAGGTAGCGCTCGCTTGAGCCGGCAACGCCACTCAGGATCTGGTCGGCAAACAGGCTGGCCGCCGAAATCGAGGTGGCGTACTGGAACACATAGAAGCGGTTGTAGAAATGCGGGATGTAGGCCCACTCAATGGTGTAGAGATCGTCAATCCTGACCACACCTTCCCTGTCGCCGTGGTAGCGCCGCAGGATGTCGCCGTAGATCTTCGTCAGCGCCTCGCCGGTCAGGGATTCACCCCGGTCCACCCGGGCGTGAACTTCACGCTCGAAGGCGGCAAACATGGCCTGTCTGAAAAATGTGCCGCGCAGGTTCTCCAGTGCCGAGTCCAGATAGAGCATTCTCTCGTCGTCGTTGCGCGCGACCTTGAGCATGTGGTCGAGCAGAAGCAGTTCGTTGGTGGTGGAGGCAATCTCGGCCGTGAATGTCGGGTAATCGGCGTTGATGAAGCTCTGGCTGCGCGTTGCCAGGTACGAGTGCATTGCATGTCCCCACTCGTGGGCCAGGGTTGAAAGCGATTCGTAGTCGTCGTTGTGGTTGAGCAGCAGGTAGGGATGCACGTCGTAGACCGAGCCGTTCATGTAGGCGCCCGAGCGCTTCCTGGGGCGCGGGAACACATCCATCCAGGCGCTTCGAGTGCCTTGCTCCAGTGCCCGCGCATAGTCCGCTCCAAGTGGCCTGACGGCTTCGAGCATGAGTTGCGTGCTGCGTTCAATGGGGTACTTCAGATCGCTGGTGACCATCGGCGGGTAGATGTCGTAGTAGCGCATTTCGCTCACGCCCAGCATCCGGGCGCGCAGCCTGAAGTAGCGGTGCAGGGTTGGCAGGTTGGCCTCGGCCTGCGCTACCAGCGTGTCGTAGACCGCACGCGGCAGTTTGTTAGTGTCAAGCGCCTGCGTGAGCGAGTCCGGGTAGCGCCTGACCTTGGCCAGGGCGGCGTCTTTCTTGAGTTGCTCGTAAAAGCTCACCCCAAACGTGCGTTCGAATTCTTTCCACTTGCCCCAAAAGGCATCAAACACCTGCTTGCGCTCGGTCCGGTTGCCTGACACGCGGTACTTTTCGTAGGCAGACTGATCAAGCACGATTTCCTTGCCATCGGACAAGCTGACTTTCGGCCAGGGCATGTCGGTGTCCGCCAGCGTGACATACATCGCCTGTGCCGCGCCGGTCGCAGCGCTGAAACTGGCAATCAGTTCCTCGCCCTTGCGGTCCAGCGTATGTGAAGCAGTGCGCAGGATGTCGTCGAGCCAGTGCTTGTAGATCCTCGCCGAAGGCTCTCTCTTGAGCAGCGCATCCACTCTGGAGCGACCCATGCCGAGGATCTCGGGACTCAGGAAGGCGGTTGTCTCGTCAACCCGGTTCCCCAGCAGCACGGCGCGCTGCTTGAGGTCCTGTGCGGCCGCAATGCCGGTGTCTTCATCGTGCCACTGCGACGCATAGGCCGAGAGTCGGTAATAGCGCTTGAGCACCTCGGCGTTCAGGTCCAGACAGATCCTGAACCGTCTGGCCGATTGAGCCAGCTGCGCATTGCACGATGACAGTTTCACGAGTTGCTGTTCCAATGCAATCGCATCCTTGTCCCAGTCAGTCTGGGTCGCGTACAGATCCTTGAGATTCCAGCGCCATGGGTCCGGCTCTGCGGACTTGGCCAGAAAGGGCGCTGTTGCCAGCAGGCAAAGAATCGCGGCAAAAATGTTTGTGTTCATGTGGGCAGGCACATTCCGGGCCAGTCAGGCTCTCGGCAAAGTTGGGGGTATTTTGACCCGGTATGGTACCCGCTGCTTCTTCCGGGGTGGGCCTTAGAATCGGCTCCCATGTCTTACCTCGTGCTGGCCCGCAAGTACCGTCCCCGCAACTTCACCGAAATGGTGGGTCAGGACCATGTGGTGCAGGCGCTCACCAACGCCCTGGGGACACAGCGTCTGCACCATGCCTACCTGTTTACGGGCACCCGAGGCGTTGGAAAGACCACGGTGTCACGTATTCTTGCCAAGTCGCTCAACTGTCAGGGTGCGGACGGACAGGGAAGCATCACCGCCACGCCCTGTGGCGTGTGCCAGGCATGCCGCGACATTGATGCGGGCCGTTTTGTCGATTACACCGAGCTCGACGCGGCTTCGAACCGGGGGGTCGATGAGGTCCAGGCTCTGCTGGAGCAGGCGGTTTACAAGCCGGTGCAGGGACGCTTCAAGGTCTTCATGATCGACGAAGTGCACATGCTGACAGGCCACGCTTTCAATGCCATGCTGAAGACGCTGGAAGAGCCACCCGACTACCTGAAGTTTGTGCTGGCCACCACCGATCCGCAAAAGGTGCCGGTGACGGTGCTGTCACGGTGCCTGCAGTTCAACCTGCGCCCGATGGCACCGGAGACGATCCGTGAGCATCTTGAAAAAGTCCTGCAAACCGAGAACGTGTCGGCCGACTCCCAGTCCCTGAGACTGCTGTCGCGCGCCGCGCGCGGCTCCATGCGTGATGCGCTGAGTCTGACCGACCAGGCGATTGCCTTTGGCGCTGGCCACCTTGAAGAAACGCTGGTGCGCCAGATGCTGGGCAGTGTGGATCGTTCCTATGTGCTGCGCCTGATTGAGGCCTTGGCACTGGGCGACGGCAAGACTGTGGTGGAGACGTCGGAGGCGCTGCGACTCAATGGGTTGAGCGCTGCTTCGACACTGGAAGAAATGGCGACCGTATTGCAGCGGATGGCGGTATTTCAGACGGTTTCCGATGGGGTGCCGACGGACGAGACCGACGCCGAAGTGGCTGACACCTGTCGTCTCGCGGCCATGATGTCGGCCGACGAGACCCAACTGCTCTACAGCATTTGTCTGCACGGGCGTGCCGATCTGGGCTTGGCCCCCGATGAATACGCGGCACTGACCATGGTCTTGTTGCGTCTGCTGGCGTTCAAGCCCGGCGCGGAAAAAACGCTGTCCGTGGAAAAAAAAACTCTGAAATCGCCAGCGTCTGAAGCGACTCCGGCCGCACCGGTGGTGGGCCGCGCAGCACCGGGTCTGCCAGTGCAACAGGTGCCGGTGCTGACTCGCCCGATCAGTGCCGCGCAGACGTCGGCACAGCCGGCGAAGAAAATTCACCTTGCTGCCAACGCCGCCCAGGCCGCGAGCACGGTGCTTTCAATTCCAGTGCGGGTGCAGCTTGAATCCCGCAGCGAGGTGGTGGCCGGTCAGTCGGCTGACGCCGTGCTGCAACCGACCGAAGAGGGTGATTTCTGGCACCAGACCGTGACACAACTGATTGCCAGTGATGCCATCACCGCGATGGTGCGTGAACTCGCGCTGCAGTCGCAGTTGCTGGCCCGCGACACCGACCAGTGGCTGCTGCGTGTCGAACGCGAATCTCTCAATCAGAGCGGCAGTCGTGATCGCCTGGCCACAGCACTGCAGGCTGCGGGGCATACGGTGCGCCTCGCGGTCGAGATCGGACGCGTGACCGACAGCCCGGCGCGGCGCAATGTTGCTGCGGCCGCCGAACGACAGATGAGTGCCGAGAAGGTCATTTTCGATGACCCGCTGGTGCAGACCATGATGCGCGATTTTGGAGCGAAAATTGTGCCTGGCAGCATCAAACCGGGTTGACTTGCAGTTTTCTGACTGCTTCCCGCCAACATAAATCAAGGAATATCCATGTTCAACAAAGGACAACTCGCCGGCCTCATGAAGCAGGCGCAGGCGATGCAGGACAACATGAAGAAGGCCCAGGATGAACTCGGCTTTGTCGAGGTCACGGGCGAGTCCGGCGCGGGCCTGGTGAAAGTCACCATGACCTGCAAACACGATGTCAAACGCATCAGCATCGACCCCAGCCTGCTGGCCGAGGACAAGGACATGCTGGAAGATCTGGTGGCCGCCGCCTTCAACGCTGCGGTGCGCAAGGCCGAAGAAACCTCAGCCGAGAAGATGGGCAAGATCACGGCGGGAATGCCCGGACTCCCCGGCGGCATGAAGTTCCCGTTCTGAACTGAATGGCCAACGCGAACGCGCTCGACGTCCTGATTCAGGCCTTGCGCCGATTGCCGGGGGTCGGGGTGAAATCGGCCTCACGGATGGCGTTTCATCTGCTGCAGCATGACCGGCCGGGTGCGCTGGCCCTGTCCCATGCCTTGCAGGCGGCTGTCGACGGGGTACACCATTGCGAGCGTTGCCACACGTTTACGCAGGAACTGGTTTGCAGCACCTGTCTGGATCCGCGACGCGACAGCAGCAAACTGTGTGTGGTGGAGACGCCTGCGGATCAGTCTGCGGTTGAGCGCACAGGCGCCTATCACGGCCTTTATTTCGTGTTGATGGGCAAACTCAGTCCGCTGGACGGCATTGGTCCCAAAGATATTGGCCTCAAGGGCCTGTTTGATCGCGCCAGCGACGGTCTGGTGCAGGAAGTCATTCTGGCCACGAACTTCACCGCCGAGGGTGAAGCAACGGCCCATGTCATCAGTGAAGGTCTGAAGACGCGGGGTCTGCGTCTGACACGTCTTGCGCGCGGCGTGCCAGTGGGCAGCGAACTGGAGTATGTGGATCTGGGCACGATCGCGCATGCCATGGTGGATCGGCGCTGAGCGCCAGCGCCGTCTCAGGGGTTCTTGTTGCGCACGGCAGGCGCCGGTTTGCGCACCGGTGCTTTCTGGCCAGGCGTGGTCTTGACCGCAGGTCTGGCTGCGCTGCGGTTCGGTTGCGCCGGCTTGCCGCCCTTGCGTACGACTCGTTTGGGCGGTGCCAGGGACGATAGCGACAACTGGCCATTGTCGGCCAGATGCACCGCGACATCGGTTTCAAGATGGGTGGCCCGTGCCACCAGCAGGCTGGAGCCAGCCCGGATCAGAACGCGCGGTGGAATGTTGTTGACACTGCGCAGCGTCTGTTCGGTCATGCCTACCCGTTTGGCCGCATCCGCCGGCTTCATGGTGGTTGGTGCGAGCCAGACTGTCCAACTTGCCAGGCGCCCGCCACTGTAGGCCTCCAGATTGCGCTGAAAGATCGCTGCGTTGTCCCAGGGCAGCAGGATCTGGCGTGTTCCTGCCGCCAGGATGACAGGGCGACTGGCCGAAGGATTGAGTGCCTTGAAGTCATCCAGCGGCACTTCAGCCAGTTTGGCTGCCAGTGCGACATCGATGTCGTGCCGGATATCAACCGTTTGAAAGTAGGGGTGGTTTTCGATGTGCGGCAGACTCGAATTGAATGCGCTCGGCTGGCTCACGATGTTCTTCATCGCCTGCAGTTTGGGGACGTAAAAGCGCGTTTCCATGGGCATGGTGAGGTCGGTATAACTGGTGCCCAGTCCGGCGCGCTGGTTCTTCGCGATGGCACGGCCGACACTGCCCTCACCCCAGTTGTAAGCAGCCAGCGCAAGATGCCAGTCGCCAAACATCAGATAGAGCTTTTGCAGGTAGTCGAGCGCGGCACGGGTTGAGGCCAGTACGTCGCGCCGGTCATCGCGAAAGGCATTCTGTTTGAGCTCGAAGGTCTTGCCGGTCGCGGGCATGAACTGCCACATGCCGGCTGCTTTGGCACTGGAGACGGCCTGCGGGTTGAAGGCGCTCTCGATGAAGGGCAGCAGGGCCAGTTCGGTCGGCATGTTGCGGCGTTCGAGTTCCTCAACAATGTGGAACAGGTATTTGCGCGAACGCTCTGTCATGCGCAGGATGTAGTCGTTGCGGCTGCTGTACCAGAGCTCACGGTCGTGTACCAGGGTGCTTTCCAGGTTCTGCATGGCGTAGCCGCTCCGAATCCGGTCCCAAAGGTCGACTGGCGGGGCCAGTGGCGCAACGGCAGTGGACGTGGCCAGAGCGGCGGTGATGGGAAGCAGATCGCCGGCGGCGCCGGCCGCGACTGGAGTTGCGGCGGCGGACGGCGTGGCCAGCACTATGCCTGGTGCGGCGGAACTGCTGGGGGCGTCCGAAGCAATCGGCTTGATGAACTCGGTACTGGCACAGCCTGTCAGCCAGATCAGACCGCTCAGGCACACAATTTGGCAAATTTTCATCAGAACTGGTTTTTCCATTGACGAAGTGCCGCAAGCACGCTGGTTTCGTCGTGGGCGCTTGCGTCAAACCCCTTCGCCGCGGCGATCACTGTAGCCTCGCGGGTGCGCATGAAAGGGTTGATCTGACGCTCCAGCGCAATTGAGGATGGCAGGCTGGGCTTTTCCGCCGCGCGCAAGGCCTGGACCTTGTCTTGATAAGCCAGCAACTCCGCGTTGCCGGGCTCCACGGCGCAGGCAAATTTGAGATTGCTCAAGGTGTACTCGTGGGCGCAGCAGACCCGTGTGCTGTCCGGCAGTGTGGCAAGCCGTTGCAGCGAGGTCAGCATCTGGCCCGGCGTTCCCTCGAACAAGCGGCCACAGCCCGCGCTGAAAAGCGTATCGCCACAAAAAAGAAGTG
This sequence comes from uncultured beta proteobacterium, assembly GCA_903875275.1. Classification (GTDB taxonomy): domain Bacteria; phylum Pseudomonadota; class Gammaproteobacteria; order Burkholderiales; family Burkholderiaceae_C; genus Rhodoferax. Next base: position 2,217 of record CAIQVX010000170.1, on the reverse strand, counting down.
GCGCCTGATCCGGAACCACCCCATAGAAGGCGATATGGCCGCTGGTGTGGCCCGGCACATCGATCACTTCCAGACTCAATCCGAGACATTGAACCGTCTGACCGCCATGCAGTCGGGTCATGGCGGGAATGGTCACTTCCAGTGCCGGGCCGAACACCTGGGCCGGTGTGGCCTGCTGCAGGGCAGCAACGCCCGCCGTGTGGTCAGGGTGATGGTGCGTGACTAGAATGGCCTGCAGTTGCAGATTGAAACGCTGCAGCGCCGCCAGCACGGGTTTGGCGTCACCCGGGTCAACGACCAGCGCATGTTGGTCGTCGTGCAACAGCCAGATGTAGTTGTCGCTGAAGGCGGGCAGTGGGATTAACTTCATGAACGATCAAATTATAGGTTTGCACGACTGGTTTGCGACACCGCCGGGGCGCTATCTGCTGGAATGGGAGCGCGCACAGCTCGATTCTGCAGTGGCAGATGTGTTTGGCTACCACGCCCTGCAACTGGGCTTGAGCGAACTCGATGCCCTGCGGGCCAATCGCATGCCGCACCGTTGGCTGGCCAACGCCACGGCGACGCCGGGTTCCGCCATCGTGATCGATTTTTCGGCCCTGCCATTCCCCGCGAGCAGTCTGGACCTGGTCGTATTGCCCCATTCGCTGGAACTGGCGCGCGATCCGCACGCCACCTTGCGCGAAGTCGAGCGCGTTCTGGTGCCCGAGGGGCGTGTCGTGATCTGCGGCTTGAACCCGGTATCGCTCTGGGGCTTTCGACAGAAGCGCGCGCGGCTGTACCGCCGCCTGGGTTTCGGAAAGAAGTTCATGCCGCAGGAGGAATGCATCGGCTACTGGCGTTTGCGCGACTGGCTGCGCCTGCTCGGTTTTGAGGTTGAAATCGGTCAGTTCGGCTGCTACCGGCCGGCACTTGCCGGTGAAACCTCGCTGCGGCGCTTTGCCTGGATGGACTGGATTGGCCAGCGCTGGTGGCCGATTCTTGGCGCTGTCTATTTTCTGGTGGCCGTCAAGCGTGTGCGTGGTGTGACCTTGCTGAGCCCGGGCTGGCGGTCGTCCAGAGCAGTGGCGGCCGCACCGGTTTCCGTGGCCGGCAGCGCCACCCTGAATCGCTCTGAGACAATCGTCGATGCAACGATGGGAAAGAGCGATTGAATACGATAGAAATTTACACCGATGGCGCTTGCAAGGGCAATCCGGGCCCTGGCGGCTGGGGTGTGCTGCTGAAATCTAAAGACGCGGAAAAGGAGTTGTTCGGTGGCGAACTGGCGACCACCAACAACCGCATGGAAATGATGGCCGTGATCGAGGCACTGTCAGCCCTGAAGCGTCCCTGCCATGTGAACCTGCACGTGGACAGCCAGTATGTGCTCAAGGGTATGACCGAGTGGCTCAACGGCTGGAAAGCCCGGGGTTGGAAGACGGCATCCAAACAGCCGGTGAAGAACGTGGACCTGTGGCTGCGGCTGGACGCGCTGGTGACCAACTCTGTTCACAAGATCGAGTGGCATTGGGTGCGCGGTCACGACGGCGACCCCGGCAACGAGCGTGCCGATGAACTGGCGAACCTGGGTGTGGAAAAGGTGCTGCAGCGTTCTTGATCTGCCGCTGCCGTCCCCTCGCGGTCATCCCGGACTCCGCAGTTGTCATCCCGGACTCCGCAATTGTCATCCCGGACTTGATCCGGGATCCAGTGTTACGCCAGCACTGGATTGCGGGTCAAGCCCGCAATGACCAATTGGGCCCGCAATGACCAATTGGGCCCGCAATGACAAGGCAGGGATGCGTAATGACGCAGGTGGAAGTTGGCGTCTCACACGAGGTCGCAGGCGACTTGCGTCTGCGCATTGAGCGCGCGCAGGGCTGGCGTTTGCGCAGCACAGTTGGCGACGGCCTTGGGGCAGCGGGTTCGGAAAATGCAGCCCGAGGGCGGGTTGATGGGGGAGGGCAGATCGCCCTGCAGCAGTTGCAGTTTCTTGTGGCGTTCGCGCCGCGGATCGGGTGTCGGAATGGCACTCAGCAGGGCCTGCGTATAGGGGTGGCTTGGGTGTTCGTAAATCGCCTGCTTGCCGGCGAGCTCCATGGTGCGGCCCAGGTACATCACCATCACGCGCTGGCTGATGTGGCGCACCACTGCCAGGTCATGAGCGATGAAGATCAGCGCCAGCCCCATCTGACTTTGCAACTCCATCAAGAGGTTGATGATTTGCGCCTG
>CAIQVX010000169.1 GCA_903875275.1 uncultured beta proteobacterium | reverse complement strand
TTTCACGGTACACGCCGTCGCGGTCTACCAGCGTCGCCCACTGCTTGAACTCCGACGTGATGTCCTGCCCGACCGTTCCTTGCGATAGCGTCACCTGGCCATCCACCAGCCGAGATGTCGCAATGGATGCGCTCAGCGAAACCTTTACCCTGTTCACTCCGGCAAGCCAGTTCTTGCTGTGCAGCGACACCTGGAAATCACGGGGCGGTGGCGCGACGGCGCGGACCGACTGCAACAAGGCTGGCGCATGCTTGCGCACTGGGCATTCGATCCGTTTAGGGGTTGATACGCCGTTGTCGCTGAGACTCTTTAAGAAGGTATCCAGGTAGCCTGATTTCAGGCCATAAACGTAGGCGGTTTGCAATGGCACAAGCGCCGCTGGCGGCTTGTCCAGACGCTTGCCGTCGCCGCCAACACCGGCAAAACGCACGACACGTCCGAACATCTGAATAATGAGCGAACCCTCGCCCTGGCCCAGTCGCAGCTGGGTCAAACTTGAGGCGCGGTAGTTGTCCCAGCCCTCGGCAAAGCGCCGCGAACCAATCAGCACGTTCAGGCCACTGCCGGGCGCGTCCAGCGCAGCGAAGAGTGAGCCTGACATTGCATCGTCTTCAACCGCGAGTTCGGTCGATTCCAGTGATTTCTTGAGTCCGGCCGCGTCACCCACATTGACCACGCCGTAGTAACGCGATGTATCTCCGCGCAACAGGCCCAATCCTAGTTCGCCCGCAGCGGCTTTGATCAGACGCAACACCGGCTTGTCGCCCTGTTGCCAGCCAAAACAATCCGCCAACACACGCCGGGCCAACGCAGTCAGGTCATAGCCGGTCGTGGCTCCACGTACCTCAGCCGGTAGCATGTCGGTGCCAGCGCCGGTTGTTGCCAACAACTGACCCAGGCTCTCAGCCAACTTTACTGGATGTGTCAGCATGGCGGTGAGGTAGCCCAGAACATCGATCACATCGGACGTCTGCAGTTTGTCGCCTTCGTTCTTTGAGCTGCCAATCACCGAAAGCCCCAGCAGCACCCACAGCGGTGCCGCCACCCGCAATTTCAGCGCTGCCGCTGCCTTTGCAAGCTCGGCCGAGCGGAAACTCGCCAACTGGTGCCAGTAGGCAAGCAGTGCTGCAGTGAGGGTCTGTCGCTGTGCTGCGGCATTGGCCTCTTCCTGGGTCTGCACACGCATGTGCCAAAAGTCCTTGCCATAGCGGTCCTGGTGAAAGCGGTCGTAGGCGTAGTCCAGAATGACTGCCTTGGCGTAACGGTCAAACGCATGTTCACCCTCGGCAACCTGACCGAAGGTTGCTGAAAACTCGATCAGCAGGCCGCGGTGCGCAGCCATCGGTGCATCAATGCCCGCCAGATCAGCCTGCAGCGCCTTCCACATGCTGGCCTCGGTTTTGAGGCCTTTGTGGCCTTCATCCACGAACACCAGGTTGCGCCCATCGGCAAAGACAGAGGTTGGCACCGTCACTCCATCGCCCTTTTTTTCGGTCGCCAGTTTGTTGATGTCCAGCACGATGACCGCCTCTGGTGACAGACGTCCCATGCTGGAGGCGTCGCCATCCATTGGGTAGGCAAAGACTTCCAGGCTTGAGAGCTCGCGCAATTTATCCGCATGCTGGCGCGTCAGAGACTCAGAGGGCGTGATGATGATCAAGCGGTCCCAGGGCTGGCGCTTTGCCAGCAGAGCAAGGCAGGCGTGCAGCACATGGGTCTTGCCGGCTGCGGTGGCCATCCAGAATGCCGCAAGTTGCAGATCTGCCTCGACGAATTCCGAGACGTCCTCACCCTTGGGCTTGTGCGCAGCCAGGTAGGCGTTCAGGCGAAGCAGAAAGGCTGGTGCATCGTCCAGCTTGGCGTGCACCCAGTGGGCAAACAGCATCAGTGCCAGATACTGGGCGTAGCGCGGCGCAAAACTCACCTCGCTGCAGGCTTGGCGCAGTTCACCGTCCAATGCTGCCAGGTGGGCGCTATCGCCCTGGCAAACCGAGCTCAGTGCTTCCAGATACTTGCCGTCCGTCAAGCCATGTGCCGCCCCTACATTGCTCTCCACCGTGCGCAACTGTGCCATCGCCCCCGGCAGCGCGACGCCCAGCTCCGCCGCCAGCGCATCACGTAGCACCAGCGCGGCTTTGAGCCGGGCGTGGCCAGATCGCTTTATTGCAGTAGCCACTCGCCGGATTCTTTGATGTGCTGGTGCATGGCATCAGGAGCCAGATCGAGTTCACCTGGCCAGGTGACAAAATAGCCGTTGACATACAGTTGGTTGAACGCCTGAGGATCACGCAGCTTGGCAAACACGCCTTTGTATGCGCTAGGCGCAAAACGTACCGTACCCTCAAGGCCGTCGGCAAATTTCACCTGAAAACGTCCAGGCTCCAAAACACGCGCCTCAACAACTTCCCAATCCATATTGACCTCCTTACCTCAAAGGATCGATATCCGCAGGCTGCTGGTGTTGTTGGCACAAACCCCAGTCAAGCAGCAGCTCATCCTGGTGCAATTCTGCCCAGTCCAATACCAGTTCCAATGCGCGACGTGGCAGTTTGCCATCGATCACTTCCAGCGTGCGAATGTTGATCACTGCCCGGTGTTCCGCGTATTCGGCATGGAAGTGCGGCGGCGCGTGCTCGTTGAAAAACATGCGAATGATGATGCCGAAAAACCGACTGATGATAGGCATGTCAGCTCCTTTTGAATTGCAGTGCAAAGACAGCTTCAATCGCTTCCAGCCGGTCGCAGCCCTCAAAGCTCAAGCCGGCTGGGTCATTGGCGTAAACACGATCTGCGGGGTGTAGCGCCAACTTATCGGCGACCCATTGTGCCGAGTCCTGCGCAGCGCAGTCGCGAAAGAACAGCGCGACGGACTGTGCGCGCCGGTTGCGCCCCAGCAGCACCACACCTTGCGGCTCGCGGTACAGACGAGAGATGTCCAGGCCCAGCAGATAGGGCAGACTTTCCACCAGATCGACATCGCAGAGCTGCGCCTCGCCACCACCACCTGCGCGCTTCAACTGATAGCCAAACGGCGAGGCGAAGCGATCCACGCCGCAGAAGAGGGCGCGCGTTGTTTTGTCCAGCCGGTAGCGCAGGGCAAAGGCAGCGTCCTGGAACTGCAGTTCACCCGAGTCGCCCTCGTTGATTTGGGCGTCCAGGCTTTCAAGGGTGTCGTCGTACTGCTCCAGTGACTGGATCTTCATAAACACGCCAACCCCGTTTAGGTCCTCGGCATTGCCGCTTGACCAGGTCGTCGCGGTCGCAGCTTTGATAATGCGGGGGAGCGTGAAAGAGTTGATGTAATCATTCGCCTCGAAAATCAAGAATTTCCGTGATCCATCGTCGCGTTGGTTGAGATTCAAGACCGCGTGAGGGGTTGTCCCCGATCCCGCGAAAATATCGAGGACAAGCGCATCCTCATGTGCCCCCGACACGGACAAACAGTCCTCCACAGCGTGTACGGATTTTGGAAACGAAAATTCCCGTTTGTTAAACATGTTCTTTAGCAAAACGCTTCCGTGCTCGACTGCAGAGTACTCTGGTTTCACCCATACTGTTGATGGCAATGACCCTTCGTTTTGCGGACGAACTTTTCGGAATATCGAAACTCCGCCATCTGCGTTGCGACGGACTTGGAGATTGCTCATGTTTTGAATGGCGGTCAAATGACCCCAGCTCCACACGCGCTCTGTTCCATCGTCATTGATGGGAAGAAGTACAACCTCGGCTTCTGTCGGGTCCTCCAAAACTTGCCACTCCCTTGCGTCCTTTAGCCACTGAATTTTTGGAATCCTTATCCTTTCCTTCTCGACATAGATTGGATAGAACTGCTTTGGGCGAGCTGATCGATGCGTTGTAGCACCACCCCGTTTTCGAAAGTTGTCCCAAGCAAACGGGCCGTTCTCATCGGAGTTGCCGAAGTGGGCTGCCTGAGCTTTGGATCGCTCCAGCAAACCAATATCGGATGTAGGTGTTATTCCTGAAAAAATGGCGTATTCGTGACTTACGCGAAAGCCCTTTACAGAGGGACGACCGGATGGACTATTCTTAATGACGACGGTCCCAAGTAGATTTTCAGCTCCAAATTCTTTGGCCATGATTTCCAGAAGCTCGTTCTTCTGGAAATCATCAATCGTTATGCAGACAACCCCGTCTTCCGTGAGGTAGCTTCGACCAACTCCTAGCCTATTTTGGATGAATGCAGCCCAGGATGCCTTTCTATATCCATTCTTATAACTAATTGGGCCGGCATCCGTGTTGTAAGGCGGGTCCGCGTAGAGTGACTGAATTCTTTGTCGATACTTGTGCTGCAACGTGTTCAGTGCCTGCCAGTTGTCCGACTGAATCGCAACACCGTCGAGCGCATCGTCCAGCGGCGTCGCTGCGGTCACGGCGTCCAGCAGCGACCACTTGAACGCGGTATCGAAATTTCGCGTGTCCAGCGGCAGCGGCAGATATTGCTCGGTGGCCGCGGTGGCCAGGTCACCTGGCGTCTTGCGAATACAGGCCGCCACCTCTGTGTAGTCACCCAGACCCAGTTCCTGCCACTCAAGGCACTGCTTCTCAACAATGGTGGCTATGTTCTGCGCCAGCCATGCCGGGCAGTAGCGCGCGAGACGGTCCAGGGTGATGACGTAGCGGGTCTCGAAAACCAGCTTCTTCTTCTCCCACAAGGCTTTTTGAAAGTCTTCCAGCGCACTCAGAAAGTCGATGATGTGCCCACCGACCTCGCGCACAATGCGCGCCACCTTCATGGCTCGTTTGGGCAGATCGGATTGACCGTCGGCGCTGGCCAGCAACTGGTCGATGTCGAGTACTTCGGTTTTGAGGAAGATGTCGAGGTCGTCGGTCAGTGCCTCTTTCAGGCGCTTGTGAATAAAGAAGTCGCTCTGGTTGCGCGCCATGAAGCGCAGCAGCCAGCGGCGGATGTCTGCGCTGCTGTCCAGCGTGGCGCTGGCGCCGACTTTCTGTATCGCTGTGACGATCTCGTCTTTTTGTTTTTCGGTCTGCGCACCCTTCAGGTATTTCAGGCGTACTTTGACAACGACGTCTTGCAGGCTGGCTTTGTCAAGCTCGTAATGCGCTTTGTCGTTGGGTTTGAGGGCTGTGCGGGTGGCCTGCAAGCTGTCGGGCTCGACGGTGAACAGGATGCGCTGCCCGCTGCCCAGGCGCACCGGGAAGTCGGTAAAGATGTCGCCCGACTTGATGTAGTACATGTCCTCTGTCGCCCAGTGAAACTCGGTGTCCTCGCCGGTGGACTTGACGTAGCGCGCGCCGCCCTTGCCGTAGCGCCGCTCAACAATGAAGTCGCCATCCTGGTAATGACGCGAGAAGAACTGGTACAGCCGATTGAGTACCTCGCTGCGATCCTGTTGCACGGTTTGTTGACTGGCCAGGGTTTCGGTACGGCTGCGGTATTCCGCGACCAGGCCTTTGGCGGCGGGGATGCCCTCCGCTTGTGTCAGCAAGGTGGTGCGTTGGTCCAGCGTCATGCCGGGCTTCAAGCCCAACTGCTGTTCAAGCTCCTTGAGGCGGAACTTGTCATCGGCCTGGGCCTCGTGCCCGACGGCTTGGAACGATGCATCGAGCAACTCGGCCATGCGACCGCCCTGCAAAGAGCGGGAGTCCTGGTTGACGATGACTTCGCCGAGAAAAGCACGCACCTCGCGGTTGTGACGACGAATAACGCGGTAGAGGCCAAAATCGAGCGCCTCGGCCTCATCAAGCTGGAACAGTTCCGTCATCAGCGCGACAAAACGCGTTTCCATCTGCTGCTGTGGCGAGCTCAAGGTGGCTATTTTCGATGTTGTGCTAGCCATTCGCGTCCCTGTTGCGGTCCTGGAGTGAGGTCAAGTCAAAGAGGGCACATACTACCATTGCAAGACGGTATGGTGGTCTCCACTGGCGAGCGTCTACAACGTAGAATTCATCGCCTCGGACGGCGACCTTCCGGGCTCGTAACTCATTTACTTTTTTGGAAACTGCAGTGTCAATTCAAACCGCTTCGGCCACCAGGTCGTGCCAGATCGTGATCACCGGCGGTGCCGGATTTCTGGGTGTGCTTCTCGCGCGCAAGCTGCTGGCTCAGGGGCGCATAGCACTCGCGGGTGCTGCGCCTGTGGACATCGCTCGCATCACGCTGGTGGACCGCGTTGCTGCGCCCGCCGATTTGCTGGCTGACCCGCGGGTGTTGGCGCTCACCGGTGATCTCAATGCGCTGCTTGAGCAGAAAGATGCGGCAGTACCCGTCCTTGACCAGAACACTGCGCTGGTGTTTCACCTTGCGGCGGCTGTCAGTGGTGAGTGCGAGGCCGATTTCGATCTCGGCATGCGCAGCAACCTTGACGCCACGCGTGCCCTGCTGAACGCCTGTCGCGCCCTGCATAGCCGTCCGATGCTGGTGTTTGCCAGTTCACTGGCGGTTTTTGGCAACTCACCTGAGCAGCCGCTGCCTGCGACGATTGAAGACAACACGCTGCCAACGCCGCAGAACAGTTATGGCTGTCAGAAATTCATGGCCGAACAGTTGGTGGCCGACTGCACCCGCAAGGGTTTCATCCAGGGACGCAATGTGCGGCTCATGACGGTCAGCGTGCGCCCCGGCAAACCCAACGGCGCGGCCTCAAGCTTTCTGAGCGGCATGATCCGCGAGCCACTGGCCGGCGTGCGCGCAGTCTGCCCGGTACCACCCGAGACAGCGGTCGCCCTGTCGTCGCCGGCACGCACCATCGAAGGCCTGCTCTGCGCCGCGCAGACTTCGGATGCCTCATGGGGGGCACGCAGTGCCGTCAATCTGCCATCGATCCAAACCAGTGCCGGGGAGATGGCCATGGCACTGGGCCGGGTGGCTGGCACCGCTGCGACCGACCTGATTGACTGGACGCCTGATCCGGCCATCGCTGGAATCGTGACCAACTGGCCGGCGCAGATTCGTGCCACGCGCGCCGCTCGACTTGGTTTGCGCCCGGATGCGGATTTTGAGGCCATCATTCGTGACTATGTGCGCGAAAACCCCAATGCTGTGAAGCTCCCTGTCTCTGCATAATGCAGGGTTGATTACTTTAAGGACCCCCATGAAGCTTTCCAAGTTATTTTTGAGCCTGGCACTGGCCGCAGGTCTGGTTGCCTCAGCGGCAGCGCAGACCAAGATGAAGATCAGTATTTCCACCGCCCAGAATTCACACCAGGGCGTGGCGATCGACGTTTTTGCCAAGGAAGTCGAGAAACGCACTGCCGGACGCTACAAAATCGAAACTTTCTACAACGCGTCGCTGGGCAGCGAGCGTGAGTCGATTGAGTCGGTTCAACTCGGCACGCAGGAGTTGACCTTTTCTTCG